>NZ_CP155619.1:2496198-2808223 GCF_039697315.1 Pseudomonas abietaniphila | reverse complement strand
ATAACAGGTCCCGCCGCTGAACCTGTGGGAGCCGGCTTGCTGGCGAATGCGGATTGTCATTCACTGCAATGGTGTCTGACCTGACGCCTTCGCCAGCAAGCCGGCTCCCACGGCCTTTGGCCAGAAGCGGTTACTTTCTGTCCGCGACAACCCCGATCAACACCAGCACCACTAACAACACTGGCGCCAGGCTGTAGTTGTTGAACTGGCTCAATCCGCGAACCACCCAAGGGGTGGCGTAGATCAGTGCCGCGCCGCTGCCGATGGTGCACAGCAATGCCATGACCGGTACGCGCAAGGCGCCGGCAAAGCTGCTCAGGCGTCCTTCGATCCAGCCTTTGATGTCTGCGCCGAACAGGATCAGCAGGCAACCCACCAACGCCAGTGCGATTTCCGAAAGGTTGCTGCGGCTCCAACGCGAGACGGTGGCCAGCAGGTCGAGTACGAGGTCCATTCAGTGTCCTTAGCGTTAAGCCTTAAAGAAGAAAGTACTGCAGCAGGTCGTTGAGGAACAATTGACCGCGGGCAGTGGCGACCAGCCGGGCCGGATCGGCTTCCAGCAAGCCCCGTTGTTCGGCTTGCTGGCGCGCGCTGGCCAGCGAATCGACGCTTAGACCGGTGCGACGCTGAAATAATGCAGCGTCGACGCCATTTGTGAGGCGCAGGGCGTTCATCAGGAATTCGAAGGGCATTTCGTCCAGCGCCAGCAGCTTCTCTCCGGCCTGGTACGACTTGGCGGGGTTCAGATAATCCTTGGGCAAACGTGTTTTCCAGGTGCGCACGATGCGTCCGTCAGGATGGCTGAGCTTGCCGTGAGCGCCTGCGCCGATGCCGATGAAGTCCCCAAAACTCCAGTAGTTCAGGTTATGCCGCGCGGCGCGCCCGGACTGTGCGTAGGCCGAGACCTCGTATTGCGCGTAGCCGTTTTCCCTGAGCAGGGTCTGACCCGCTTCCTGGATGTCCCAGAGAATGTCGTCTTCCGGCAGCGTCGGCGGCTGATTCCAGAACACAGTGTTCGGCTCAAGCGTCAGCTGATACCAGGACAGGTGCGTGGGCGCGAGGGCGATGGCCTGACGCAGATCACCCAAGGCATCGTCTTGCGATTGATCCGGCAGCCCGTGCATCAGGTCGAGGTTGAAGTTATCGAAGCCGGCCTGACGCGCCATGTCGGCAGCGCGGACGGCTTCATCGCCGTTGTGGATGCGACCGAGCGCCTTGAGCTTGGCTTCCTGAAAGCTCTGGATTCCGATCGACAGCCGATTGATGCCCAGGCCACGATACGCGCTGAATTTCACCTGCTCGAAGGTGCCCGGATTCGCCTCCAAGGTGATTTCGATGTCGGGTGCAAATCGAATGCGCTGCTCAACGCCCTTGAGCAGCCGCCCGAGGGCGTCGGCGCTGAACAGGCTGGGCGTTCCACCCCCGAAGAAGATCGTGCTCAGTTCACGACCGTAGACGTGCGGCAGGTCTTGATCAAGGTCGGCCAGCAGCGCATCCACATACTCTTGCTCCGGCAGCACGGGGCTGGCGGTGTGGGAATTGAAGTCGCAGTACGGGCATTTGCGCACGCACCACGGAATATGGATGTACAACGACAGTGGAGGCAGTTCGGGCAGCGGGGTTCGCGGTTGCTCCGAGCTGAAACCGGCCGCCCCGAGAATCAGCGGCCGGGTGTTGGCATCATCAGTCATTGCAAACCCAGACGCTGACGCAGAATGGCCATGGCACGGGCGCGATGGCTGATCTGGTTTTTGTCGGCCGGGCTCAGTTCGGCGCTCGACAGATTGCGCTCAGGCACCCAGAACAGCGGATCGTAGCCGAAGCCATGCTCGCCGCTGGCGGCGGTGAGGATGCGACCGTGCCACAGGCCTTCGCAGAGGATGGGCAATGGATCGTCGGCATGGCGAACCAGCGCCAGCACGCAGACGAATTGCGCACCGCGCTGGTCTTCGGGCACGTCTTTAAGGGCGTCCAGCAGCTTGGCGTTGTTGGCCGCGTCGCCTTTGCCATCGGCATAACGCGCCGAATAAATGCCCGGCGCGCCGCCAAGAAAATCCACGGCAAGCCCCGAATCGTCGGCCAGTGCCGGCAGGCCGGAAATGCGCGCCGCATTGCGGGCCTTGAGGATCGCGTTCTCGACGAACGACAGGCCGGTCTCTTCAGGCTCGACGCTGCTGAACTCGCCGATCGAGCGCAGTTGCACGCTGCCACCGAGCATGGCCTGCAGTTCTTTGAGTTTGCCGGCGTTGTGGCTGGCCAGTACGAGCTGGGTGAAATTCATCATTGGTCCGAGAAAATCTGCTGGTTGAAGCTGAGTGTGTGCGTGTCGCCATCACCCGCTTTGACGTTGATCGTGAAGACGTAAGTGGCTGAGCTGTCGGGCTCTACGGCGAACTGTGCGAGGTAGTTGACCGAACCGTTTTCGCTGACCGGTCTGAAGCTCAATGCTTTCTTGCGTCCGGTCAGATCGGCGACTGAGCCGTCGATGTCGGCAGTGACGGTTTTGTCACCCTTGAGAACCGCAACGTTGATGACGGCCTGTCCCTTGCTGCGGATCAAGCCGTTGTCCTTTGCAATGGTCGGTTGCAACAGCCCCGACGCGAAGGCGTTGTAGTGAATGATCAGGTCGCCAAACTGCTGTTGCCGGTTCAGGCTGGCACTGTCAGCGGCCGAGGCCGGCGCGGCAAGCGCAAACAGCAGGCCGAACATTGCGATCAGACGAGCCATGATCATTCTCCTCATTGTCGGGGTCACACGGCGATCTGGTGGTCCTGCAGACCCGGGCTGCTGACCCGATAGATGCCGATCTCACCCAACAGATTAGGCCATAGCTTGCTGGCCCAACCGTGTCGATGCTGCTGATCGACGGCCAACCGATCAATGACCTTGGCCGAACGACCCCGGCACAGTTCTTCGAAGTCTTCGAAGGTGCAGAAGTGGATGTTCGGCGTGTTGTACCACGTGTACGGCAGGAATTCGGACACCGGCATCCGGCCTTTGCTTGCCAGGTACCAGCGGCAACGCCAGTGACCGAAGTTGGGGAACGTGATGATGCACTGACGACCGACGCGCAGCATTTCGTCGAGGATCTTGTCCGGGTAATGAACGGCTTGAAGCGCCTGGGTCATGACCACGACGTCGAAGCTGTTGCTGGCGAAGTTGCCCAGTCCCTTGTCCAGGTCTTGCTCGATGACGTTGACGCCGCGCGCGACGCAGCGGGCGATGTTGTCGGCGTCGTTTTCCAGGCCGTAGCCCGTGACATTTTTGTTGCTCTGCAGCCAGGCCAGCAACTCGCCGTCACCGCAGCCGAGGTCGAGCACGCGGCTGCCTGCCGGTATCCAGTCTTGGATGATTTCCAGGTCGGCTCTCATGGTGTCCTCAGAGTGCAATTCGGTTCATGTAGCTGGAGAAGGCCTGCAGGTAGCGCGGGATCGGCATCAGGAAGGCGTCGTGGCCTTGCGGTGCATCGATCTCCAGGTAGCAGACGTCCTTCTTCGCGGCCATCAGGGCGTCCACCAGTTCGCGCGAACGCGCGGGCGAGAAACGCCAGTCGGTGGTGAACGACATGACGCAGAATTTGGACGTGACGTGGGCGAAGGTGGCGGCCAGGTCGTCATTGAAGTTGGCGGCCGGGTCGAAGTAGTCCAGCGCCTTGGTCATCAACAGGTACGTGTTGGCGTCAAACCGGCCGGAAAATTCTTCGCCCTGATAGCGCAGGTAGCTTTCGACCTGGAACTCGACGCTGTGGAAGTCGTAGTTGAGGTTTTCGTTTTTCAGGCCACGGCCGAATTTCTCGCCCATGGAGTCATCGGACAGATACGTGATGTGCCCGACCATGCGCGCCAGCATCAGGCCGCGTTTGGGGATCACGCCCATTTCCTGGAATGAGCCGCCGTGGAATTCGGGATCGGTCAGAATCGCCTGTCGGGCGACTTCGTTGAAGGCGATGTTCTGCGCCGACAGTTTCGGGGCCGAAGCAATGGCCAGGCAATGGCGAACACGGTCCGGGTAGGTCATGGTCCATTGCAGCGCCTGCATACCGCCCAGACTGCCGCCGACGATGGCCGCCCATTGCTGGATGCCCAGTGTGTCGGCCAGACGCGCCTGGCTGTGGACCCAGTCCTCGACGGTCAACACCGGGAAGTCGGCGCCGAACGGCTTGCCGGTTTCCGGATTGATGCTGCTCGGACCGGTCGAACCGTTGCAGCCGCCCAGGTTGTTCAGGCTGACGACGAAGAACGTGTTCGTGTCGATAGGCTTGCCAGGACCGATGCAGCTGTCCCACCAGCCCGGCTTGCGGTCGTCGGCGCTGTGGTAGCCAGCAGCGTGATGATGGCCAGACAAGGCGTGACAGATCAGCACCGCGTTGCTTTTGGCGGCGTTGAGTTGACCGTAGGTTTCATAGACGAGGTCATAGGCAGCCAGCGAGCGACCGCAGGCCAGCGCCAGAGGCTCGCTGAAATGCGCCGTTTGCGGCGTGACTAGACCGACAGAATCTTCGGGAAAGACCGTGGACATCGACCCTGCTCTCGCTGAAATGAGGCGTAAGTCTAAAGATCGCGGGGGGGAGCGGCAACAAACTAAACAGCTGAATTCGCTGGCGGTCGGGCTTTCGATTCTGCCCGTACTGCGTAGGAGCGTGGCTTGTCCCGCGATGGGGTGCGCAGCGCCCCTAAATCCGGGCGGCGAGATCATTCAGGAAGATCTCGTTCTTAGCCTTTACTGCCGCTGCGCAGCAGATCGCGGGACAAGCCACGCTCCCACGCCTTCGGCAGAGGCGATCGGCGTACGTCTGCAAATTCGGGGCGACGAAGATGGCTTCGGTCGCCCCAGGTTTCAGATCAATCGCCACAGTTCCTGCGGCATACCGGCATAGGCAGCCAGCTCAGGCATGACGTACGACTGCAGCACCTGAATCGCCAGGAAAGCGAAGATCGGCGAGATGTCCAGGCCGCCGAGGTTGGGGATGATGCGGCGGAACGGTGCCAGAATTGGCTCGCTGATCTGGTAGGCCAGTTCGGCAGCCGGGTTGTGAGTGCCAGGCGCGATCCAGGACACGATCACCATGATGATCATCGCGACCCAGAAGATTTTCAGCAGCAACGACGTGATGCCGATGATCGACCACATCAAAAGATGCGGCACGTCGCCGATGGTGCCGTAAGTCATCATCAGCACGAACGCCATCAACAGCGCCTGAATCACGATGCCCAGTAGCAGAGACGACGTGTCCAGACCGAACACGCTAGGCACGATCCGGCGGATAGGCTTGAGCAGCGGCTGAGTGGCGCGCACGGCGAACTGGCAGAGCGGGTTGTAGAAGTTGGCTTTGACCAGTTGCAGCACGAAGCGCAGCAGAACGATGGTCAGGTACAGGCTGATCAGCGTCTGAATGACGAAAATCGTGGCGCCGGTGAGTGCATTCATGAATTGCTCCTTATTTGCCCAGCTGCTCGGCCATCTCGGCCGAGCGATGTGCGGCAGCGCCCAGCGCCTTTTCTACCATCGCTTCAAAACCGTCCGCCTGGAACGATTTGATCGCGGCTTCCGTGGTGCCCGCCGGCGAGGTCACGCGCCGACGCAGTTCGGCGGCATCGACATCGCTTTCGGTGGCCATGCGAGCGGCGCCCAGCGCGGTCTGTTCGGCAAGCTGTTTGGCGACCTCTTGCGACAACCCCAGCTTCACGCCCGCCGCAGTCATGGCTTCGATCAGCAAGAAGAAGTACGCAGGGCCGCTGCCCGAGACGGCGGTGACGGAGTCGATGTGAGTCTCTTCGTCGACCCACAGGGCGATACCCACCGCGGACAACAGGGTTTCGGCTTGCTGGCGTTGCGCTTGAGTCACTTCAGCGGTGGCGTACAGGCCGCTTACGCCCTGACGCAGCAGCGCCGGGGTGTTCGGCATGCAGCGCACGATAGGCTGCTCGCCCAGCCAGGCTTTCATGCTGGCGCAGGTGATACCGGCCGCAATGGACACCAACAACTGATTCGGCTTGAGGGCTGGTTTGAGCGCTTCACAGACGGTTTTCATCATCTGTGGTTTCACCGCCAGCAGCACCACGTCGGCGCCTTCGATGGCTTCAGCGTTGTCTGCGACGACTTTGATGCCGTGCTCTTTGGCCACACGCTCGCGGGTTTCTGCGCCGGGATCGCTGGCGCGGATCAATTCAGCTTCGACGCCCTGGGCGCGCATGCCGCCAATCAAGCTGGCCGCCATGTTGCCGGCGCCGATGAACGCGATACGGGTCTTGCTCATGAACGATTTCCTGTGAGGCAAAGGTTAAGGCTGCCCGTAATTGCGGGCGCCGAAGAGGGCAGTGCCGATCCGCACCCAGGTCGCGCCTTGTGCGATGGCGGCTTCCAGGTCGTGGCTCATGCCCATGGAAAGGGTGTCCAGCGGCAGGTTCAGTTGATCTTGCAAAGTGCGTACAGCAGCAA
The DNA here is from genome assembly GCF_039697315.1 of Pseudomonas abietaniphila. Classification (NCBI taxonomy): domain Bacteria; kingdom Pseudomonadati; phylum Pseudomonadota; class Gammaproteobacteria; order Pseudomonadales; family Pseudomonadaceae; genus Pseudomonas; species Pseudomonas abietaniphila. The sequence continues at coordinate 2,801,785 of NZ_CP155619.1, read as the reverse complement.
AAGCAGCGTTCTGTTCGTCGCTGTCTTCTGTCGGTTCGGGAATTGCCATCAATCCGCGCAATCTCAGATGGGGCAGGGCGCTGATTGCCTGGGCCAGCGCAGGCAGGTCTTGAGGGGTGCAGCCGGATTTGCTGGCTTCGCCACTGACATTGACCTGAATGCAGATGTTGAGCGGGGGCAGATCGGCAGGGCGTTGCTCGGACAGGCGTTGTGCGATTTTCAGACGATCCACGGAGTGTACCCAGGCGAAGTTCTCGGCGATTGCGCGAGTCTTGTTGGACTGGATGGGGCCGATGAAATGCCAGATCAAGGGCAGGTCGCTCAATTCGGTCTGTTTGCCGAGGGCTTCCTGCAGGTAGTTCTCGCCGAAGTCGCGCAGCCCGGCGGCGTACGCTTCGCGCAGATCGCTTGCCGGCTTGGTCTTGCTCACGGCGAGCAGGACCACTGAAGCCGGGTCGCGCTGGGCGGCCTGCGCGGCGTTGTGAATTCGCTCTGCGAGCGTTGAAATGTTCTCTGCTATCGTGGACATTGATTTGCGCCAGCAGGGCTAAAGTCTGCGGCATTCTATGTGATGAGGAGCTGTATGGATATTACCGAGCTGCTTGCCTTCAGTGCCAAGCAAGGCGCGTCGGACTTACATCTCTCTGCCGGCCTGCCACCGATGATTCGCGTCGATGGCGATGTGCGGCGGATCAACCTGCCAGCGCTGGACCAGAAAGAAGTCCAGGCGCTGATCTACGACATCATGAACGACAGGCAGCGCAAGGACTTCGAGGAGGATCTGGAAACGGACTTTTCCTTCGAGGTGCCGGGCGTGGCGCGGTTCAGGGTCAACGCGTTCAACCAGAACCGTGGTGCAGGTGCTGTGTTCCGGACCATTCCCTCCAAGGTCCTGAGCATGGAAGAGCTGGGCATGGGGGAAGTGTTTCGGAAAATTACCGATGTCCCTCGGGGGCTGGTGCTGGTGACCGGGCCGACCGGGTCGGGCAAGTCGACGACGCTTGCGGCGATGGTCGATTACCTGAACGCCAACAAACACCACCACATCCTCACCATCGAAGACCCGATCGAATTCGTTCACGAGTCCAAGAAAAGCCTGATCAACCAGCGTGAAGTCCATCGCGACACTCATGGCTTCTCCGAGGCGTTGCGTTCGGCGTTGCGGGAAGACCCGGACGTGATTCTGGTGGGCGAGTTGCGTGACCTGGAAACCATTCGGCTGGCGCTGACGGCTGCGGAAACCGGACACCTGGTGTTCGGCACACTGCACACCACGTCGGCGGCGAAGAGTATCGACCGGATCGTGGACGTGTTCCCGGCTCAGGAAAAATCGATGATTCGCTCGATGTTGTCCGAGTCACTGCACGCCATCGTGTCCCAGGCGTTGCTCAAGAAAGTGGGCGGTGGCCGGGTGGCGGCGCACGAGATCATGATCGGCACCTCCGCGATCCGTAACCTGATCCGTGAGGACAAGGTGGCGCAGATGTACTCCTCGATTCAGACCGGTGGGTCATTGGGGATGCAGACACTGGACATGTGCCTGAAGGATCTGGTGAGCAAAGGCCTGATCACCCGGGAAAGCGCGCGTGAGAAAGCGAAGACGCCTGATAATTTCTGACTGCTGGCCATAAGCAACTGTGGGAGCGAATTCATTCGCGATTGGCCCGTACATCCGATGAGTCTCTATCGGCTGTTTCGGCCTCTCGCGAAAGAATTCGCTCCCACAGGTTTCTATCGTCTTACAGATTGGCGCCCGTCAGCGCTGGGCGATCCGCACCGTGCCTTTCTGCGTTGGCGCCTGTTTCGGCAGCACGCGCTTGGCAACCACGTAGTGGCTGTCCCAGTACGGCTTTTTCAGCGTGTCGATGGTCACCGACTTGCCGCGACGAGGGGCGTGAACGAACTGGTCGTCACCGAGGTAGATGGCGACGTGGTTTACTTTGCGGCTCTTGATGTTGAAGAACAGCAAGTCGCCCGGCTTCAGGTCTTTGCGATCCACCTTCTGACCGTGGCCTTCAGCCATGGCGTTGGAGGTACGCGGCAAATCCACTTCGCTCACGTCGTTGAACGCGTATTTGACCAGGCCGCTGCAATCGAAGCCTTTGGTTGGGCTGGTGCCGCCCCAACGATAAGGGGTACCGATGGCTTTTACAGCTCGGTTAACGACATTGCTGCTTTGCTTGGTGCCCGGCTGCCCTGCATTCGCGAGGGCAACGGTGTTCTGCGAAATCTTGCGAGAACTGTGGGACTTCTTGCCCTTGGTTGCTCGGCTGTTCTTGCTTGACGTCTCAAGCGGGGTTGCTGTTTCTTCGAGGGCGGCGATTGCTGCGCGTTGAGCGGCAATGTTGCGCGATACGGTTTCCGATGACTCGGATTTGGCGGTAAAACCCGTAAAGCTCGAAGGTAACGCTTGCTCACGATTGGTGGCGTGGGCGGCCAATGGCATAAATAGGCAAATAGTTAGCCATGTCTTGAAAAATGGACGCATTAGGCAGGGCTCATAGTGGTCAGCGCGCAACTTTATAACAGCTTTTTCACCGTTTCTGAGGCCACTTGTCGAACAATTTACTGGCTCTGGAGTCAGTTTTGACAGTAAAACTGTCACATCTCTTCAGGCATCACCTTGCAGAACAAGGGTTTGCGCGAATCAGTAGAGGTTCAAGCCATACGTCGGAGAGCGATACGAAAGTCACAAAATTTACGCATATTTTTTTCTATCGGTGGAAAAGAGGTAAGCAATGAACACCTATTACCCTGACGTCCAACGTCCGGACACCCACAGCAAGATCATGGGTTATCTGCTGTGGATCGTCGGCTTTACCGGTTCCCATCGGTTCTATTACGGCAAGCCAGTCACCGGGACGATCTGGTTTTTCACCTTCGGGTTGCTGGGGATTGGCTGGCTGATCGACCTGTTTTTGATCCCGTCGATGGATCGTGAAGCGGACCTGCGATTCAACGCGGGCAGCACCGATTACAGCGTCGCCTGGATTCTGCTGACCTTTCTGGGCGTGTTCGGTGTACACCGGATGTACCAGGGCAAATGGATCACCGGCATCCTTTACCTGTTGACGGGCGGCTTTGCGTTTCTCGGCGTGCTGTACGACTTCTGGACGCTGAATGATCAGATCTCCATGAAGAACGCCCAGAGGTAGGGTTTCCGCTCGGTTCAGAACACCCTCACTCTCACGGGTTTGAAGTTGCCTGTGAGAGTGAGGCGTGTCGGACCGGCAGCTGAACGGTCACCCGATGTAACTGATCCGCCCATCCACAAACGTGTACTTCACCGCGCCCGGCAGGCAATGGCCGAGGAACGGGCAGTTTTCGCCTTTCGACAGCCACTTCTCGCCCGCCACGGTAGACGCCGCAGGGTCGAACAGCACCAGATCCGCGGGCGCGCCAGCGGCCAATTGGCCCGCAGGCAGGCGCAAGGCCGCCGCAGGCCCTGCGCTCAGTCGCGCCAGCAGCGTCGGCAGGTCAAGCAGGCCGTCCTCGACCAGCGTCATCGCCAACGGCAGCAGGAGCTCGACGCTGCTGATGCCTGGCTCCGTCGCGCCGAACGGTGCGAGCTTGGCGTCGCGTTCGTGTGGCTGGTGGTGGCTGGAGATGGCCTGGACCACGCCGGACTTCACCGCTTCGCGCAATGCATCGCGGTCAGCGCGTGTGCGCAGCGGCGGTTGCACGTGGTAGAGGCTGGAGAAGTCGATCAGCGCTTCGTCCGTGAGAATCAATTGATACAGCGCCACGTCAGCGGTCACCGGCAGGCCACGGGCCTGGGCCTGTGCAATCAAGGCCACACCGCGGGCGCTGGTCAGCTGGGTGAAGTGAGCGCGCACGCCGCTTTGCTCGACCAGCAGCAGGTCACGGGCCAGTGCGACGGTTTCAGCGGTTTCCGGGATGCCCGGCAAGCCGAGGAAGGCAGCGGTCGGGCCGTCGTGTGCCAGTCCGCCTTGCGCCAGATCGTAATCCTGCGAGTTGAAGATCACCGTCAGGTCGAAGGTCGCCGCGTATTCCAGCGCGCGGCAGAGGGTGCGGTTGCTGCTGAAATTGACCAGGCCGTTGGTGAACGCTACGCAGCCAGCGTCACGCAGGGCGATCAGCTCAGCCAGTTGCTCGCCTTCCAGGCCTTTGCTCAATGCGCCGATCGGAAAGACTTTGCTGTGTCCGGCTTCGCGCGCGCGATCCAGAATCAGCTCGGCAACCGCCGATGTGTCCAGGACGGGCTTGGTCCTGGGCGGGCAGCACAGGCTGGTCACACCACCGGCTGCAGCCGCGCGGGTTTCCGAAGCGATGCTGCCTTTGCGGCTATAGCCCGGCTCGCGCAGCGACACGTTCAGATCGACCAGCCCCGGTGCTGCCACCAGTCCTGCGCCGTCGATGATTTGTGAAGGCGTGAAATCGGCAGGTGCCGCGCCGAGCGCCAGGACCTTTCCGGCTTCCAGGTGAACGTCGATGACTTGATCCAGACCGCTGACAGGGTCGATGACGCGAGCGTTGATGATGCTGAACTTCACTGCGCGTTCTCCTGCTCGAACTGGCGTTGGGCGGTTTGGCCACTCATGGCCATGGACAAGACGGCCATGCGCACGGCGATGCCATAGGTCACTTGATTGAGGATCACCGAATGCGCGCCGTCGGCCACTGCCGACTCGATTTCCACGCCACGGTTGATCGGGCCGGGGTGCATGACGATGGCGTCCGGCTTGGCGCCAGCCAGGCGGGCGGTGGTCAGCCCGTACAGGCGGTAGAACTCGCCTTCGCTCGGCAACAGGCCGCCTGACATGCGCTCGCGTTGCAGACGCAGCATGATCACCACATCGACGTCTTTCAGGCCTTCAGCCAGATCCGTGTAGACCTTCACGCCGTACTGCTCGACGCCAATCGGCAGCAGGGTTTTGGGGGCGACCACGCGGATGTCCGGGCAGCCCAGTGCCTTGAGGGCGATCATGTTCGAACGCGCCACACGCGAGTGCAGGATGTCGCCAACGATGGCCACCGAAAGGTTCTCGAAGTTGCCCTTGTGGCGACGGATCGTGAGCATGTCCAGCATGCCCTGCGTCGGGTGCGCATGACGGCCGTCGCCGCCGTTGATGATCGCCACCTGCGGGCAGACGTGCTCTGCGATGAAGTGCGCCGCGCCCGAATCGCCGTGACGCACGACGAACATGTCGGCCGCCATGGCTTCAAGGTTGCGCAGTGTGTCGAACAGCGTTTCGCCCTTGCTGGTCGACGAGGTCGACACGTTCAGAGTGATGACGTCCGCCGACAGCCGTTGCGCCGCGAGTTCGAAGGTGGTGCGCGTGCGGGTCGAGTTCTCGAAGAACACGTTGCACACAGTCTTGCCGCGCAACAACGGCACTTTTTTCACCGCTCGGGCGCCCACTTCGAGAAACGAGTCGGCGGTGTCGAGGATTTCGGTCAGCAGTTCGCGGGGCAAACCGTCGAGCGAGAGAAAATGTTGCAGCTGACCCTGATGGTTCAGCTGCAGCGGGCGCTTGGCGTCGAAAGGCGTCATCGCAAAGGACTCTTAGAGGGCGGCGGAATCGGTGGAAAGGTCTTGCAGTTCAAGTGTCAGTGGCGTCGGGCCGGACAGCTTGACCCGTTCGGTCGGAGACAGATCGAGCGTCGCGCCGGTCACATTCGGACGAATCGGCAGCTCGGCAGCGTCCAGATCAAGCAGCGATACCAGCGTCACGCTGGCCGGTCGGCCGTAGTCGAACAGTTCGTTCAGGGCTGCACGAATGGTTCGGCCGCTCATCAATACGTCATCGATCAGCACCAGATGCTGGCCCTCGATCTCGAACGGCAGCTCGGAAGGGCGCACTTGCGGGTGCAGGCCGTTCTGGCTGAAGTCATCACGGTAAAAGGACACGTCCAGCGTGCCGAGCGGGGACTGGCTGTTCAGGGCCTGGAGCAGCGCCTGAGCGACCCAGACGCCGCCGGTACGAATGCCGATGAAACGCGGCTCGCTGATACCACGTTTATTCAGGTGCGCGTTCAGGTCGATCGCCATCTGGCTGATCAGTTCGGCGGGGTTGGGCAGGGTGCTCATGGTCGCTCCTTCAGAAGCCCGGTCCCATTCCTTGCGGCTGGCCGGGCTTAAACTCGAATTCAGTGCTGTTCAATGCAGTGCAATGTAAGGCGCTCACGTGTCGAACAGCGCGCTGTTGGCTTCCAGCCAGCCTTGCAGCAGAAGCGCTGCGGCAATGGCGTCCACCGGGTTGTCGCGGTAGCTGCCACGCTGCCCGCCGCGCGACATGCGCTCACCCTTGGCTTCAAAGGTGGTCAGGCGTTCGTCATGGGTATAGACGGGCACGTTGAACCGGCCGTTGAGCTTGCGCGAGAATTTCTCGGCGCGAGCGCTCATTTCGCTGGGCGTGCCGTCCATGTTCAGCGGCAGGCCGACGACAATGGCGTCAGGCTTCCACTCGGTGATCAGCGCCTGGACCTTGTCCCAGTCCGGAACACCGTTCTGCGCTTTCAGGGTGCACAGCTCCCGGGCCTGGCCGGTGATGACCTGGCCGACAGCGACGCCGATCTGTTTGGTGCCGTAGTCAAACCCCAGAAGCAGGCGCAGTGCGGTCATCAGGCGTGGCCCGCCTGGCTGGTCAGCAGATTCAGGTTGACGCCCAATTTGGCAGCCGCCGCGTCGAGCCGCTGTTCGCTGTCGAGTTCGAACAGAATCGCGGGGTCGAACGCGCAGTTCAGCCAGGCGTTGGCGGCAAATTCGGCTTCGAGCTGGCCGGCATCCCAGCCGGCATAGCCCAGGGTGATCAAGTTTTGATCAGGGCCGTAGCCGTCGGCGATCGAAAACAGGATGTCCTGCGAGGTGGACAGCGAGATGCCGCCCAGATCGACCGTGGCCTGAAAAATCTGGCCGGTGGGGTGCAGGACAAAACCGCGATCGGTTTGAACCGGGCCGCCGACATGAATGGGGATGTGCTGACAGCGAACGGGTGGCGACATTTCCGGGCGCAACTGCTCCAGAATGTCCGCCAGCGACAGGCTTTGCGGTCGGTTGATCACCAGACCCATTGCGCCATTGGCGTTGTGCTCGACGATGTAGGTCAAGGTCTGAGCGAAGTTCTCATCGTGCATGTGGGGCATGGCGATCAGAAATTGATGCTTGAGGTACGACGGAGTGACGTTTTTCATGAGCCCTAGTGTGGCGCTGCGGGGCTGCTGTGACAACTACGGGATTAGTGCATGACGCAAAAACTGGTAGGAGCGTGGCTTGTCCCGCGATCGGCGGGGGACCCGTCGCACATTCGGTCAGCAGGATGCGTCTGATTGACCGCATTCACAGGTTTTGCTGCCGGTACCCGGCAGATCGTCCGAATGCGGCCCAGACACAAGCCACGCTCCTACAGTGGCTGCTATGCAGTGGCTCCCCTAACTCAATCAGTTACTGGACAGCTTGTCCCCGCGGGCAAACTTCCAGGTGCGGATGATCTCGAGCCGGTCGATGTCAGCCAGGTCGCCACTAAACGGCGCAAATGGCGCCGCGAGCCGCACGATTCTCTGAGCGGCCTGATCCAGCAACGGCTGTCCGGACGATTCAAGCACCAGCACTTCATATAAAGAGCCGTCGCGGTTAATCGACACCATCATCCGCAGGCTGCCGTAGATCTGCTGGCGCCGGGCTTCTTCAGGATAATTGAGGTTGCCGATGCGCTCGATCTTCTTGCGCCAGTCCTCTTTGTACCAGGCGCCCTTGTCGCGCATGGTCGACGCAGCGCTCAAGCGATGGATCTTCGGACGCTTGGCGTACGCCTGCTGCTCGTCGGCGAGTTCGGCCTCAAGGCTGGCGATTTCGCTGTTCAACTGGGCGCTGTCGAACGTGGGCGCGGCTTTCTTCGCCTCTTCGGGTTTGACTTCGTCGCGCTTGGCGACGGTTTTTTGCGGCGCCTGCGCCTTGGTGGCGACGGCCGTTTTGGGCGCTTCCTGCTTGATCACCGGTTTGGCAGCGGGCGGAGGCGTCACCTTGTTGATCTTGGTGTCCTGATACGGTGCGATTTCGGTGGTCTTGGGCACGGCCTTCTTGTCGAGGGTGCCGCTGCCTTGCTGGTTTTCCTGTGCGAGGAAGTCAGCGTCCTTGGGCTTGGTGTCGCTCTTGAAGGGGGCGAGGGTGATTTCCAGCGTCTGGCTGATCTTTTCGGGTTTGACGTAGGTGAAACCCACGCCAAGGATCAGCGCCAGGTGCACGAGGGCTGCGATCATCAAGGTAAAACCCAGGCGATCGGCCGGGCGCACGGTGGTACGGGTCAGGGCCATCGGGAGATCACTGTCGACCGCAGCGTTCATCGACGCTCCGGAGTCACACAAGCCAGCATTGCGGAAACCCACCTAGGGCGAAATTCAGGCCGCGCATGATAACGCAATGTCAGGGCGTTCTTGGGCTTTGATATCTGCGGGCCGATTAGTGGGCGAATTTCAGGTGTCGAGGGATGTGCTGGCAATACGGCCCTCTTCGCGAGCAGGCTCGCTCCCACAGAATTGCAGCGGTTCTGTGGGAGCGAGCTTGCTCGCGAATGAGGCGATGCGGTTACCGGGCCTGCAGCTTCTTCTCGATCACATCCATCAACATCCCGCCAATGTCCGTACCGAACGCGTTGTCGATTTCACGGATGCAGGTCGGGCTGGTGACGTTGATTTCGGTCAGGTGCTCGCCAATCACGTCGAGTCCTACAAACAACAAACCTTTTTCGCGCAGGGTCGGGCCGATTTCGGCGGCGATCCAGCGGTCGCGGTCAGTCAGGGGACGCGCTTCGCCTCGGCCGCCCGCTGCCAGGTTGCCACGGGTTTCGCCGGCGGCCGGGATGCGGGCCAGGCAATAAGGCACAGGCTCACCGTCCACCATCAGGATGCGCTTGTCGCCGTCCTTGATCGCAGGCAGGTACGCTTGCGCCATGATTTGCTGCTGGCCGTGGTTCGTCAGGGTTTCCAGAATCACCGACAGGTTCGGGTCGCCCGCGCGATGACGGAAGATCGACGCGCCACCCATGCCGTCCAGCGGCTTGAGAATGACGTCGCCATGCTTGGCGGCGAATTCCCGCAGGATGTCCGAACGACGGCTGACCAGCGTCGGCGGCGTGCACTGCGGAAACAGCGTAGCGAACAGCTTTTCGTTGCAGTCACGCAGGCTCTGGGGCTTGTTCACCACCAGCACGCCCGCACGCTCGGCTTGCTCCAGCAAGTAAGTGGCGTAGACGAATTCCATGTCGAACGGCGGATCCTTGCGCATCAGGATCACGTCCAGGTCGTCCAGACCGCTGTCGACTTCGGCCTCCAGTTCGAACCAGTGCGCCGGATCGGCAAACACCTTCAGCGGCTTCATCCGTGCGCGGGCCTGCCCGGCATCCTGATAAAGATCATGCTGTTCCATATAGAACAGTGACCAGCCGCGCGCTTGCGCTGCAAGGAGCATGGCCAACGAGCTGTCCTTTTTATAGGAGATGCGCTCGATAGGGTCCATGACAATTCCCAGGCGAATGCTCATGGGGCGATATCCTCTGATCGGTAATGGCCGCAACGGGCCGAAAACAGGCGTCAGGGTGGCGCTGCGCACGCTTGGGGTCAAGGGGCAAGCGTGGCGCATTTGCTTTATGGATTGCGTCTGGAGAGTGTGCTAAAAAGGCTCGGCATCTGACTTCACGTCGGTTGCCATTCGAGCCCTCTAGAAGGGGGGTTAGCGATCCGACCAGCACCAGACGCCCGGCCGAAGGCAGCCCATCTGAATCGCCGCGGCGATGGTAGAGCAGACATGGAACAGCATTCAGCCCCATTGAAAGTGATGATCATCGACGACTCCCGAACGATTCGTCGCACCGCCGAGACCCTGCTGAAAAACGTCGGCTGTGAAGTGATCACCGCAGTAGACGGCTTCGATGCGCTGGCCAAGATTGCTGATAATCATCCGAGAATCATATTTGTCGACATCATGATGCCCAGACTCGACGGGTATCAGACGTGCGCGTTGATCAAGAACAACCGGGCATTCAAGTCTACGCCGGTGATCATGTTGTCCTCCAAGGACGGGCTGTTCGACAAAGCCAAGGGGCGAATTGTCGGTTCTGATCAGTTTTTGACCAAACCGTTTAGCAAGGAAGAACTGCTCAGTGCGATCAAGGCTCATGTGCCAGGGTTCGTGGCAGTAGAACAACAACTATCTTGATGCCGTGCCCTCACCCAGGGGCGGCTGTTTCTATGGGGAACACCATGGCTCGAATTCTGATCGTCGATGACTCGCCGACTGAAATGTACAAGCTGACCGGGATGCTGGAAAAACACGGCCACGAGGTTCTCAAGGCTGAGAACGGCGCCGACGGCGTGGCGCTGGCGCGTCAGGAAAAGCCCGACGCTGTGCTGATGGACATTGTCATGCCCGGCCTGAACGGTTTTCAGGCGACGCGTCAACTGACCAAAGACGCTGACACCAACATGATCCCGGTCATCATGATCACCACCAAGGATCAGGAAACCGACAAGGTCTGGGGCAAGCGTCAGGGCGCGCGGGACTACCTGACCAAGCCTGTGGACGAAGAAACCCTCATGAAAACCCTGAACGCGGTCCTGGCAGGCTGAAGGCCGGCCAGCGTTCATGGCTCAGTCGCAAACCGCCTTTCAACTGCTGCTCGATATCGACCAGCGCTGCCGCTCGCTGGCTGCCGGACTGCCTTTGCAGGAAACCCGGCTGCAAGGCTGGAGCGGTATCGGTTTTCGCATGGGCGAGCGCTACTACGTGGCGCCCATGGGCGAGGTCGATGAAATTCTTCACGAGCCGCGTTATGCCACGCTTCCGGGCGTAAAGCCCTGGGTCAAGGGCGTCGCGAACCTGCGCGGGCGGTTGCTGCCGATCATGGACCTGTGCGCGTTCTTCGGCCACGAGCTCTCACCGCTGCGCAAGCAACGCCGGGTGCTGGTGATCGATCACCATGAGGTCTTCGCCGGGTTGCTGGTCGATGAGGTCCTGGGAATGCAGCACTTCAGTGAGCGCAGCCTGATGCCGGAGTCGCTCGAAGACAGCGATCCCGCCATTGCCCCATATGTTCAAGGTCGATTCTTGCGTGAGCAGGCCTGGCGGGTTTTCAGTCCCAGAATCCTGGTGCAGTCGCCGGGGTTCATGGATGTCGCGCTTTAATACGGTCGGGCAGAGCACCGAAGACGCGTGTCGTCTTCGCAGTCGCGCCTGCCGTACATCGTGTGCATCCCGACTGTTGACGTTCGGGCGCTCCAAAATCAAACCGAGGTTCAGGCGGAGCCCTGAGAAATGAGTAATACCGGCAAGTCACTCGAAGGCGCACGCAGCCGCTCGCAGATCATCGCGCTGTTCGTGGGCCTGATTGTTTTTATCATGCTGCTGTTCGTCAATTTTGCGTACCTGAGCACGCAATCCAACTACGACAAGCAGTACATCGGCCACGCGGGCGAGTTGCGCGTGTTGTCGCAGCGGATCGCCAAGAACGCCACCGAGGCGGCGGCCGGCAAGGCGGCAGCGTTCAAGCTGCTCGCCGATGCACGAAACGACTTCGATACCCGTTGGCAGTACCTCAAAAAGGGCGACAAAAACACCGGCCTGCCCGCTGCGCCCGCTGAAGTCGGCGATGAGCTCAAAGCCGTGCAGATTGACTGGGAAAATCTGCGAAAAAGCACGGATGTGATTCTCTCCCGCGAACAAACCGTTTTGTCCCTGCATCAGGTGGCGGCCACTTTGGCCGAGACCATTCCGCAACTGCAGATCGAGTCGGAAAAAGTCGTCGATATCCTTCTGCAGAACCGCGCGCCGGCCAGTCAGGTCGCCCTTGCTCAACGACAGTCCTTGCTCGCCGAACGCATTTTGGGGGCGGTGAACACGGTGCTCTCGGGAGACGAAACGGCTGTGCAGGCCGCCGACGCTTTCGGGCGTGACGCCAGCCAGTTCGGTCGTGTGCTCAACGGCATGCTGGAGGGCAATGCAACGCTTAAAATCACTCAGGTCGAAGACCGCGACGCCAAGGCCCGGCTGGCGGAAATCGCCGAGTTGTTCCAGTTCGTGTCGGGATCGGTCGACGAGATTCTGGAAACTTCGCCGGAATTGCTGGAAGTGCGCGAGGCCGCAGGCAACATTTTCAATCTGTCGCAAACCCTGCTGGACGAAGCGTCGCTGTTGGCCAACAGCTTCGAACATCTGGCGGGCGGTCGCACCACCAACAGCTACGGCGGCTACATTCTCGGCCTGCTGGCCTTGGCTTCGATCATCCTGATCGGCCTGGTGATGGTGCGTGAAACCAACCGTCAACTGCGCGAAACCGCCGAGAAGAACGAGCGCAACCAGACGGCGATCATGCGTCTGCTCGATGAAATCGAAGACCTGGCCGACGGCGATCTGACGGTGGCGGCCTCGGTGACCGAAGACTTCACTGGCGCCATTGCCGACTCCATCAACTACTCCATCGATCAATTGCGTGAGCTGGTGGCGACCATCAACCTCACGGCCGAGCAGGTCTTCGGCGCGGTGAAGGACACCCAGACCACGGCGACCCAACTGGCCGCAGCGTCCGAACATCAGGCACTGCAGATTGCTGCCGCGTCGAATGCGGTCAATGACATGTCCCGTTCTGTGGAGCAAGTGTCGGCGAATGCCTCCGAGTCGGTCGCCGTGGCGGAACGTTCCGTGGCCATTGCCAACAAGGGCAACGAAGTGGTGCACAACACCATCAACGGCATGGACAACATTCGCGAGCAGATCCAGGACACGTCCAAACGGATCAAGCGCCTCGGCGAGTCTTCCCAGGAAATCGGCGACATCGTCAGCCTGATCGACGACATTGCCGACCAGACCAACATTCTTGCTCTCAATGCGGCGATTCAGGCGTCCATGGCGGGCGATGCCGGGCGCGGGTTTGCCGTGGTGGCGGACGAGGTGCAGCGTCTGGCCGAGCGTTCGTCGTCAGCCACCAAGCAGATCGAAACGCTGGTCCGGGCGATTCAAAATGACACCAACGAAGCGGTAATCTCCATGGAGCAGACGACCACCGAAGTGGTGCGTGGCGCACGATTGGCGCAGGATGCCGGTGTGGCGCTGGAAGAAATTGAAGGTGTTTCCAAGGTACTCGCCGCGCTTGTGGAAAGTATTACCCATGCCGCGCAACAGCAGGCCGCGTTGGGTCAGCAGATTTCAGCCACCATGACCGTCATCCAGCAGACCACCACACAAACCACGTCGGGCACGGCCGCCACTGCGCAGAGCATGGGTAATCTGGCGAAGATGGCCAGCGATATGCGCCGCTCGGTGTCCGGTTTTACACTGCCGGCATCACGGGATCAGCATTGATCGTCACGCCAAACGACTTGGGCAACTGGAGCGATCATGGCTGACCGTCACGACTATGTGGCCCTGGAGTGGGTCAAGGGCGAAATAGCCGAAACCCTCAAGCATGCACGGCAGGCGCTGGACGCCTTTGTCGCGCGTCCTCATGACCCGTCCGCGATGGAAGTCTGCCTGGACTTCATCCACCAGGTGCACGGCAGCCTGCAGATGATCGAGTTCTATGGCGCTGCTTTGTTTGCCGAGGAAATCGAGCAGCTGGCGCTGGCCCTGCAACAAGGGCACGTGGTTCAGGAAGCCGAAGCGATTCAGTTGCTGCATCAAGCGATGAGTCAGCTGCCGGTGTATCTGGAGCGTGTGCATTCCGCTCGTCGCGACCTGCCGCTGGTGGTGTTGCCGCTGCTCAATGACCTGCGCAGCGCCCGTGGTGAAAGCCTGCTCTCCGAAACCAGTCTGTTTTCGCCGCAATTGCTCTCCGTTCCTGAACTCGATGCCCGGACCCTGGCCGAGCGGGACAGCCCCGAATTACCGGCAAAACTGCGCAAGCTGCGTCAGACACTGCAAACCGCACTGGTGGGCTTGCTGCGCGAGCAGGATGTCCAGACGCAGCTGGATTACATGGGCAAGGTATTCGCGCGACTTGAAGCCTTGTGCAAGGACGCGCCGCTTGAGCCACTGTGGCGCATCACCTCGGCGCTGGTCGAAACCATGGCCAATGGCAACTTCACCAACAGCCCGGCCTTGCGCAGTCTGTTCAAGGACGCTGACAAGGAGCTCAAGCGTCTTCTTGAACAGGGCATCGCCGGAATCAACCAGCCCGCGCCAGACGAGCTCCTGAAAAGCCTGCTGTTCTACATCGCCAAATCTGACAGTCAGGCCCAGAGGATGATGGATTTGAAGGATCAATATGGCCTTGCCGAGGCGTTGCCGGAAAGCGCGCTCGTGGATGAAGAACGCGCACGGATGGCCGGGCCTGATCGCGATGCCATGCGCTCGGTGATCATTGCGCTATGTGACGAACTGGTCCGCACCAAGGAACGCCTGGATGTGTTCGTGCGGGGCGATCGTCAGCACGTCAGCGAGCTCAATACCTTGTTGCCGCCGCTTCGACAGATTGCCGATACCTTGGCGGTGCTGGGCTTCGGCCAGCCGCGCAAGGTCATCATCGACCAGTTGACGGTGGTTCAAGGCATGGCCCAAGGGCAGCGTGAGCCCGATGACGCCAGCTTGATGGATGTCGCGGGTGCCTTGCTGTACGTCGAAGCGACGCTGGCGGGTATGGCCGGCACGGTCGATCAGAGCAGCCCCGAAGAGAGCCGCCTGCCCACCACGGATCTGAGCCAGATCCATCAGTTGGTGATCAAGGAAGCGCGCGTGGTGCTGCAACAGGCCAAGGACGTCATCGACGATTACATCGACGGCGAACTGGACCGCGAACGACTGGCACCGCTGTCCGCCCAACTCATTCAGGTGCGCGGCGCACTGGCGATGATTCCGCTGGCGCGGGCGTCCGGTCTGCTGGCGGCGTGCAACGACTACATCATCGAACATTTGCTCGCCGACGAAGCGCGCCCGGTCTGGTCGCAGCTCGATCACTTCGCCGACGTCATCATCGGGATCGAGTATTACCTGGAGCGTATGGCCGAGGATCCGGAAGCGCCGGGCGAGCATGTGCTGGACTTGGCGCAAGAGAGCCTGGCCAAGCTGGGTTATTCGCCGGTCGCGGATATCGTCGACTTACCAGTGCTCGAAGAGGTCATCAGCCACGAAGAATTGAGCGAACTGCATGAACAGCAAGCGCTCGTCAGGCCGAATCAAAGCATTGCCGAAGTGCTGGCCACGCCGTTATCCACGGTCAACCCGCCCGCCAGGCATGTGCCTGCCAGCCTGTTGCCGCCGCCCAAGGGCGAAGCAGCGGTGGATGATGAGCTGCGGGACGTGTTCCTGGAGGAGGCCGATGAGGTGCTCGCCGCGCTGCGCGAGTACTTGCCGCGCTGGTTGGCCGATTCCAGCAACGTGACTGCGCTGGCCGAAATTCGCCGGGCCTTCCACACCCTCAAAGGCAGCGGCCGGATGGTTCGGGCCCTGATCCTGGGCGAGCTGGCGTGGTCGGTGGAAAACCTGCTGAACCGCGTGCTGGAGGGCAGTGTCGAGCCTGACGGTCCGGTGCATCAGTTGCTGATCGATGTTCAGATGCTGTTGCCGGACGTGATTCGTGATTTCGCCGAAGACGTTCAGCGGCAGCGCGACGATGTCGACCTGCTGGCGGCACGCGCGCATGCGTTGGCTCAGGGCGAAAAGGTTGAGCCTGCCACGCCGGCGCCTGCTCAGGTTGTCGAGCTGGAAGAAGAAAGCTTCGACCCGCAATTGCTGGAAATCTTCCGTCAGGAAGCTCAGACGCACCTGGAAACGCTCAATCGTTACCTCGAGGCGTCTGCGCTGGAAGAGTCTGCGGCGTTCAGCGACGAGTTGTTGCGTGCGCTGCATACCTTGAAAGGCAGCGCCTACATGGCGGGCGTGCTGCCGATGGCTGAGCTGGCAAGCCCCCTGGACCAGCTGGTGCGTGAGTTCAAGACCAACCATCTGGCTGTCGGTCAGCCTGAAATCGAGTTGCTGCGATCTGCCGAACCCCTGTTTCACAAAGGGCTGGCGCAACTGAAAGTCGATCCATTGATGCCGATCGACGGTGCGGCGGCCTTTATCGACGCTGCTCGCGCGTTGCTCGATGCGCGGATGGCCGAAGCCCTCAGCGATGACAACAACGGACTGCGCAGCCGTCGTAATCCGCAGTTGATCGCCAGTTTCCTGGCCGAAAGCATGGACATCCTGCTGGACGCTGAAAACCTGCTCAAGCGCTGGCAGCAGCATCCGGGAGAGCGTCAGGAACTCAATGCGCTGCTCGATGAGCTGACCATGCTGGGGCACGGTGCGCACATGGCCGACCTGCCGCAGGTGGACGAGCTGTGCGAAGCCTTGCTGGACCTGTACGGTGCGGTGGAAGAAAGCAGTCTTGCCGTCAGCGAACGCTTCTTTCATGAGGCCGAGAACGCCCATGAAGCGCTGATCAACATGCTCGATCAGATTGCTGCAGGCCAGCAGGTTCAGGCGTGTCCTGAACGCGTCAAAGCACTGCGCGAGTTGCTCGACGAAGCGCTGGATCCTGGCGCGATGGGCGTGATCAAGAGCGAGGGTGGGCTGGCCACGAGCGTGACCGAGCTCGGGGAGGCAACGGCGGTGGTGGACGCTGAATTCGAAGAGATCAAGCCGCCTCAACAGCCGACACGCGATGACCTGGATCAGGAGATTGTCGACATCTTCCTCGAAGAAGCCGTCGATATCCTGGACGGTGCGGGTCAGGCGTTACAGCGTTGGCTGGATGACCCCGAAAACCCGCTGCCGCTGTCGTCGCTGCAACGTGACCTGCACACCCTCAAGGGTGGCGCGCGCATGGCTGAAATCGGCGAGGTGGGTGACCTTGGCCACGAGTTGGAGTCGCTGTATGAAGGCCTGATTGACCGACGTTGCTCGTACACGCCTGAATTGGCGGCGCTGCTGGTGCGCAGCCACGATCACCTTGCACAGATGCTCGTACAACTGCAGAACCGTGCACCGCTGGCCGATCCCGAACCGGTGATCGAGGCGATTCGCGAGTTCCGCCAGAATCACTGTTATGTGCTGCCTCACGAAGGTGGCGCGCGTAACGTCGGTTCGATGATCCAACCGCTGGATGAGCGTGATCCAGAACTGCTGGAGATCTTTCTCGAAGAAGCCGACGACATCATCGAAAGCTCCAGCGCGGCGCTGGTGCGCTGGCAGGCCGACCCGCAGAACACGCTGGAAGTTGAAAACCTGCTGCGCGACCTGCACACGCTCAAAGGTGGCGCGCGCATGGTCGAAATCGCTCCGATCGGTGATCTCGCCCATGAGCTGGAGTCGCTCTATGAGGGGTTGGCGTCCGGGGCGCTGAAAAACAGTGCGTTGCTTAACGGTCTGCTGCAAAGCGGCCACGACATGCTCGCCGACATGGTCGATGCCGTTCGGGGTTACGAGCCCCTGCCCAATCCCGCGTTGCTGATCGACAGCATTGCGCAGTATTCGTCGCCGGGCGCGATTCAGGAAGTCGCCAGCAAGCCTCAGGAAGAGCCGGTAGTGATGGCGCCTGCACCCGGCGCAGAGCCCGCAGCGGCAGCGGCGGATGCCGACACTGAGCGCGCTGGACCGGAAATGGTCAAGGTGCCGGCCGAACAGCTGGAGGATCTGGTCAATCTGGCGGGTGAAACCTCGATCTTCCGTGGCCGCATCGAACAGCAGGTCAGCGATGCGCAGGTCACCCTGGCCGAGATGGAGACCACCATCGAGCGGATGCGCGATCAGCTGCGGCGTCTGGACATCGAAACCCAAGGGCGCATTCTCAGTCGAGATCATCAGTCCGAACGATCGGGTTACGAAGAGTTCGACCCGCTGGAAATGGACCGACACTCGCAACTGCAGCAGTTATCACGCGCGTTGTTCGAGTCGGCGTCCGACCTGATGGACCTCAAGGAAACGCTGGACACCCGAACGCACGAAGCCGAGACGCTCTTGTTGCAACAGGCGCGGGTGAACACCGAGCTTCAGGAAAACCTGATGCGCACGCGCATGGTGCCCTTCGAGCGCATGGTGCCGCGCTTGCGTCGGATCGTGAGACAGGTGTCCGGCGAGCTGAACAAGAAGGTCAAGTTCGATGTGGTCAACGCCGAAGGCGAAATGGACCGCAACGTGCTCGAACGCATGGTCGCGCCGCTGGAGCACATGCTGCGTAACGCCGTCGATCACGGTCTGGAGAGCGGTGAGAAGCGCCTGGCGGCCGGCAAGCCGGAGACGGGTCATATCACCTTGAGCCTGACCCACGAGGGTGGCGATATCGTCATCGACATGAGCGACGACGGCGCCGGTGTCGATTTCGAAGCGGTACGTCGCAAGGCGATCAAGCGTGGTCTGATCAGTCCGGACGCCGAGCTGAGCGAGCACGACACGCTGCAGTTCATCTTGCAGGCGGGCTTTTCGACCGCCGAGACGATCACTCAGATATCGGGACGTGGCGTCGGCATGGATGTGGTGCACGCCGAGGTCAAAGAGCTGGGCGGCTCGATGGTCATCGATTCCCGGTCGGGGCAGGGCGCGCGCTTCCGTATTCGTCTGCCGTTCTCGGTGTCGGTCAATCGTGCACTGATGGTGCAGTGTGGCGAAGAGCAATATGCCGTGCCGCTGAACAGTGTCGAAGGCATCGTGCGGGTGATGCCCGGCGAGTTAGAGGCCTGTTACCAGTCCACGCCGCCGCGTTACCAATACCGCGAACGCAGTTATGAGCTGCGGTATCTGGGCGAACTGCTGAACAACGGCCAGCCGCCGAAGCTGATTGGCCAGACGCAGCCGCTGCCCGTGTTGCTGGTGCATGTGCATGATCAATGGGTGGCGGTGCAAGTCGATGCGCTGGCGGGTTCTCGAGAGATAGTGGTCAAAAACCTGGGGGCGCAATTCGCCGGTGTTCAGGGGATTTCCGGCGCGACGATTCTGGGGGACGGGCGTGTGGTGTTGATTCTCGACCTGTTCGCGCACATCCGCCGTTTGCATGCGCGGATGCTGGCGCTGCAGGTCTCCGGTCAGGCGCCGACGCCGTTTGTCGAAACGGAGCAGGTCAGGCCCTTGCTCGTCATGGTGGTGGACGATTCGGTCACGGTGCGCAAGGTCACCGGCCGGTTGCTCGAGCGCAACGGCATGAACGTCTTGACCGCCAAAGACGGAGTAGACGCCATGGCGTTGCTGCAGGAGCACACACCGGACGTGATGCTGCTGGACATCGAAATGCCGCGCATGGATGGTTTTGAGGTCGCCAGCAAAGTGCGCCAAGACGAGGCGCTGAAGCATCTGCCGATCATCATGATCACCTCCCGCTCCGGCCAGAAACACCGCGACCGCGCCATGGCGCTGGGGGTGAACGACTACATGAGCAAGCCGTATCAGGAAGCGGCGTTGCTGGAGAGCATCGCGCACTGGAGTCATGTGCATGTCTGATACCACCACCCAGACCACCCGCCTGACCAGCCTCACCGGATTGCTCATTCCCTTGAGCGACCGGCATTTACTGCTGCCCAACGTCGCGGTGGCCGAGCTGATCGACTACCAAGACAGCATCGCCGACCCCGCCGCACCCCAGTGGTACCTGGGGCCGATCAACTGGCGCAACCGCAGCCTGCCGCTGCTGAGCTTCGAAGCGGCCTGCGGCGGCCGTGCCCGCGTGGGCGGCCGCGCCCGCATCGTCGTGCTCAACGCGCTGGGCGGTCGCCCCGATCTCAAATTCATAGCCCTGCTGACCCAAGGCATTCCTCGCTCTTGCAAGCTCGACAGCCAGCTCAGCTACGTCGACGTCGCGCTCTCCGAGCTGGAGCTGGCGGCGGTGCAGGTCGGCGAAACCATCGCAAAAGTCCCCGACCTGGTGGCGCTGGAACAATCGCTGGTGGACGCGGGACTGGTGCAGGTCGCCGGACCGGGGATTTGAGCGGAGTTGCTTTCAGGCTTTGACTCTGCCGCAGGCCTACGCGTTCGGCAGAAGCGAGCGAGTGGCACGGTTTAACGCTTTTGATTCTGGCCGGAGGCCGTGGGAGCGTGGCTTGTCCCGCGATCTGCCGCGAAGCGGCAGTAAAACCAGACGCTTTGGCCGTTTCAGGCATACCGCATTTACCGAATCCTCCACTACCTGCTACCCGATATTTAGTTGGGCCCTGTGGACTATGAGCCGAATAGGTCGCATATTTGGCTCACATTATGAGCCGAATAGACGTTTTATTCGGCTCACTCTTCGCGAGGTTTCTGTGAGTCAGTCGTTGAAATGGATTTGGCAGCGTGCCAGATGGCCCGCTTTTACTTGGGATGTGCAGACGTTGGCGCCTGTCTTGCGGGCTTGCACGCAGGCGCAGGGAAGGCTGCTGGGCATGATGGGTGCTGCGGGAACTCATGCCAGTGCGCAGAGCGAACTGGATGCGTTGCTGCAGAACGTCATCACTTCGTCCGCTATTGAAGGCGAGCAATTGAATGTCGGGTCTGTGAG
This sequence comes from Pseudomonas abietaniphila, assembly GCF_039697315.1. NCBI lineage: Bacteria > Pseudomonadati > Pseudomonadota > Gammaproteobacteria > Pseudomonadales > Pseudomonadaceae > Pseudomonas > Pseudomonas abietaniphila. The sequence goes on along the minus strand of NZ_CP155619.1, from coordinate 2,781,392 downwards.
GTCATCTCTGGCGCGGCGGCTTGGCATCGAGAGTGATGAGCGGGTGACGCCTCGCAGCGAAGGCTTGGCTGAGCTGATGCTTGATGCCACACAGCAGCATCAGGCGCCGTTGACTCCAGAAAGACTGATGCGATGGCATAGTCTGCTTTTCCCTGACTCGTCGTCATTGCTCTCGAACAATATTCTGGTAGGAGTTCTGAGAGGATCCGAGCCTATGCAGGTGGTGTCGGGTCGGATTGACCGTCCGGTCGTTCATTTCGAAGCGCCGCCTCGCGAGGGGTTGGAGAAACGCATGGACGACTTCTTCTACTGGTTCAACAGCAGCCAGTTCGACACTACGCTGGACCCACTGATACGAGCAGGTATCGCGCATTTCTGGTTCGTGACCTTACACCCTTTCGATGACGGAAATGGGCGATTGACGAGGGCGATCACCGACTTGGCACTGGCGCAGGCGGAAAATCAGGCTATTCGTTTTTATGCCATGTCGGCCAGCATTCTTAACAGTCGGCAAGAGTATTACCGGATCCTTGAGGCTTCTCAGCGTGGCGCACTGGACCTGACGGCGTGGCTTTCATGGTTCCTGCAAATCCTGCTTCACACGCTTGATCAGGCGGTATTGCGGATCGATCGGGTGTTGGCCAATGCGCGGTTTTGGCAGCAGCACAGGAAGGACGGTTTGTCCCTGGAGCAAATCAAGGTGCTCAACCGGTTGCTTAACGGCGATCTGCTCGCTGAAAAAGTAGGTACTGGGTTCGAAGGCGGCATCAGTGCCGCGCAATATCAGGCCGTTGCCAAGGTCAGTAAGGCCACTGCCACCCGCCATCTGTCCGATCTCTTGGACAAAGGTTGTCTGCAGAAGCTGCCAGGCGGAGGCCGTAGCACGCGATATCAGATCGCGAGATGAGCACAGCCGACCAATCATTACTCTAACCGTAACGATCCGCGCTGCTGCTTGATTGATGCCCCAACCCCATAGCTCCTAATGTGACCCACGACAGCGAACTCGTGGAGTCAGCATGACTACAACAACGAAACTTGACCCGCGCTGGTCGCGTCGTCGCAGCGAAAAGCAGCGGCGGCTCGAGCTAGTGCGTTTCTTCGCCGATGGCGTTGTACTGCCCACCGACAAGATCGTCGCGGCATTGGAGGCGTTGATTGCGCCCGGTGACCGTGTGGTGCTTGAAGGTAATAACCAGAAGCAGGCGGATTTCCTCTCCCGTTCGCTGGTCAAGGCCGATCCCGGCAAGCTGCATGACCTGCACATGATCATGCCCAGCGTCGGGCGTGCCGAACACCTGGATCTGTTCGAACGCGGCATCGCCCGCAAGCTCGATTTTTCTTTCGCCGGTACGCAAAGCCTGCGCATCAGCCAGTTGCTGGAAGACGGCCTGCTGGAAATCGGTGCGATCCACACCTACATCGAGCTGTATTCCCGCTTGCTGGTCGACCTGATTCCCAATGTCGTGCTGTCTGCCGGGTTCATGGCTGACCGCGCGGGCAACATCTACACCGGCGCGAGCACCGAGGACACGCCTGCCCTGATCGAACCGGCCGCGTTCAGCGACGGGATCGTCATCGTGCAGGTCAACCAGTTGGTGGACGACGTCAGCGACTTGCCGCGTGTGGACATTCCGGCATCGTGGGTCGACTTCGTGGTCGTCGCCGACAAGCCGTTCTACATCGAGCCGCTGTTCACCCGCGACCCGCGCCACATCAAGCCCGTGCATGTCTTGATGGCGATGATGGCGATCCGCGGGATCTACGAGAAACACAACGTTCAGTCGCTCAACCACGGCATCGGTTTCAACACCGCCGCCATCGAATTGATCCTGCCGACCTACGGCGAGTCATTGGGTTTGAAGGGCAAGATCTGCCGCAACTGGACGCTCAATCCCCACCCGACCCTGATTCCTGCCATCGAAAGCGGCTGGGTCGAAAGCGTGCATTGCTTCGGCACCGAGTTGGGCATGGAAAACTACATCGCTGCCCGGCCGGACGTGTTCTTCACGGGGCGCGACGGCTCGATGCGCTCCAACCGCATGATGTGCCAGCTGGCCGGTCAGTACGCGGTGGACCTGTTCATCGGCGCCACGTTGCAAGTGGACGGCGACGGGCACTCCTCGACCGTGACACGGGGTCGTCTCGCGGGTTTCGGCGGCGCGCCGAACATGGGGCACGACCCGCGCGGTCGGCGTCACAGCACGCCGGCCTGGCTCGACATGCGTCAGCAGAACCCGGACACCGATGCGTACCTGAAGCGCGGCAAGAAGCTCGTGGTGCAGATGGTTGAAACCTTCCAGGAAGGCGGCAAGCCCACATTTGTAGAGACACTGGACGCCGTCGAGGTGGCGAAGAAAAGCGGCATGCCGCTGGCGCCGATCATGGTCTACGGCGACGACGTGACTCACCTGCTCACCGAAGAAGGCATCGCCTATCTGTACAAGGCGCGCACGCTGGAAGAGCGTCAGGCGATGATCGCTGCCGTTGCGGGCGTGACGTCCATTGGCCTGCGCCACAACCCAAAAGACACCGCCCGCATGCGCCGTGAAGGGCTGATCGCTTTGCCGGAAGACCTGGGCATTCGCCGCACTGATGCCAGCCGAGAATTGCTGGCGGCCAAAAGCATTGCCGAACTGGTCGAGTGGTCCGGTGGTTTGTACAACCCACCTGCGAAATTCAGGAGTTGGTGATGCGCGCACTCAACGTAGCGTTTGAAGCCGCTCCGCGGTCCTTGCCGCTGGCCGAGCGACTGGCCGACCTCGCGGTGGATGCACTGATCGACGAGGCCGATCTGTCGCCAAAACCGGCATTGGTAGACCGTCGCAGCAGCGGTGCGCACAAGGATCTGCACTTGGGTCTGATGCACGCCTCGGCGTTGTCGCTGTGGCCTGCGTTTAAGGAAATGGCTGAAGCTACCATCGAGATCGGTGAAATCGGCCAACCGCTGCGCGAGGCGATCGGGCGCATTGGCCGGGACGGCGAAGTCGCGATGATGCGCACCACCCAAGGTGTGAACACCCACCGTGGCGCGATCTGGGCGCTGGGGTTGCTGGTCACTGCTGCGGCGCTCGATCCGTCTGATCTTTCAGCTGCAGGTCTTGGTCTGCGTGCGGGTTGCCTGGCGCTGGTCGAGGATCGAAACCTGCCTGCTCAGCACAGCCACGGCGCCGAAGTCGCCCGTAAATACGGTGCGATGGGGGCGCGCGAACAAGCGCAAATGGGCTTCCCCGCAGTCACTCAAAAAGGTTTGCCACAACTGCAACGCAGCCGCGCCACCGGCCATGGCGAACAGAATGCGCGGCTCGATGCGCTGCTGGCGATCATGACCACGCTGTCCGACACCTGCGTGTTGTACCGCGCGGGCGAACACGGCCTGTCCACCATGCAGCGCGGCGCACAACGGGTGCTGGATGCCGGTGGCAGCGCGACCCTGAGTGGTCGGCGAGCCCTGCACGAACTGGATCAGCAACTGCTGAGCCTGAATGCATCACCGGGTGGTGCCGCCGATTTGCTTGCCGCTTGCCTGTTTATCGATTGCCTTGAGCCTGCGCTCGGCGATGAAACGAGGAATGTCTGATCATGGAAACCTTGTCTTTTGAATTCCCCGCTGGCCAGCCCCCGCTGGGGCGCGCGCTGGTGGGTTGTGTCGGTTCTGGTGACCTCGAAGTCATGCTGGAACCCGGTCTGCCAGGCAAATTGACCATTCAGGTCGTCACCTCGGTCAACGGCAGTTCAGCCCGCTGGCAGCATCTTTTCGAGCGCATGTTCGATGGCCAGACACCGCCTGCCATGAGCATCGACATCCACGACTTCGGTGCAACGCCCGGTGTCGTCCGGCTGCGGCTGGAGCAGGGCTTCGAGGAGATCGGCCATGACTGACAATGCCCATTTGTTGAAGCAGCACAGCTTCGTCGAACTCGGTGCGCGGCAGCGTGCTCGGGCCCTGCTCGACGCAGGCAGTTTTCGGGAGCTGATCGATCCGTTCGCACGAATGACGTCGCCCTGGTTACCCAAGCAAGGCGTGGTTCCGCAGGCCGACGACGGTGTGGTGGTCGCTAAAGGTGCTATCGGCGGAAAGCCGGTGGTGGTGTGCGCCATCGAAGGCAACTTTCAGGGCGGCAGCATGGGCGAAGTCGGCGGCGCGAAAATGGCTGGCGCACTGGAGCTGGCGGCCGAGGATAACCGCAAGGGCATTCCGACCGCCGCTGTTTTGTTGCTGGAAACCGGCGGCGTGCGCCTGCAGGAAGCCAACCTCGGGCTCGCGGCCATCGCTGAAATCCATGCGGCAATCGTCGATCTGCGTCGCTATCAGCCGGTGATTGGCGTGGTGGCGGGCAGCGTGGGTTGCTTTGGCGGCATGTCCATTGCGGCAGGGTTGTGCAGCTATCTGGTGGTGACTCAGGAAGCGCGTCTGGGCCTGAACGGCCCGCAGGTGATCGAGCAGGAAGCGGGCATCGAAGAATACGATTCGCGCGACCGGCCTTTCATCTGGAGCATCACCGGCGGCGAGCAACGCTTTGCCAGCGGTCTGGTGGATGCGTTCGTTGCCGATGACGTTGCCGCCGTTCAACAGCACGTCGAAGACCTGCTGCATAAGGGCAAGCCCGAGCAGGAGCGCAGTAGCCAGTACGCGCTGTTCCTGCAGCGTCTTGGCCAAGTGGATACAACGACGCAGATCGACCCCGCCGCCGTGCGCAGCCTGTATCAAGGAGAAAAGCCATGAGCAGCTATTCGACCCGTGGTTTGAAGTGGTTCAACGCGCTGGCCGCCCATGCGGTTGAAGTACCGGGACTGCCCACATCCGTGAAAGCCGCCGACGGCACAATGGGCGATCAACGTGCGCGTTTTCTTGCAGTCGTTACCGACCCTGATAATCGTTTTCCTCGTGCCCGCGCTGGCGAGGTCGGCTTGCTGGAAGGCTGGGGCCTGGCGCAGGCCGTGGACGCCGCTATCGAGCTGGATCGCCAGAGCGAGAACAAGCGTGCGCTGATCGCAATCATCGATGTGCCAAGCCAGGCCTATGGACGCCGGGAAGAAGCGTTAGGCATTCATCAGGCGCTGGCAGGTGCGGTGGACGCTTATGCCCGCGCGCGTCTGGCGGGTCATCCGGTGATCGGTCTGTTGGTCGGCAAAGCCATGTCCGGCGCCTTTCTCGCTCACGGCTATCAGGCCAACCGCCTGATCGCCCTGCGCGATCCCGGTGTGATGGTGCACGCGATGGGCAAGGCTTCGGCCGCTCGCGTGACGTTGCGCAGCGTCGAAGAACTGGAAAAACTCGCCGCGAGCATTCCGCCCATGGCGTACGACATCGACAGCTACGCAGGCCTCGGTTTGTTGTGGGAAACCCTGTCGGTGAGTCAGATCGAACAGCCTTCGGCGTCCGATATCAGTGCGGTTCAGGAGTGCCTGACGGCCGCGATCAAAGACGCTCAAACAGGTGGCAATGACCTGAGTTCGCGGCTGGGCGCGCCAAACCGTTCGACGTCCTCGAAGGTGCGCGAACTGCTGCGGGCGCAGTGGTAATGAGCAGCTGCCTGCCGGTCTGGCCCCATGATCTGCTGTGGGGTCTGTCCGTGGCCGACGTGCCTGCCGATGCGCCTGCATGGGTGACCGGGGTGGTCGGCGCGGGGCAGCCGGTGGTCGTGCGTCGGGCGCAGGTTGCAGAGGGTTTGGTGGCGGTGGGCGTTCGTGGTCATTCGCGCGATCAGCGTTATGCCACGGCCATGAGAGTGGCCGATATCACGCGCCGTGTTCGTCCTGAAGAATTGATCGAGGCCGTAGATAACCAGACGGCCGACTGGCCTGCCTTGCGCGCGCTGAGGCAAATGCGTCCGGTGATGGACGCGTTGGGTTTGCCGTGGGGCGTTGCAGGCAGCGTCGGGTTCGAACTGGCGTGCGGTGCAGCGGTGCTGCATCAGGACAGCGATCTGGACCTGATCCTGCGCACCCCGGCGTTCTTCAGTCGTGAACAGGCTGCCGCATTGGTCGATGCGCTGGAAGCCGCGGTGTGCCGGATCGACCTGCAACTTCAGACGCCCGCGGGCGCTGTGGCCTTGCGCGAATGGGCAGGCCCGGCGCGTCAGGTCTTGCTCAAAGCCGATGACGCGGCGCGTCTGGTGGTCAACCCATGGTTGCCGGAGGATTGCGCAGCATGAGCAGCTTCTGGGTGTTTCCGGGCCAAGGCGCGCAGCAGCCGGGCATGCTGCACAGATTGTCCGCCGATCCTTTGGTGAGTGAATGCCTGCGCGAAGCCAGCGACGCGCTCAACGAAGACGTGCTGGATCTGGATACGCCCCATGCGTTGCAGTCCACTCGTGCCGTTCAGCTGTGTTTGCTGATCGCCGGCGTTGCCTGTTCGCGGCTGCTCATGGCCCAGAACTGCACACCGGATTACGTGGCCGGGCTGTCGATTGGCGCTTACCCGGCAGCGGTCATCGCCGGTGCCTTGAGCTTCTCCGACGCCGTGCGACTGGTCGCGCTGCGCGGCGAATTGATGCAGAGCGCTTACCCCACAGGCTATGGCATGACCGCGTTGATCGGTCTGGATCAAACCACCGTCGAGAGCCTGGTATTGCAGGTACACAGTCCTGACACGCCGGTTTATCTCGCCAACATCAACGCCGACAACCAGTTCGTCATCGCCGGCAGCGATCAGGCGATGGCACGTGTCGCCGCTCTGGCAAAAGAGCAGGGCGCGGCAGCGGCCAAACGCCTGGCCGTCAGCGTGCCTTCGCATTGCGAGCTGTTGAGCGAGCCCGCGGAAACCCTGGCACAGGCCTTCGCGCAGGTCTCGGTTCAGGTGCCGACCTTCAAGTACTTGAGCGGCAGCACGGCCCGGCCGGTATTCAATGCCGACAAATTGCGTGACGACCTGGCGTTCAACATGTGCCGGGTCATTGACTGGCGCAGCACCGTGCAAACCGCCTACGAGCGTGGCGCACGTCTGCACATCGAATTGCCGCCCGGCACCGTGCTCACGGGGCTGGCGCGACGCGTCTTTGAACAAGGATCCGCAGTCGCCTTCCAGGGCGCCCGGCTGGATACGCTGAGCGCATTGTCGCGAGAGGAGGAACGTCGCCACCCATAACCGACTGCTGCTTTCGAAGGAACACAAAAACAACAACTTCGACGATGCAAATTGAGGGCAATAACAATGATTATTTATGGTGTCGCGTTACTCGCTATCTGCACCCTTGCGGGGGTGATTCTCGGTGACCTGCTCGGTGTCCTGCTAGGCGTCAAATCCAACGTCGGCGGTGTCGGGATCGCGATGATCCTGCTGATCTGCGCCCGACTCTTCATGCAAAAGCGCGGTGGGATGAGCGAAGGCTGCGAAATGGGCGTCGGCTTCTGGGGCGCGATGTACATTCCGGTCGTTGTGGCCATGGCCGCACAACAGAACGTCGTCACAGCGCTCAAGGGCGGCCCGATTGCCGTGATCGCCGCCGTCGGTTCGGTCATCATCTGTGGCTGCACGATTGCAGTCATCAGCCGGACCAATAAAGGCGCGCCGTTGCCCAAAGAGGACGAAGCCGCCACGGAGGCTGCGGTGATCACGCCGACTGTCTCCCCTGTAGGAGGCCGTTGATATGTGGGATCTCATTCAGAAAGACCTGATCAGCCAGGGCCTCGTGACGGCGTTCGCCGTCGTTGGTGTGGTGATGTGGATTTCCGTGGTGCTGTCCAAGCGTCTGACCTTCGGCCGGATTCATGGCTCGGCCATTGCCATCGTGATCGGCCTGGTGCTGGCGTGGGTGGGCGGCGTGATGACCGGCGGGCAAAAAGGGCTCGCGGACCTGGCGCTGTTTTCCGGGATCGGTTTGATGGGCGGCGCGATGCTGCGTGACTTCGCCATCGTTGCCACGGCGTTTGAAGTGCAGGCGACCGAGGCGAAGAAAGCAGGGTTGATCGGCGCTATTTCGCTGTTTCTGGGCACGCTGCTGCCGTTCATTGTCGGCTCGTGCGTGGCGTATGCCTTTGGCTATCGCGATGCCGTGAGCATCACCACCATCGGCGCGGGCGCGGTGACCTATATCGTAGGGCCGGTGACGGGCGCAGCGCTGGGCGCGACTTCGGACGTCATGGCGCTGTCGATTGCCACCGGCCTGATTAAGGCGATTCTGGTGATGGTCGGCACACCGATGGCGGCCCGCTGGATGGGGCTCGATAACCCGCGTTCGGCGATGGTGTTTGGCGGTCTGGCCGGAACAGTGAGCGGCGTGACAGCGGGTCTGGCAGCGACGGATCGGCGTCTGGTGCCGTACGGCGCGCTGACCGCAACATTTCACACCGGGCTGGGCTGCCTGTTGGGGCCTTCGCTGCTGTACTTCATCGTGCGCGGGATTTTGGGGTGATCTTGTTGGATATCACGCACGCTGCTTTTGATTCTGGCCGAAGGTCGTAGGAGCGCGCTTGCCCGCGATTGCGGCATGTCAGCCGACGGCAATGCTGAATGATCGACCGCATTCGTCCGAGTGCGGCCCAGACCCTCGTAACCTCGGACTGCTCCTACAGTAAGCGCGGCGTTCCGAAGACTTGGGGACGACGCTGACACTGTGAGAGCGAGCTTGTTGGCGAATGTGGAGGGTCATTGACATTGAGGGTGAATGCCCCACCGCATTCGTCCGAGTGCGGCCCAGACGCTCGTAACCTCGGACTGCTCCTACGGGGAGCGCGGCGTTCCGAAGACTTGGGCACGACGCTGACACTGTGGGAGCGAGCTTGCTCGCGAATGCGGCGGGTCATCGACCACCCATCTGGAACGCGTTAAACCTGCTCTAACCGGTTCGAATACATCCGGCACTCGGCCAACAGTGCCAACAGGTTCGGATCGCGCTCGCGGGCCTTGAGGAACACCAGGCCAATGTGCTGCTGCATGCGGTAACGCGCTTGCAGCGGTATCAGGCGCACGCGGTTCTCGTAGACGGCCGCGATTCTCCCCGGCAGCAGGGCGTACCCCACGCCCGAGCTGACCATGCTCAAAAGCGTGAAGATATCGTTGACCTGCATCGCCACTTTCGGTTCGAACCCTGCCTGTTGAAACACTCTCGCACCGTCGCGGTGAGTGGCAAAGCCCTGGGTCAGCGTGATGAAGGTGGCCTCGCGCAGGTCACTCAGGTCGACCTCGCTTTGTTGGGCGAAGGGCGAGTCGGCGGGTGTGGCCAGAAAGATATCGTCAGAGAAAAGCGCCAACTGCTCGCAATCCGGATCGCTCACGCTCTCGTTGAGCGACACCAGAATGGCGTCGACTTCCATGTTCTTCAGCTTGTAGAAAAGGTCGATGTTCGAGCCCAGGATCAAGTCGATGTTCAGCTCGCTGCGGCGGATCTTCAGGCCCATGATCAGCTGCGGCACGGTTTTGACCGTCAGCGAATACAGCGCCCCGAGCTTGAAGCGCGCCGCAGAGAATCCCGCCGCCGCGCGGGTTTGCTCGACCGTGTTCAACACATCCTGCACCAGTTTCTGCGCGCGCTCTTCCAGCACGTAGGCGCTTTCCATCGGCGTCAGGTTGCGGCCTTCATGCTTGAACAGCGGGCAGCGCAACGCGCTTTCCAGTGAGTGAATCGCCCGATGAACGCTGACGGTGCTGGTCTGCAACTCTGCGGCCGCGCGCGCCAGATTGCCGGTGCGCATGAAGGCGAGGAAAATTTCCAGTTTTTTGAGGGTCAGCTCTTCGTCGATCTGCATCGTGTCGTTCCCGGAACACTTTCTTGTTCTTCGAGCGCCCGATTGTGCCGAAGTCACCGGGCGCTGGCTGCATTAAATTCTCGTTAAGGCTGACACATGCATTGCGCTTTGGCGTCATAAGCTGGAGCCTTACAGGCTGTCGTGCAACTGAGAGAGGTTTTTAACGGATGTACTACGGAGAAAAATTCAACGCCTGGACCCACCTCGTGGGTGCGGTACTGGCATCGATCGGGGCGGTCTGGCTGCTGGTGATCGCAAGTCTCACCGGTGATGTGTGGAAGATCGTCAGCGTTGCCGTGTACGGTGTCGCGCTGGTGCTGTTGTACAGCGCATCGACGGTTTATCACAGCGTGCGTGGCCGGGCGAAGGTGATCATGCAGAAGGTCGATCACTTTTCGATCTATCTGCTGATTGCGGGCAGCTACACGCCATTCTGTCTGGTCACGTTACGCGGACCATGGGGCTGGACGCTGTTCGGAATTGTCTGGGGCCTGGCGGTGATCGGTACGCTCCAGGAGATCAAGCCGCGTTCGGAGGCGCGGGTGATGTCCATCGTGATCTACGCCGTGATGGGCTGGATCGTGCTGGTGGCGGTCAAGCCGCTGATGGCCGCGCTGGGGACGGCCGGGTTTACCTGGCTTGCACTGGGTGGGGTGCTCTATACCGTCGGTATCATTTTCTTCGCATACGACAAACGTTTCCGCCACTGGCACGGCATCTGGCACCTGTTTGTGATCGCCGGAAGTCTGCTGCATTTCGTGGCGATCACAGCGTATGTGCTGTAGCGAGGCTCTGGCTCCTGCACTGTAAGCCGCAAGGCATCGGAACACCGCGATCACTGTAGGAGCAGTCCGAGGTTACGAGGGTCTGGGCCGCACTCGGACGAACGCGGTGGGTCATTCACCATCAATGCTCAATGACCCAACGCCTTCGTCGGAGTCCCGCCCAGACCAAGTCGTTCCCACAGGTTGGGTGTACGCCCAAACCATGGAACGCCGCGCTCCCTGTCTGCCGATATCCATGCGCCGCTTCAGTGCATGTCCTCCCTCGTTTCACTGCTCACTTTCTGCTCACCCCACAGCCCGCAAGCGTTCACGCATCCGCACCAAACCTGAATCCCTTCGCACCCGATTGAAGCATTTAATTCATTAATTTTATTTGTTGAATTATTTGATTCGTCACCCTAGTCTGATCCTCGAAACGCCTGGTGAAGTGGCGAGGCGGCCTTCTTGGACTGACTGATTGATCGGGGAGCAAGACATGAACGTGAAAGTACTGTTAGGCATGGCCGTAGCAACCGCATTTTCCGCTTCCACATGGGCGGCAGACTGGACCGTCGGCGCCAACGTCGGCAACGTGCCGTGGGAGTTTCAGGACGCGAAAGGCGAGATTGTCGGCTTTGAAGTCGATGTCGTGAAAGAAGTCGCCAAGCGCGCAGGCAAGACCGTCGAGTTCGTCAATATTCCGTTCAACGGCCTGTTCAGCGCGGTGCAGTCCAAACGTGCGGACATCGCCATCTCCTCGATCACTATCACTCCAAAACGCCTCGAATCGGTCGGCTTCGCCCAGCCTTATTACGACAGTGACCAGTCGCTGTCGGTCCTCACCAAATCCGGCATCACAGGCCTCAAGGACATGGATGGCAAGGTGGTCGGCGTCGACACCGGCTCTACCGGCGACATGTGGGTGAACGCGCATCAGGCCGAGTACAAGTTCAAGGAAGTGTCCCGCTACGAAGGGCTTTCACCGGCCATGCTCGACCTGGCTTCGGGCCGCATGGACGGCTACATCAGCGATATCCCGGCGGTCCTGTACTACATCAAGGACAAGCCGCAGTACAAAGTGGTCGCGCGTATTCCGACCGGCGAAAAGTACTCGCTGATGCACGCCAAAGGCTGGGAATCGGCCACGCAGGTCAACGACATCATCACCGCCATGAAGAAAGAAGGCGTGATCGCCGGGTTGCACAAGAAGTGGTTCGGGGCTGACGCCGACCCGGAATCCAGCACCGTCAAAGTGGTTGATGTCCTCAAGTAACCACTGACTGTTCATACCCACGCCAGCCGCTGTCCGCCATCAAGGAATCGCAATGGAGTTGTTACAGACTTTCTTCAACTGGAGCGTGTTTGTCGATGCGCTACCGCTGATGCTGCGCGGCCTTGGCGTGACGGTGATGCTGGGGGTGGTCAGCATCATTCTCGGCCTGGTCGGCGGGTTGATGCTGGCGATGCTGCGTCTTTACGCCTACGCGCCCATTCGGTTTCTGGCGCGGGTCTACATCGATGTGCTGCGCTCGATTCCGTTGCTGGTCCTGCTCGTCCTGATCTACTACGCGCTGCCATTCGTGGGCATTCGTCTTTCGTCGTTTGCGGCGGCCACCGCAGCGCTCTCGCTGGTCTCCTGCGCTTATTCGGCAGAGATCTTCCGCTCCGGCATCGAGGCCATCCCGCGAGGGCAATTCGAAGCCTCCGCCTCCCAAGGCATGAGTTTCTTCAACACCATGCGCGACATCATCCTGCCCCAGGCGATGCGTATCGTCATGCCGCCCATGACCAGCAACTGCATCAACGTCATGAAAGACACCGCGCTGGCGTCGGTGGTGGCAATGCCGGATCTGCTTAAGCAAGCCACGCAGGCTCAGGCGTTGGCGGCTAACCCCACGCCACTGGTCGGCGCAGCGGTCATGTACCTGCTGTTGCTGCTGCCATTGGTGCAACTGGTGAGCTGGATTGAGCGACGCAACGGCTCCGGGAGAAAAAGTGCATGAGCACCGTTATCGAAATCGAACGTGTGGACAAGTTCTACGGGCCATTTCAAGCGTTGACCGACATCAACCTGACGGTCGATCAGGGTGAAGTGGTGGTGATTCTCGGGCCGTCTGGCTCAGGTAAATCGACATTGATCCGCTGCATCAATCTTCTAGAGGAATATCAGAAGGGCGATATTCGCGTGGCCAGTCAGCGGGTCGAGAACGGCCCGAAGCTGGCAAGTATTCGCTGCGAAGTCGGCATGGTTTTCCAGAATTTCAATCTGTACCCGCACCTCACCGTGCTCGCCAACGTCGCGCTGGCACCGGTGCGGGTGCGGCGCATGTCCCGGCGTGATGCCAACGAGCGTGCTCGCCTGCTGCTGGAGAAAGTCGGCATGGGCGCCCATGCCGCGAAATACCCGGGGCAACTGTCCGGCGGCCAGCAACAACGTGTCGCCATCGCCCGCACCATGGCGATGGAGCCGCGGGTGATTCTGTTCGACGAACCCACTTCAGCGCTCGATCCCGAGATGGTCGGCGAAGTGTTGGACGTGATGCAGAATCTCGCTCGCTCAGGCGTGACCATGGTCGTCGTGACCCATGAGATGGGCTTTGCGCGCAAGGTCGCCGACCGGGTGATCTTCATGGAAAACGGCCGAATCATCGAACAGAACAATCCGCACGATTTCTTCACGGCCCCGCAAGAGCCGAGAACCCGTGCGTTTTTGCAGGCCATCCTGCATCACTGATCAGACCTTGGAGAACACGCCCTTGAATGCCTTGGACATCGATTACGTACGCAGCCAATTCCCTGCCCTGAGCAGCGGTTACGCCTACCTGGACAACGCCGGCGGCTCTGCCGTGCTCAAACCGGTCGCCGACCGGATCACCGATTATTTGCTCAATAGCGCCGTGCAACTGGGAGCGTCTTACAGCGAGTCGGTGGAGGCCGGTGCCCGGGTGATGGCGGCTCGCGAATCGGTGGCGCAACTGATCAATGCCCGCTATCCGGAAGAGTGCGTGATGGGAGGCTCGACCACGCACTTGTTGCAGATCCTTTGCCGTGCCATCGCACCGTCGATCCAGCCGGGTGACGAAATTGTCGTCACCAACTGCGACCACGAGGCCAATATCGGGCCGTGGGTACGCCTCTGCGAAGAGCGCGGCGCCACACTGCGCGTGTGGGAAGTCAGCCCGGAGAGCCTGGAACTGGAGCTCAGCGATGTGGACGACCTGCTCAACGAGAAAACCCGTTACGTCGCCATGACCCATGCGTCGAACATTCTCGGCAGCGTCAATCCCGTCGCCGAAGTCGCGCGCAAGGTCCATGCCGTGGGCGGCAAGCTGTGCGTTGACGCCGTGGCCTACGCGCCCCATCGTCTGGTCGACGTGCAGGCCAGCGGCGCTGATTACTACGTGTTCAGCTTCTATAAAACCTTCGGCCCGCACTTCGCGGTGCTGTGGGGAAAGCGCGAGGCGCTGCTGGAATTGCCAAGCCTGAACCACTTTTTCATTGGTCAGGACGTCATCCCCTACAAGCTGCAGCCGGGCAACCTCAACTACGAACTCTCCTATGGCTGCATCGGGATCAGCGATTACCTGATCGACATCGGCCAACGTCTGGGGGCCAGCGGCACGCGGCGTCAGTTGATGCAGGCAGCGTTCGATGCCTTTGAAGTGCAGGAAGACCTGCTCGCCGAAACCCTGCTGGCATTTCTGCGGGAAACCCCAGGCGTGCGCATCATCGGCAAATCCCGCGTGACCGATGGCGACCGTGTGCCGACCATCAGCTTTGTGGTTGACGGGGTTCAGTCCGAAGACATCGTGCGGGTTGTCGACAATCACCGTATGGGGATCCGGTTCGGTGACTTCTACGCTCGGCGCCTGATCGAACAACTGGGCCTGACACCCCATGGCGGTGTGGTTCGTGTGTCGATCGCTCACTACAACAGCGTCGATGAGTTGAAACGTCTGGTGGAGCATCTGGCCCAGGCGATCACAGAACTGCGTCCATCCTGACCTTTATCGAGCAATTTTATGCCTGTACCTCAAACCCTCGCCGAGCTGCGCTCAGCCATCGTCGAACATCAGGAGCGACTGACCGCACGTCAGCGTGACGCGGCGCATTACCTGAACGAGCATCCCCACGATGTCGCGCTGAACACCGTTGCGGCACTGGCCAAAATCTCCGGGATTCCGTCGTCGGCTTTCATTCGGCTGGCGCAGGCCTTGGGTTTTGGCGGGTTCAGCGACCTGCAGCGGTTATTCAAGCAGCCTTTGCAGCAAGCCGGGCAGGGCAGTTTCAAAGAGCGCATCCGCCACTATCGAGGCGAGCAACTGCTGGACGATCCTACCGATGTCGGCGCCATGCTCTCCGCCTTCAGCCGCGCCAATATCGTCTCGCTGGAGCATTTGGCCGAAGGTGAACAGGTCGAAGCCATCGAGAACGCCATCGGTTTGTTGCAAGAGGCACGCACGACCTTTGTGGTTGGCATGCGTCGTTCGTTTCCGATGGCGGCGTACCTCAGTTACGCGCTCAGTCGTGTAGGACGCCGCGCCGTTCACATCAGCGGATTGGGCGGCAGCCTGCGTGAACAGGTCGGTGCGCTGCACAGCGATGACGTGCTGGTGGCGGTGAGCTTTCCGCCGTATGCGCAGGAAACCATCGACGCCTGCCAGCAGGCGGTGGCCGCCGGGACGCCGATCGTGGCGATCACTGACAGCATTCTCAGTCCGGTCGGACAAAAAGCGTCGGTGATGATTGAGGTCAACGATGCTGAGTTGCTGGGCTTTCGCTCGCTGACGGCCGCCTTCTGCATTGCGCAAACCCTGGCCATGGGCCTGGCGTTCCGCGAGGGGCAGAACCTGGATGGACCGGGTCACGACGCTTTGAAAAACATCGACTGCTGAGGCCTGGCCTGGCGGTTTTACCGACGGTTTGAACGTTGCAGGAGACGGCTTCTATGGCTTTACCCGTTCGAGATCTGGTCGGCTATGGCCGGCAGCGCCCTCAAGGCACCTGGCCTAATGGTGCACGACTGGCGATCAACTTCGTCATCAACTATGAGGAAGGTTCTGAACGCTCGCTGGCCATGGGAGACCCTGATCAGGAGAGCATGACCGAGTGGGGCAGCTATCAGTTTCCCGAGGGCGTGCGCAACCTGGCGATGGAGTCGATGTACGAGTACGGCGCGCGCGTCGGCATCTGGCGCATCCTCGACATCCTGCAGAAAGCCAACGTCCCGGCCACGTTCCACGCCTGCGCTGTGGCGTTCGAGCAAAACCCTGATGTCGCCAAGGCAGCGGTCGAGCTGGGCCATGAAATCTGCAGCCACGGTTACCGCTGGGAAGAGGTGTTTCGCCTGAGTGAAGCCGAGGAGCGCGAGCACATTCGCCTGGCGATTGAGTCGTTCGAACGCACCTGTGGCAAGCGCCCGGTGGGCTGGTACTGCCGTTATGGCGCCAGCGTGCATACGCGGCGGCTGGTCGCCGAAGAAGGCGGCTTCCTCTATGACTCTGACGCCTACAACGACGACGTGCCGTATTTCGTCGATGTCGAGGGCAAGCAGCATCTGGTCGTGCCGTACACCAGCGACGTCAATGACTTCCGCTACTGGAACTCGCCCGGTCTGTCCCAGGCGTCCGACTTCCTTGAGTACATGCGCGAAAGTTTCGATGTGCTGTACGAAGAAGCCGCCGATGGGCTGCGAATGATGTCCATCGGATTGCATCCGCGCATGGTCGGGCGTCCCGGACGCGTCAGGGCGATCAAGCAGTTCATTGAGTACGCCCAGGCCCATGAAGGCGTGTGGTTCACCACCCGCGAAGAAATCGCCAAGGCCTGGCTCAGCCGCGCCTGAGGGAGAGCACGACATGCAGGCTTTCGACCTGGTTATCCGCAACGCCAATGTGGTCACTGCCGCAGACAGCTTCCTGTGCGACATCGGTATACGCAGCGGGCGTATCGCTGCGCTCGGGCTGGACTTGCAGGGCGCTGCGCAGGAAGTCGATGCGCGTGGCCGGACCGTGACGCCGGGCGGGGTGGACAGCCATGTGCACCTCGACCAGCCGACCGGTGACGGCTCGGTTATGGCCGACGATTTTGAAAGCGGAACCCGCTCGGCGGCCTGTGGCGGTACGACAACGGTGATTCCGTTTGCCTGCCAGCAAAAGGGACAAAGCCTGCGCGCGGCTGTCGAGGACTATCACCGCCGCGCGGACGGTCGGGCCCTGATCGATTACGCGTTTCACTTGATCGTCACTGACCCCACCGAAGACGTATTGCGCCGAGAGCTGCCGGAGCTGATCGCCGAGGGCTACACCTCGTTCAAGATCTACATGACCTACGACGCGTTGAAGCTTAATGACCGCCAGATTCTGGAAACCCTGTCGGTCGCGCGGGCTCAAGGTGCGATGGTCATGCTCCACGCCGAAAACAGTGACTGCATCGCCTGGCTCACCGAGCGGTTGTTGGCCGCCGGGCACAGCGCGCCGCGCTACCACGCAACGTCACGGCCGATGCTGGTCGAGCGGGAAGCCACCCATCGGGCCATCGCCCTGGCAGAGCTGGTGGATGTGCCGATTCTCATCGTGCACGTATCAGGCCGCGAAGCCATCGAGCAGATTCGCTGGGCGCAGAGCCAGGGCTTGAAGGTGTATGGCGAAACCTGTCCGCAGTATCTGTTTCTGACGGCGGATTCACTGGGCTGCGACGACAGTTTTGAGGGCGCGAAATGCATCTGCAGCCCGCCGCCCAGGGACGCAGGGAACCAGCAGGTAATCTGGGACGGCCTGCAGAATGGCTCGTTCGAGGTGTTTTCTTCGGATCACGCGCCGTTTCGCTACGAAGGATCGGACGGCAAGCGGGCCCACGGTGCGGATGCGCCTTTTTCGGAGGTTGCCAACGGCATTCCTGGCATCGAAACGCGCATGGCGCTGTTGTGGTCGGAGGGCGTTCGCAAGGGACGGATCAGCCCGCAGGAATTTGTCGCCCTGACCGCGACCAACGCCGCGAGGCTCTACGGTTTGTATCCGCGCAAAGGCAGCATTGCGATCGGCTCAGACGCCGATCTGGTGATCTGGGACGAAGGGCTTGATCTGGAACTGAGCAATTCGCTGCTGCACCACAATGTCGATTACACCCCGTACGAGGGTATGCATTTGAGTGCCTGGCCCGCGATGACCTTCGCCCGAGGGGAAATGGTCTGGGATGGCAGCGCATTGGGCACACCGGGGAGAGGGGAGTTCCTGCCCTGCGCCCGGCCAGAGCCTGCGAAAGCGCGGCGTCGGCAGTCGGAGCTGCCGGAGTGATGCCTGGCATTCGAGCCGTTTTTTTGAACGGCCTCGAAACCTGTGGGAGCGAATTCATTCGCGATTGGCCGGTACACCCGACCTGTTTCCACCGGATGTACGTTTTTTCGCGAATGAATTCGCTCCCACAGCGCTGATCAGTGCAGCGTTAAGCTAGAAATCGCCCCACAACTGCTGCGCCACGCTCAACGCCACCACCGGTGCGGTTTCGGTGCGCAATACACGAGGGCCGAGGCGTGCGGCGTGGAAGCCGGCATCCTGCGCCTGATCGACTTCGGCGTCGTTCAGCCCGCCTTCCGGTCCGATCAGAAATGCCAGCGTCGAAGGCTTCTCATGGCTGACCAATGGCTCGGCCACCGGGTGCAACACCAGCTTCAAATCGGCCTCCGTGTGCTTTAGCCAATCCGCCAGCGTTACGGGAGGATTGACCACCGGCACGACGGAACGACCGCACTGCTCGCAGGCACTGATCGCGATCTGCTGCCAATGGGCCTGACGCTTCTCAGCGCGTTCATCCTTGAGACGGACCTCGCAGCGTTCGCTGACGATCGGGGTGATCTGCGTGACGCCCAGCTCGGTGGCTTTCTGAATCGCCCAGTCCATGCGCTCGCCGCGGGACAGTCCCTGGCCCAGGTGGATGTTCAACGCAGATTCGGCCAGACCCGGAAAGCTTTCGGTGACCTGCACCCGGACCTGCTTCTTGCCGACTTCCACCAGCGTGGCGCGGAACTCCGTGCCCGAGCCGTCGAACAGCTGCACCGCATCGCCTTCGGCCATGCGCAGTACCCGACCGATGTAGTGCGCTTGTGCTTCGGGCAGTTCGTGTTCACCGAGGCTCAGGGTGGCGTCGATGAAAAAGCGGGAGAGTCTCATGGTTGTTTCTCTGTGAATTCTTCAGGTACTGCGTTTTTTCTCTGTGGGAGCGAATTCATTCGCGATGCGAACTTTCAGGCGAGGAAGATGTGTCGACTGAACGGGCCTCTCGCGAATGAATTCGCTCCCACAGGTTGATGATCGGCGTCGAGGGGTCAGCCCGGGTCACGAAAATCCGGGTGGAAGTTCTCTCTCACCGCCACGCTGACACTGCTGCGTGTCGCGATGTCGATACCTTCGCTGGCCACTTCGGCCAGGAAGTCGATCTGCTCTGGCGTGATCACGTAAGGCGGCAGGAAATACACCACGCTGCCCAGAGGTCGGAGCAGCGCGCCACGGGTCAGCGCGTGCTCGAAGACTTTCAGGCCGCGGCGCTCCTGCCACGGGTAAGCCGTCTTGCTCGCTTTGTCCTGCACCATCTCGATCGCAACGGCCATGCCGGTCTGACGCACTTCCGCGACATTCGGATGATCCGCCAGATGCGCGGTCGCGGTTTTCATCCGCTGTGCCAGCGCCTTGTTGTTCTCGATGACGTTGTCCTGCTCGAAGATGTCCAGCGTCGCCAGGGCTGCGGCGCAGGCCAGCGGGTTGCCGGTGTAACTGTGCGAATGCAGGAAGGCGCGCAACGTCGGGTAGTCGTCATAGAACGCATCGTAGACGTCATCGGTGGTGATGCACGCCGCCAGCGGCAGGTAACCGCCGGTCAACGCCTTGGACAGACAAAGGAAGTCAGGCCGGATGCCCGCCTGCTCACAGGCGAACATGGTCCCGGTGCGACCGAAGCCTACCGCAATTTCATCGTGAATCAGATGCACGCCGTAACGGTCGCAGGCCTCGCGCAGCAACTTCAGGTAGATCGGGTCGTACATGCGCATGCCGCCCGCGCCCTGGATCAACGGCTCGATGATCACGGCCGCGACGGTGTCGTGGTTATCGGCCAGCGTCTGCTCCATCACCGCAAACATCGTGCGGGTGTGTTCTTCCCAGCTCACGCCGTCGGGGCGGTGGTAGCAGTCAGGGCTCGGCACCTTGATGGTGTCCAGCAGCAGCGCTTTGTAGGTCTCGGTGAACAACGGCACATCACCCACCGACATCGCCGCCACGGTTTCGCCGTGGTAGCTGTTGGTCAGCGTGACGTAGCGTTTCTTGTTCGGCTTGCCGCGGTTAAGCCAGTAGTGAAAGCTCATTTTCAGCGCAACTTCGATGCAGGACGACCCGTTATCGGCGTAGAAGCAACGCGTCAGCCCTTCGGGCGTCATCGCCACCAGGCGCTCGGACAGTTCGATGACCGGCTGATGACTGAAACCGGCCAGAATCACGTGTTCCAGCTGATCGACCTGATCCTTGATGCGCTGGTTGATCCGTGGGTTGGCGTGGCCGAAGACGTTGACCCACCAGGAACTGACGGCGTCGAGGTAACGCTTGCCTTCAAAGTCCTCCAGCCAGACGCCTTCCCCGCGCTTGATCGGGATCAGCGGCAGGTTTTCGTGGTCTTTCATCTGGGTGCAGGGATGCCACAGGACTTTAAGGTCGCGCTGCATCCACTGGTCGTTAAGGCCCATCGGTAATCTCCTGGTGACGACTCGCTCATCGCGAGGGCAAACAATCGCGCAAGCCTATGCAATGCGTCACGCAGGGACAACCTTTAGCGCATTCTTTCACGCACGGCGGGCGCCAGAAACGAGCCCGACGGACATTGCTGGCGGGCCTTTCACGGCTGGCGTATCCTTCGCGCTCTTCGAAGAATCGGACAACAAAATCCGACAATTCCCCTGTTTCATTCCGGAGTTCGCTGAATGCTTTCTGGTTGGCTGCGCGCCTGTGCGCTGGTGATGGTTGGGCTGGTCAGCGCTTCGGCGCTCGCCGTGGATAAGCCGCATACGGCGATTGTCGTCGGTGGCGGTCTGGCAGGCCTTACGGCGGCTTACGAGCTGCAAAACAAAGGCTGGCAAGTGACCTTGCTCGAAGCCAAACCGACCGTCGGTGGTCGTTCGGGCCTGGCGGGCAGCGAGTGGATCGGCAATGCCAAGGCGCAGCCGGTGCTCAATCAGTACCTGGACCGCTTCAAGCTCAAGCCTGTGCCCGCGCCTGATTTCGTGCGTACACCGGGTTATCTGATCGAAGGCGAGTATTTTTCTGCCGCAGATCTGGCGACCAAGCAGCCAGCCACCGCTGAAGCCGTGAAGCGTTATGAAGCGGCGCTGAACGACATCGCGCGTTCGATCACCGATCCGGAAAACCCGGCTGCCAACAGCACGCTGTTCGCGCTGGATCAGATCAACGTCTCTAACTGGCTGGACCGTCTGAACCTGCCGCCGACCGCGCGTCAGTTGATCAGCCAGCAGATTCGTACCCGTTACGACGAGCCTTCGCGTCTGTCTCTGCTGTACCTGGCGCAGCAATCGCGGGTCAATCTCAACGTCGACGATCGAGACCGTCGTGCAGCGCGCCTGCCAGGCGGCAGCGTGGTGTTGGCCGAAGAGTTCGTCAAACAGCTGAAAGTGATCAAGACCAACTCGCCGGTTTCGGCCATCAACCAGGACAAGGACGGCGTGACCGTCAAGGTCGGGTCGGTGGGTTATGAAGCGGAATACGTCGTACTGGCCGTGCCGCTGCGGGCGCTGAGCAAGATTCAGCTGACCCCGGCGCTGGATGCCCAGCACCAAGGCGCGATCAAGAGTACCAACTACGGCTGGCATGACCAGATCATGCTCAAGTTCAAGACGCCTGTCTGGGAGAGCAAGGCGCGCATGTCGGGTGAAATCTACAGCAACACCGGCCTTGGCATGCTGTGGATCGAACCTGCCCTGAAGGGCGGCGCGAACGTCATTATCAACCTGGCGGGCGACAATGCCCGGATCATGCAGGCGTTCGGCGACAAGCAACTGGCGGATCAGGTGCTGATTCGTCTGCACGCCTTCTATCCACAAGCACGCGGCGCGTTCACCGGCTATGAAATCCGTCGCTCCAGCGTCGATCCTTCCACCGGTGGCGCCTATCTGGCATTTGGGCCGGGTCAGATCAGCAAATACTGGCGCCTGTGGGAGAAGCCTCTGCAACGCATCACCTTCGCTGGTGAACACACCGATACCTTGTACCCTGGCACGCTGGAAGGCGCACTGCGCACCGGTCAACGTGCGGCCGGTCAGGTTCAGGACCTGGCGGCTGGCAAGTCGTTCGAGCCGGTGAAGGTCGCGCCGCCTAAAGCACCTGAGCCAGCTGCCAAAGAAAGCAGCGGTGGTATTGGCGGTTTCTTCTCGAACATGTTCGGCGGTTCCAAGCCTGAGCCGAAACCGGCCGAGAAAGCGCCAGAGCCTGCTCCGGCACCTGCGCCAGCACCGGCTCCGGTTACGCCGCCACCTGCTCCAGTGGTCGAGCCTGCCAAGCCTGCGGTTGTCGAGCCGGCGAAAAAGGCACCGGTGAAGAAAGAGTCGACCAAAAAAGAAACCGTGAAAAAAGCGCCGGCCAAACCGGCTGCGACGCACAAGGCGCCGGCAAAGACCGACGCCGCCAAGAAAGCCCCGGCCAAGCCTGCGACCGACAAGGCCGCAACCCCGGCGGCTCCGGCGGCAGACAGCAAGAACTGATAGCTCGACGCTGAAATGGGAAAGGCGCGGTCTGCAGACCGCGCCTTTTTTTTGTCTGGCGAATAACCGTGGCGTCTAGAGTGTTTATCTACGGGACTGGTTTTTATGGGGGCGTGAGTTCGCTCATGAACGCCGAGTTTCTATCGCAGAAGGTTGGGTGGGTGTAATGCGTCTTCGTGAGCAAACTCACTCCCACAGACAAGCAGTGAAGGCTACGCTCACCTGAAATTCATAACGTTGGGTTAATCTGCCGTGGAAAAGAATAAGACAGGAGATTTCCATCGGATTTCCTGATATTTCAAAGCGAAATTTTGCGCTTTCTTTCGATAGGTAAACCGCTAGTCTTTCCACAGCTTTCACAGGCTGCACTTACAGGAACCGCACCATGCAGTTACGCAACTCTTCTTCTCGCTATGGCTGGGTCAGCATCGTTCTGCACTGGGGCGTCGCGCTGACTGTTTTCGGGATGTTTGCACTCGGGTTGTGGATGGTTGGCCTCGGTTACTACGACACCTGGCGCAAGGCCGGTCCCGATCTGCACAAAAGCATCGGCATCACCCTGTTCCTGTTCATGTTGATTCGCGTGGTCTGGCGCTTCGTCAGTCCTCCGCCACCGCCACCGGCCAATCACAGTCGTTTCGTGCGGGTCGCCGCCAAACTGGGGCATGCGTTCCTGTACCTCGATCTGTTTTTGGTGATGTTTGCCGGTTACCTGATTTCCACCGCCGAAGGTGTCGGAATTCCGGTGTTTGGCTTGTTTGAAGTGCCTGCGCTGATCAGCGGACTGCCCGACCAGGCGGACGTTGCCGGTGAAGTGCACCTGTATCTGGCCTGGACCCTGGTGATCTTTGCTGTGCTCCACGGTCTGGCTGCCCTGAAGCATCACTTCATCGATCGTGATGCAACGCTCATTCGTATGCTGGGCCGCAAGGCCTGACGCTCAACTCAACTGAAACAGGAAGACGACGTATGTTGAAAAAGACACTGGCTGCATTGGCCCTCGGTACCGCGCTGCTGTCCGCCGGTCAGGCAATGGCGGCTGATTACACCATCGACAAGGAAGGCCAGCACGCCTTCATCGATTTCACGATCAGCCATTTGGGCTACAGCTTCATCCACGGTACCTTCAAGGACTGGAGCGGCACGTTCAGCTTCGACGCTGCCAAGCCTGAAGACAGCAAAATCAGCATCGACATCAAAACCGCCAGCGTCGACACCAACCACGCTGAGCGTAACAAGCACATCAGCAGCAAGGACTTCCTGGACGTCGCGACTTACCCGGACGCCAAGTTCGTGTCCACCAGTGTCAAGTCGACCGGCAAGAATGCTGATGGCAAAGACACCGCTGACGTCACTGGCGACCTGACCCTGCACGGCGTCACCAAGCCAGTCGTCATCAAAGCCGTCTTCAACGGCGAAGGCAAAGACCCGTGGGGCGGCTACCGTGCCGGCTTCAACGGCACTACCACCATCAAGCGCTCTGATTTCGGCAAGATGATGGACCTGGGTCCACAGTCCGACACCGTCACCTTCGACATCTCGTTCGAAGGCGTCAAAGCCAAGTAATTCGGGCTTTAGAAACAAAAAACGCCGCCCGATGGGCGGCGTTTTTGTGGGCCGGGCTCATGACTTTATTTGAAAAGCTCGGCATGGGTGCCGAGGTCGACGAAAATCAAATTGCGCTCAGTCAATTGATAGACCAGCAGGAAGTCGCCCCCGACGTGGCACTCTCGCGAACCTGCCCATTCGCCTTTAAGTTCATGGTCCAGATAC
Organism: Pseudomonas abietaniphila; assembly: GCF_039697315.1. Classification (NCBI taxonomy): domain Bacteria; kingdom Pseudomonadati; phylum Pseudomonadota; class Gammaproteobacteria; order Pseudomonadales; family Pseudomonadaceae; genus Pseudomonas; species Pseudomonas abietaniphila. Next base: position 2,757,410 of record NZ_CP155619.1, on the reverse strand, counting down.
TCGGATGGTAACGGCTGGCCTTCCCAGATCATCCCCATGACCTCGCGCATGACGTTCATGTCGTGCCGCCCCGCCTTGTTATAGCGTTCCCAGGATTTTTTAAACTCCGGTGTGTAATCGACTCGCCTAGGCAGAGGAGCCCGCTTTGGGTTTGGCGCGTTGCTTTCTGCGCGCTTGGGGTGCTTCTTTGCCATCCAGGTCCTCTAACAGCTCGTCCATAGAATCAAAACGACTCCGGATTTCTCGCGCCTGAACCAGGGCTCTGGCGGTTTTATCCGAAGGTACACGCACCTCGAACGGAAGCCCTTGTGCTTCCACGACCTGCAGCAGGAAGAGACGCATCGCTTCGCTAATCGTCAACCCACAGGCGTTAAGCACGGTCGTCACTCGCTCCTTCAAATCCTCATCTATGCGGCAGCGCACGTCGGTGTTCTTTAGTAATGCGGCCATCGTGATAACCTCTCGAAATATGTAGCTACATCGTAGCTACGCAGTTAGGCGCAATTATTGGCTTTTGCTCACGCTCTGGCAAGCGATCATCCAAGTGGTGTTCATTGCGAGAGCTGTGTGTCAGGCAAGCATTTCGGTCACCCGGACACGAAAACGCCCCGAACCAGTCGGGGCGTTTTTTATTCACCAGCAGAAACTCAGCGCTGTTTAACCTTCGCGATTGCGGGTCAGCAGGGCTGGCTTTTCACCGCGTGGGCGGCTTGGCAATTGATCGAGCAACTCGGCGGACGGGAAGCGATCGCTTTTCGACTCCTTGTGCATGATCTTCGGTGCCGGCTGACCGTCGCGAGGGCCGCGAACGGCTGGTTCTTGGCGAGCAGGCTGATCGTCACGGGCCGGGCGGCGATTGCGCGGTGCGTCTTCACGACGTGCCTGGCCATCACGACCGGAACCGTTGCGCGGACCGCTGCGTTTGGCAGGAGCACCGGCACCCGTGCTGGCGCCTGTGCCTGACCCCGAACCTGAACCGCTGCGCGGCGCGCTGCGACCAGGTGCCTGACCGCGTGGTGCCGGAGCGGAGCCGGTGGCCGGAGCACCAGGGCGGCGATTGCGGCCTTGCTGGTTCTTGCCTTGGTACGGGCTGACGTAGTCGGCGCGGTTACCGAAGTTGTCGACCTCGTCATCCAGAAACTCGTCCGGTGCGCGGTCGGCACGCGGTGCTGGCGGCTGCGACGGTCGGGCTTCGCTGGACGGTGTGCCCTGGCGAGGCTTCTGCGGACGCGCCGGACGTGCAGGGCGTTCGCCTGACGCTGCTGCGGCGGCTGCCGGTTTTTCCTTGCCCTTGTCTTTGCCTTTGTCCTTGCGGCCGCCACCACCGCCACCACCATTCGGGCCATCGCCACGAGGGCCGCGAGCATTGCGCGGGTTGCGCACGTCAGGGCGCTCACGCACTTCCGGCTTCTCGGCCTCGACGGCATTGATGTCGAAGCCCATCAGGTCGCCATCGGCAATCTTCTGTTTAGTCATGCGCTCAATGCTCTTGAGCAGCTTTTCTTCGTCAGGCGCGACCAGGGAGATCGCCTCGCCCGAACGACCGGCACGGCCGGTACGACCGATGCGGTGGACGTAATCTTCGTCGACGTTCGGCAGCTCGAAGTTGACCACGTGCGGCAGCTGGTCGATGTCCAGACCGCGTGCTGCGATGTCGGTGGCAACCATGATGCGCACGGTGCCGGCCTTGAAGTCGGCCAGGGCTTTGGTGCGGGCGTTCTGGCTCTTGTTACCGTGGATCGCCACGGCGCTCAGGCCGTGCTTGTCCAGGTATTCGGCCAGGCGGTTGGCGCCGTGCTTGGTACGGGTGAACACCAGCACCTGCTCCCACGCGCCCTGAGTGATCAGGTGCGCCAGCAGCGAACGCTTGTGGTTGGCAGGCAGGCGGAATACGCGCTGTTCGATACGCTCGACCGTGGTGTTCGGCGGCGTGACTTCGATGCGTTCCGGGTTGTGCAGCAGCTTGCCGGCCAGCGCGGTGATGTCGGCCGAGAAGGTGGCCGAGAACAGCAGGTTCTGGCGCTTGGCAGGCAGTCGCGCGAGGACTTTCTTCACGTCGTGAACGAAGCCCATGTCGAGCATGCGGTCGGCCTCGTCAAGGACGAGGATTTCAACGTGAGACAGGTCGACGCTGCCTTGGCCGGCCAGGTCGAGCAGGCGGCCCGGGCAGGCGACCAGGACGTCGACACCGCGGGCCATGGCTTGAACCTGAGGGTTCATGCCGACACCGCCGAAGATGCAGGTGCTGACGAACTTGAGGTTCTTGGCGTAGACCTTGAAGCTGTCGTGAACCTGGGCTGCGAGTTCACGGGTTGGGGTCAGGACCAGAACGCGCGGTTGGCGCGGGCCGTGACGCTGGGATTTGTCCGGGTGACCGTTGGGGAAAAGGCGCTCCAGAATCGGGAGGGCGAAACCACCGGTTTTACCAGTACCTGTCTGAGCGGCGACCATCAGATCGCGGCCTTGCAACACGGCGGGAATGGCCCGCTGTTGCACCGGAGTAGGCTGGGTATAGCCAGCAGCCTCGATGGCGCTGACTAAAGCCTCGGAGAGACCGAGGGAAGCAAAGGACATGAGTAATCCTGTCTTAAGTTGGGGCCAAGGGCCCGAATAGGGGGAAGATCGGCCCGCCGCAAATTGGCATTGGAAAGCTCAATTCCGTCCGGTCGTGTCGCGGTCTGTAAGTTCAACTCGTGGCATGAGCGCGTGAAGGAAAATGCGCTGTTGACGTGATCGAGAAGTCTTCTGTGAGACCGAGCATCCGGGCGTAAGCCTGGCGGGAACGCCGGAGTATAACAGAGCAATCACAACGCGCTGCTTTCATGCTGCTCAACGGTTTTTTCAGCGCCGATCACCGATTGATCGGCGGAGGATGCGGAAGGCGTCGGCGGTTCCTCTCCATTGTAGCGCGCCACCAGTTGCGCATAAGCCGGTTCCAGCTTGAAGCGCTTGAGTTCCGCCCCGAAGCGCTGCACCAGCAAATCCATGCCCACGTTGCGCCGAAGTGCGAGGTACATCGGGCGACGGCCCAGCACGAGAGGGAGTTGGCTGACCTTGTCACGCAGCTTGAGCTGCTTGATCGTTTCCTGGCCGACGATGCGGTCTGTCACCAGTAAATCGATGCGGCCGCGAACCAGCTTGCCGAAATTGGCCTCGTGGCTCGGCGCGGGCTCACGGGTAAACAGGTTCGAGGTGTCGAACTCGGGGGTGTACAGATAACCCGGCGAGACACCAATGGTCAGGCCTCGCAGATCCTCGAGGGCGTTGAACGGGTGCGGTCTGTCGTTGGACTGGAACAACACCCAGTTGACGTCCGACAGGGGCTCGTTCGGGTACAGCAGCAGGTCTTCTCGTTCGGCGACCTTGAAAATATCCAGCACACCGTCCGCTTCACCCTGTTCAAGCATCATCAGACAGCGCTTCCACGGCAAAAACTGCCATTGCACATCGATGCCGAGGCGCTTGAAGACGGTGTTCGTCATTTCGTAGTCCAGCCCTGATACCTGTTGGTCATCGACCGTTACGTAGGGCGACCAGGGCTCAGTGACAATGCGCAGCTTTTCGCCCAGTGCGCTGAAACTCAGGCAGGCGAGGAAGGCAGTGCAGAGCAGTCGGGAAGTCTGAGGCATGGGGGCGAGATTACGACGCTCGCCTGTTAAATAGAAGGGGAGTTTCCAGAGACGTAAACGAAAAGCCTGCGCCTCTGGCTCGGGCGTCAGCGGGATGTCTGCGCCTGAACGAGGTGCTGGTAGATCGCCGTGCGCCTGCGCCCCAGCAGTCGGCGAACCACCCAATGATCAAGCCATTGACGCAATTGGGCGGGTGCAATGGGCTTCTTGAGGCGATGCTCTGCATTGCTGAAGGCCTTTTCCCACCAGACGGCTGAGCACGCGCGGTCGAATTCGTTGGGGTGTTCGCAGCAACCGTAGAGGACTTCACGCACGAATTGCCGTTGTGGCTGGGGCACTGCCAGCGTCGCACTTTTGTATATCAGTCGCTGCCAGGTGGAAGGACGGGGAAGTTTCGGTGAAACGTTCGCGGTGTCGCGCATTGCCTCGGCGCCGAGAGGATCGAGACGGTGCTTGCGGGTCCACGCGAGCACCTTGGCGCGAAACAGGGGCTTGCGGCTCCAATAGTGATGGATCAGGTCAGCGCATTGATCGACCTTCACCGAACGGTAGGCGGCTACGCCCAGGCAGAACTCTTCCAGCGTGATGGCGCCGGGAGTCACCGAGAAGAACTCATCCATCAGCGCGATCGACGTGTCGAGTATCGGTGCATTGTTGCGTGTCAGCCCGATCACCCCCGAGTTCAGCAGCCGCATCTGATCGTCGGCCAGATTGCGTTCGGCCAGCGTTTTCGCCAGAGCGGTGTACAGGATGGTCTCTTTGCAGTCGGCATAGCGGATTTGAAACGCGTTGCAAAGGAGAGTGTCAGGTTGAACCCTCTCGAACAGCTTCATGGGGCTGTCCAGGAAGAAGGTGTCGGTGTCGATCAGGATCGCTTTTTCCGCCTCTTCCAGCACCAGGCGGGCAACGACGTGTTTGCAACGGAAATGGTAGTGGTGCGGCCCGCTCCACTCGCGCCGAATGTCCGCATCGATCGGTCTGACACGTACGGGCAAGTCGCGGTAGGGCTCAGGATTATCGCTGAACACCTGGATGTCGAATGGCCGGTCTGTTGGAGCGCCCGCTTTGGCCAAAGCACTCGCGATGCTGAACACCGCTTCTTGATGGTAGGTCTGCGCTCCGAAAACGAGGTAGACCAGTTGTGGGCGCGAAGTAATCTGACTGAAGGAGGTCAACTGCTTGGATATCCGTCTCAATAAAGGCTTCAACAGGCCTCGTCATCACGAAGCCTGCCGGTGAAACGTTGCCTTATTGTGACTGGATGATCCAGAGGAAATTTCCTGCCTTTCAGCGGGGCAGCTTGAGGTTGTTCCAGATCGCCAGGCTAGGCTCTGCCTGGTTCAGCGTGTAGAAGTGCAGTCCAGGGGCGCCGCCTTGCAACAAGCGCTCACACATTTCTGTGATCACCTGCTCGCCGAACGCCATGATGCTGGCGGAGTCATCGCCGTAGGCTTCCAGTTGCTTGCGAATCCAGCGAGGAATTTCCGCACCGCAGGCATCGGAAAAGCGAGCCAGTTTGCTGTAGTTGGTGATCGGCATGATGCCTGGCACGACGGGGATGCTGACGCCCATCTTCTCGACACGCTCGACGAAGTAGAAATAGCTGTCGGCGTTGAAGAAGTATTGAGTGATGGCGCTGTCGGCACCGGCATTGGCCTTGCGCACGAAGTTCTTCAAATCGTCTTCGAAGTTACGCGCTTGCGGGTGCATTTCCGGGTAAGCAGCGACTTCGATGTGAAAATGGCTGCCGGTCTCTTCACGAATGAAGGTGACCAGGTCGTTAGCGTGACGCAGCTCACCGCTGGCCATGCCCATACCGGATGGCAGGTCGCCTCGCAGAGCGACGATGCGGTTGATGCCCGCATCCTTGTACTGCGTGAGCAGGCCACGCAGATCGTCCTTGCTGTCGCCGACGCACGACAGGTGCGGCGCGGCAGGGATGTTCACTTCTTTTTCCAGCTGCAGCACGGTGTTGATCGTGCGGTCACGCGTGGAGCCCCCGGCACCGTAGGTGCAGGAGAAGAAATCAGGGTTGTAGCCTGCCAGCGTACGAGCGGTGGCGAGCAGTTTTTCATGACCAGCGTCGGTCTTCGTAGGGAAGAACTCGAAGCTGTAGCGACGGTCTTGGGACATGGTCATAACCTTGGAAGCTCAAAAGCCTTGGAGGCCGCAAAACCCCTGTGGGAGCGAGCTTGCTCGCGAAAGCGACTTATCGGCCAACAGGAGTTGAGTGATGAATCGTCTTCGCGAGCAAGCTCGCTCCCACAGTGGAGAGCGAACGATCAGCTGCTGTTAGTAGCGATACGCGTGCGGCTTGAACGGACCTTCAACCGGCACGCCGATGTAGTCGGCCTGGGTCTTGGTCAGCTTGGTCACGACGCCGCCGAAGCCACGCACCATTTCCAGGGCGACTTCTTCGTCCAGCTTCTTCGGCAGCACTTCAACGGTCAGGCGCTCGGCTTTCTGAGCCGGGCTCAGGTCGGCGTATTTCTGGCCGAACAGGAAGATCTGAGCCAGTACCTGGTTGGCGAACGAACCGTCCATGATGCGGCTTGGGTGACCGGTGGCGTTGCCCAGGTTAACCAGACGGCCTTCGGCCAGCAGGATCAGGTAGTCGTCGTTCTGAGGGTCGAACGAACCTGCACCGGTGCGGTGGATTTTGTGCACCTGCGGCTTCACTTCTTCCCATGCCCAGTTCTTGCGCATGAAAGCGGTGTCGATTTCGTTGTCGAAGTGACCGATGTTGCACACCACGGCGCGTTTTTTCAGCGCTTTGAGCATGTTCGCATCGCACACATTGACGTTACCGGTGGTGGTCACGATCAGGTCGATCTTGCCCAGCAGCGCTTTGTCGATGGTTGCTTCGGTGCCGTCGCTTTCACCGTTGATGAACGGCGAAACCAGTTCGAAACCGTCCATGCAGGCTTGCATGGCGCAGATCGGGTCAACTTCGGTGACCTTGACGATCATGCCTTCCTGACGCAGCGACTGAGCCGAGCCCTTGCCCACGTCACCGTAGCCGATGACCAGCGCTTGCTTGCCGGACAGCAGGTGGTCGGTGCCGCGTTTGATGGCGTCGTTCAGGCTGTGACGGCAGCCGTACTTGTTGTCGTTCTTGCTCTTGGTGACCGAGTCGTTGACGTTGATCGCAGGGATCTTCAGTTCGCCTTTGGCCAGCATGTCCAGCAGACGGTGAACGCCTGTGGTGGTTTCTTCGGTAACGCCGTGGATTTTATCCAGCATCGCCGGGTATTTCTTGTGCAGGATCTCGGTCAGGTCGCCGCCGTCGTCGAGGATCATGTTGGCGTCCCACGGCTGACCGTCCTTCAGGATGGTCTGCTCGATGCACCACTCGTACTCTTCTTCGGTCTCGCCTTTCCAGGCGAAGACAGGGATGCCGGCAGCCGCGATGGCCGCAGCAGCCTGGTCCTGAGTCGAGAAAATGTTGCAGGACGACCAGCGCACTTCGGCACCCAGGGCAACCAGGGTTTCGATCAGCACGGCAGTCTGAATGGTCATGTGGATGCAACCGAGGATCTTCGCGCCCTTGAGCGGTTGCTCACCGGCGTATTTGCGACGCAGACCCATCAGGGCAGGCATTTCGGATTCAGCGATGATGGTCTCGCGACGGCCCCAGGCAGCCAGGGAAATGTCGGCGACTTTGTAGTCGTTGAAATCGTTGGGCGTCAGTACAGCGCTCATAAGAGTCTCCATTCGTAGTGTGCGAATGGGCGCCGTTGTGCGTTTAAGGCTTGATCGGCTGCAATGAGCCTGACCAAACAACGCCCCATCCGAGCCTGACAGGTCTGACCTGCTGCAGCGCCCCTCGGACAGGTGGCGGGAAAACGGTATCAAGCAGTGATGACCGTTTTTTGAAGCGGTGGCGATTATAGCGGCGACGGTGAGTTAGCCCAAGAGGTTGTTGCGTTTAAATGACGAGTGACTAATCGAGACCATAGTCGATGCTCAATGGAGGTAAACGCCATGGGCTGGCACTATGCTGGTCATCAACAGACAGACGATCAGGAGCGAACCATGAACTTCCACACTCGCAAATGGGTGAAGCCCGAAGACCTCAACCCGAACGGCACGTTGTTCGGTGGCAGTCTGCTGCGCTGGATCGACGAAGAAGCGGCGATTTACGCCATCGTTCAGTTGGGTAATCAGCGGGTGGTGACCAAGTACATTTCCGAGATCAACTTCGTCAGTGCGTCACGCCAGGGCGACATCATCGAACTGGGCATCACCGCCACCGAGTTTGGCCGCACCTCGATCACCCTGACCTGTCAGGTGCGCAACAAAATCACCCGCAAAAGCATCCTGACCGTCGAGAAGATGGTGTTTGTGAACCTGGGAGAAGATGGCCTGCCGGCGCCCCATGGCAAGACCGAAATCACGTACGTGAAAGATCAGTTCAAGGAAGAAGTGATCAACGAGTGATCTTGAGCAGCACCCTAAGACCTGTGGGAGCTGCCGGAGGTTACGACGGTGGCGAATGCGATATGCCTGACACACCGCGTTCGCCACCGTCGTAGCCTCCGGCAGCTCCTACAAGGGGGGCGTTGGGCTAATGAAGTCACTCAGCCCGGTTTACGCGCCTTCCAGTCATGCAGCCACTGCAGACCTTCGCTGGTGTCGCCTTTCGGGCGGTACTCGCAACCGATCCAGCCGGTGTAACCCAGGCGGTCGATTTCTTCGAACAGCCATGGGTAATTCACCTCACCCATGTTCGGCTCATGACGATCCGGCACACCGGCGATCTGGATGTGGCCGATGCCCGCGAAGTCGCGGCGCAGTTTGCTGGTCACGTCACCTTCGACGATCTGGCAGTGATAGAAATCGAACTGCACCTTCAGGTTTTCTGCGCCCACTTCCTTGCACACCGCCTGGCCCTGATCCTGACGATTGAGGAAGAAGCCCGGCATGTCACGGGTGTTGATCGGTTCGATCAGCACGGTGACGCCGACCTTAGCCGCTTCCTGTGCAGCATGGCTCAGGTTTTCAAGGTAAACCGCGTGGTGCTTCTGGCGCAGGTCTTCGCTGGGCAGCAAGCCGGCCATGACGTGGATTCGGTCGTTGCCCAGCACGGCGGCGTATTCCAGCGCCTTCTGGAAGCCGCTGCGGAATTCGCTTTCGCGCCCCGGCAGAGAAGCAATGCCTCGCTCGCCCTTGCCCCAGTCACCCGGCGGCGCGTTGAACAGCGCTTGGGTCAGACCGAAATCTTCCAGGCGCAGCTTGATCTCTGCGGCGGTGAAATCGTACGGGAACAGGTACTCCACGGCTTCGAAGCCATCACTTGCCGCGGCGCCAAAGCGCGCGAGGAAGTCATGTTGCGGGTACAGCATGCTGAGGTTGGCAGCGAAACGAGGCATGTTTTTCTCCTGTCTTTTTTTGGTCGGGTCAGACAAATGGCCACAGCAGCAGCGTCATCAGGAAGCCCAGCGTGCCCAATACGGTCACCAGGAACGTCCAGGTGCGCAGACCGTCACCGACGTTCAGGCCCGCCAATTTGGTGAACATCCAGTAACCGGCATCGTTGATGTGCGACATGGCCAGACCGCCACCGCCCATGGCCAGGCACAGCAGGGCCATGTGGTTGGCGCTCAGGTTCAAGGTGGCGATCAGCGGGCTGAGGATGCCAGCCGTGGTCACCAGTGCCACTGTGGTCGAGCCTTGAACGGCGCGCAACAGCAGCGTCAGCAGGAAGCCCAGCGCCAGAACCGGCAGGCCGGTGTTGCGCAGTGCTTCGGAAACCACTGCACCGATGCCAGTATCGACCAGCACCTTGCCAAACACACCGCCTGCGCCAGCGATCAGGATCACCATCGCGACGCCCGGCAATGCCGAACCGATTACGTCGGACACTTGACTGCGGCTCCAGCCACGACGCGAACCCAGGATCCAGGCACAGAGCAGGGTGTCGATCAGCAGTGCGACCAGCGGTGCGCCGAGAACGGTCAGGATGCTGCGCAGCGTCGAGTCAACGGGCAGCAGCGTGGTCGCCAGCGTACCCAGCAGGATCAGGATGATCGGCAGCAAAATCAGCGCAATGATGATCCCGGCGCCTGGCGCAGGGGCTTTCGGCAAGCGGGCAGCAAGGCTGCTGGCGCTTTCTTCCAGACCCAGCGCGTGACCAGTGTGCGTAGCGTCGGCGGTTTTCGAGTAATCGTTGTTGGCCCAGTCCACCAGGTCTTGGTTGGTGATGTGCGGACCGTAAACCTCACTGCGAATGTCATCGGTCATCGGGTAGGTTTTGCGCGTCATGCGACCGGCGATCACGTAGCCGATCAGGCACAGTACGGCCACGATCGGCAGGCCGAACATCAGGACACGACCCAGGTCTGCCCCCAACTGACCCGCAGCAGCAACGGCGCCCGGGTGCGGCGGCAGAAAGGCGTGAACGGAGAGCAACGCGGCGCACATCGGCAGCGCGAAAATCAGCAATGGCTTACGTGCCGCGCGGGCGACGCCGTAGGCCAGTGGCATGAGGATGATCACGCCAACTTCGAAGAACACCGGAATGCCGACCATGAAACCGGCCACGGTCAACGCCAGCGGCGTTCGCTTGTTGCCGAAGCGGTTGATCAGGGTCTTGGCCAGTGCCTCGGCACCACCCGAGAGCTCAATGATGCGTCCGATCATGGCGCCCAGCGCAATGATGATTGCGATGTGGCCCAGGGTCTTGCCCATACCGCCTTCGATGGTCGCGACCAAATCGCTCGGTTTCACCCCGGCAACCAGGGCGACGATGATGCTCACGAGCATCAATGCCACGAACGGCTGGAATTTGTACTTGAGCACCAGAAGCAGCAGCAGCGCGATGCCGGCTCCGGCGATGATCATGAGGATAAGAGGCGTCATGTTGTGTCCTGTTGTTATTGTTTCCGGCAAAACCGGGGTGCCGGAGGCCGTGAGTACGGCCTCCGATCAAGGTGATGTGCGGGTTACCAGTTCACGCCGAATGTCTGGCGCAATTCTTCGAGGGCCGCTGCGTCCAGCGGCTCGGGTTTTGGATTGCTCATCAGCCACAAGCGAGCCGTCTCTTCCAGCTCTTCCAGGGCATAAGCCGCCTTGGCCACCGAACTTTCCCAGACCACCGGCCCCAGGCGCTCAAGCATCACGCCACGCACGCTGTTCGCCAGCTTCGCCACCTGCTCGGCGACCTTTGGCGAGCCAGGACGCTCGTAGGAAATCAGCGGAATATGGCCGACTTTCATCACCTGATAGGGCGTGATCGGCGGGAGGATGTCGTCTGGTTTCCAGACGCCGGCCAAGGTCAAGGCGACCAGGTGTGTGGAGTGGGTGTGCACCACGCCGCCAACGCCTGGATTGCGGTCGTAGACCTCGCGATGCAGCATCAGGGTTTTCGACGGCTTGTCGCCCGACACCCATTCGCCCGCCAGGTTGACCTTGGAAATGGCGGTGGGGTCGAGGCGGCCCAGGCAGGCGTCGGTCGGCGTGATCAGCCAGCCGTCTTCAAGGCGTGCGCTGATGTTGCCGGCGCTGCCGACGGTGTAGCCGCGACCGAACAGCAGACGACCGATGTCGCAGATTTCATCGCGCAGCTTGTTTTCGGCGCTCGTTGCAGTACTCATTGAGCACCTCCGGCCAGTTGCTTCAGGGCTTTGTCGAAGAAATCGCGACCACCGAAGTTGCCGGATTTCAACGCCAGCGCGAGTGGCTGATCGCCGCTGCTGATGGTGGCGGGGACACCTGGATCAATCTGTGCGCCGATCTTCAACAGGCTGACGCCCAGCGCCTGAACGACAGCGCCGGAGGTTTCGCCGCCCGCGACGACGAAGCGTTTCACGCCCGCGTTCAGCAGACCGCGAGCGATCTTGCCCAGCGCGTCCTCGACCATGGCGCCCGCGCGTTCGACGCCGAGTTTCTGTTGTACGGCTTTGACTTCTTCCGGGCTGCTGGTCGCATAAATCAGAACGGTTTGACCGGCATTGCGGGCAAAGGCCAACGCGTCTTCGACGACTGGCTTGCCATCGGCCAGCGCCAACGGATCGATACGCAGTGCAGGGCGTCCAGCTTCAAGCCAGGCAGCGACCTGGCCGTTGGTGGCAACCGAAGCGCTGCCCGCGAGCACGACTTCTCCGCCGTTCACGTGCTCCAGTTGTGCAGCGTCAACGTCGCGCAGCTTGCCGGCTTTGCGGAAGTTGCCTGGCAGACCCAGCGCCAGACCCGAACCGCCTGTCAGCAGCGGCAGATCGGCGCACGCTTCGCCCAGCGTGTAGAGATCGGCGTCGGACAGAGCGTCAGCAATCGCCATGGTCACGCCGTCAGCCCGCAGTTCGGCAATGCGCTCACGCACTCCTTCCACACCTTTGGCGACGCTGTCATACCGCAGCAAGCCCACTTTCTTGCCCGTCTGCGATTGCAGGACGCGGACGAGGTTGGCGTCGGTCATCGGCGTCAGCGGGTGATTCTGCATGCCACATTCGTTCAGCAACTGATCCTGCACGAACAGGTGACCACGGAAGATCGTGCGACCGTTTTCGGGGAATGCCGAGCACGCGAGGGTGAAGTCGCTGTTCAAGGCCTTGAGCAGTGCTTCGCTGACCTGACCGATGTTGCCTTTGGCGGTGGAGTCGAAGGTCGAGCAGTACTTGAAGAAGATCTGCTCGCAGCCGCGATCACGCAGCCATTGCAGCGCGGCCAGGGATTCCTCGACCGCTTCTGCCGCGGGCGTGGTGCGGGATTTCAAGGCGATGACGATCGCGTCGGCGTCCAGTTCGGCCAGGCTTTCGGCGCTCGGGATGCCGATGCTTTGCACGGTGCGCATGCCGCCACGCACCAGCATGTTGGCCAGGTCGGTGGCGCCCGTGAAGTCGTCGGCGATGCAGCCCAACAGAGGGCGCGGAGTGGAAGTGCTCATCTTCGGTTCCTCAGTCGTTGGCGGCTTTGGCGGCAGGCAGGGTGATGCCTGGGAAGATCTTGATCACGGCGGAATCGTCTTCACGGCCGAAGCCTGCGGTCGAGGCCTGCATGAACATCTGGTGCGCGGTGGACGAAAGTGGCAGCGGGAATTTGCTGGCGCGGGCGGTATCCAGCACCAGGCCCAGATCTTTGACGAAGATATCCACAGCCGACAGCGGCGTGTAATCAGCCTTCAGGATGTGCGGCACGCGGTTTTCGAACATCCACGAGTTGCCGGCACTGTTGGTGATCACTTCGTACAGCGCATCGGCGTCGACGCCCTCGCGCAGGCCCAGCGCCATGGCTTCGGCGCTCGCAGCGATGTGCACGCCGGCCAGCAACTGGTTGATGATTTTGACTTTGGAGCCCAGGCCATGGACGTCGCCCAAGCGATAAACCTTACCCGCCATGCCGTTGAGGATGGCGTCGGCTTTGGCGTATGAATCAGCAGGGCCGGAGGTCATCATGGTCATCTGACCGGCAGCGGCTTTGGCAGCGCCACCGGAGATCGGGGCATCGAGGTACAGCAGACCTTTTTCGGTCAGACGCTGGCCCAGCTCGATGGCGAAGGTCGGCGCGACGGTGGCGCAGCCAATGACCAGACTGCCTGGCTTGAGCGCCGCAACGGCGCCGTTTTCGCCGAACAGGACGGTTTCAGTCTGCTCGGCGTTGACCACGACGGTGATGATCACGTCGCAGGCGGCCGCCATGCTGGCCGGAGAATCACAGGCAACACCGCCTTCGCTGGCAAATTGCTCGGTCACGGCAGCACGGACGTCACAGGCATGAACGTTGAAACCGCTGCGCAACAGGGAGCGTGCGATGCCCAAACCCATGGCACCCAGTCCAATGACGCCGACATTCTTGTTATTCATGATGCTCTCCTCGGGTTGAGTGCCATCGTTGCGTCAGGCACTCGAACGGTGTTTGTTCTGATCTGTTAAAGATAGTGAACCTGTGAGCGAATAATGTGAAGTAATTTTTTGGATTAACAAAAGTTAACATCGATCATTTTTTGATCGACACAAAAAAGCCCCGGCGTGCGGCCGAGGCTTATTAAGAGGGGCGCGGGTGGACTCCTGTGGGAGCGAATTATTCGCGATGGGCCAACTCATTCACTACAACCATGGCGACCGAAATATCGTATCGCGAACGAATTCGCTCCCACAGGAGCCTGCGATGTGTCAGGGATTCAGGTGTTGCCCACCGACGCCAGCAGCAACTCGACGCCCTGCGCCCGGATGCTCTCCGCCGCGCCTTCCGCCAGCCCGTCATCACTGATGATGGTGTCGAACTGCTCAAGGCCAGCGACCTTGTACATGCCGAACGTGCCGTATTTGGAACTGGTGGTCAGCAGCACGCTGCGCGACGCAGCCTGCATCGCGGCCTGCTTGACCTCGACCTTCAGCGCAGAAGGAGTGGTCGTGCCCCGCTGCAGGTCCCAGGAGCTGGTGGACATGAAGGCCACGTCCGTCGCCAGTTGGCGTAGCGTCGCGGCTGCCAGACCGCCCACGCAGGAACGGTTAGGGTGATCCAGCAGGCCGCCGGTGTGAATCACGTCCACATGCGTCGCGTCCGCGAGCGCGTTGACGACGCCGAAGTCATTGGTGACCACCGTCATCCCGGACAGCGCGACGATGTGTGGCACGATTTCCAGCGTGCTGGTGCCCGCGTCCAGGTAAACCGTCATCTCCGGGTGCAGCAAACCCGCCGCCAGTCTGGCCATCGCCTGCTTTTGCGGGAGTTCGACCACCGCTTTCGATTGATGGCTGGGTTCACTGTGCACCTGGCTTGCGATGCGAACGCCACCGGTCACCGAATAGGCACGGCCACTTTGTTCGAGCAGGGCGATGTCGCGGCGAATGGTCATATGCGAGCAATCGAACATTTCCATCAGTTGATGCACGCTGAGCACTTGATGCTTGCGTAACTGACGCAGCATCAGTTCCCGGCGCTGGTCGGGAATCATGGGCGCTGCACCACTGACGGTGGTGTCTTCTTCGCTGGACATTCAGGCTCCTGAGGCACGGTGTACAACCAAATCGGCTGTGATGGCTGGCATCTTAGCCAATCACTCGTCTCATGACAGCAGCGGGAAACTTCCCTACAGAGCCCGGCGGACGGATCATGGGAAAGAACCTTTCGCTCGGCTATGGTTCTTAGCCTGTGGAGAGCGCTATCCGGATGCTCCGGGTGAAACTCAAAATCTAAAAAGGATGCTGCAAATATGACCGTTGCCTTCTGGTGCGTGTTGATCGTGATTTTGTTGCCGCTGGTCTGTACCTCGATCGCCAAGTTTGGAAGCGGTCGCTTCAGTACCCGGCAGAACCATAACCCGCGAGATTTTCTCGATCAGTTGGAAGGTTTGCCGCGTCGTGCCCATGCGGCGCAGCAGAACAGTTTCGAAGCGATTCCGGGTTTTGCCGCAGGTGTGATCATCGCCCACGTGGCGGGCGTCGCGCAGTTGGTCACCATTGATGTGCTGGCGGTGCTGTTCGTGACCAGTCGCCTGCTTTACATCATTTTCTATCTGGCGGATCTCGCCGCTTTGCGTTCGCTGGTGTGGTTGATCGGCCTGGGTCTGGTCGTCGCGTTGTTTGGCATTTCTGTCTGATCGCGATGCCGATCATTCACTTGGGTTTTTCAAGACGAGCGCAGATACTGGCGACCATTTTTTCCAGCAGTCGTCGCCATGAACTCGAAGAGCGTTGCGTTGAGAAAACTGTCGCTGAGACGCCCGACGTTGAAAGCGATCAGCCTGTTGATGATCGGCGCGCTCGCCTTGAGTGCCTGCGGGGGCGTCGATCCCGATTCGCCGCTGGGGCAACGCAAGGCGATCTTCAAACAGATGCTCAAAACCAGCGAAGACATCGGCGGCATGCTGCGCGGCCGCCTGCCGTTCGATGGCCCGAAGTTTGCGGAAGGCGCGGTGAAGCTGGATGCGTTGTCTCACGAGCCGTGGAAGCATTTTCCGGCCGTTAAAGAGTCTGAGCACACCAGCGCCAAAGACGCCGTGTGGCAGAGGCAAGCTCGCTTTCAAGAACTGGCCGGCGTTCTCGAAGCGCGCACCGGTGAACTGGTGATTGCGACCCGGCAACTGCAGCTGACCCCGACCAACATGATCCCGCCGATGAACAACGTCGAAGACGCCTGCGACGCCTGTCATAAAGAGTTTCGGGATCATTGAGTCAGAAGCGCGTCATCGGGAACGCTGGTGAGCCTATAGGAGCCAGCTTGCTCGCGAAGGCTTTCGAGCAGTCCATGCCTCTCCATCAATCGTGCTTCAGTCTTATTGAACAGGCCCACTTCCAAGGATCGGTTGAGCCCTCACCGTTCAAGAATCAGTCATCCTCTTCATCCGGCTGAACCTTCTCCAGTTCTTCCTGGGCGTCCTGGAGTTCCTTGCGCGACTCGGCCAGTTTGTCTTTGCGCTTGTTGATCTTGTCGGGGTCGCCCTTGCTCATGGCCTTGTTCAGGTCGGCCTGGCGGCGGCTGACTTCGCGTTTGGCGTCCAGCACCTTTTGTTCCTGCTGTTTGAGCAGGCCGGCATCGGTGCAATTGGCGGTGACCTCGCTCAAGGCTTTTTCCAGTCCCGACTGTTGATCGCCGTTACCTGCCGCCTTGGCCTGTTCGATCTGGGTGCTGATTTCCTGACGTTTGGCAGCGCAGCCGCTCAATTCGGGTGCCTGTTCGGCCGCGAACAGCGGGGCTGCCAACAGTCCACAGGCAGTGAATACAATCAGCGGTGACAAGAATTTCATGAACGCTCCTTGAAGACGGGCGCCCGGACGCTCGACACAATCGTCCGGGACAAAAAAATGACTAGAACCCTTTGATACCTTGCTCTCGCAACTGTCGGGCCAGCGTTTGCACGTGCGGGTCCTGAAAAAAGGCCGTTAACTGCTTCGCACGTCCCGGGCCAATACCTGCCTCGGCTTGCCATTGATCAACGCCGCGGGCCGACAGATCTGACCACGAATCACCCAGCGAAGCGCCTGCGGTCGGCGGTAAACCGATGGCTTTGAGCCAAATTCCGAACGGTTGTTCGCGGGCTTCCTGAAAACTCTTCAGCAGTTTAGCGCTGCTCTGGTCGCCAAGACCGGGAATGTTAGCAAGCTGCGCACCGTCGAGGGGCATCCAGTCCAGTAAACCGTTGAGATGTCCGGCGTCGATTAACTTGTCCCATGTGCCGGGTCCTACGCCCGGAAGTCCCAGGCCTTTCTTGCTGCTCAGCCATTTCAATCGCTCCCGAAACTGGCTTTCGCATCCCTCTGTTGGCTGCCAGCAACTCAGCAGGTGGTAATCCGCCGCATCAGGCACCTTCATTTCCACCCGCTCGACATTACGTGTGACAACGCCATCGAGCCGCGGAATAGTCAGCCCCGCCAGACTGATCGCCACGTGGTCTCCGGGTCGAATATCCAGTGTTTGCCAGCGCTTGAAAGAACCGACGCTGATGCGACTGACTTTCCGGTCGTCCAGTTGCACCGGCTCGATGTCCAGAACTGGGGTGATCTTCCCGCTGCGGCCGATGTTGAAGTGCACCTTGCGGACTTCACCCAATACCTGGGCGAACGGGTACTTCCATGCGGCTATCCAGTAAGGTGGCTTCGCTTGCCAGCGATCTGCTGAAGGCCGCACGCCCTGACGGATGACCACGCCGTCGGTGGCAAACGGCAGCGGGCTTGTGTACCAGCGCTCCCGCCAGTTTTTGGCGTGGTCGAAACTTTCGATGGGCTCACTGAAGGTCGCGCTGTCGGCAAAGCCCAGCGCACGCAGGCCGGTCAGACGGTCTTGCATGCCTGCGGGGCCATCGGGCCAGTCCCAGACGAACAACCCGACGTTTGCGCCGTCTTTTTCGGTGATGGAGGTGCGTGCCAGCAGCCCGGCGACTTTACTGCGAGCGTTCAGGCTTCCGGCTTCGGCCTGAACATGCCCGCTCAACTGCCAATACAGCTCGCCTTGTAACACCAGGGTTTTCTCCCACGCCAGATGCGAAGGGATGGCTGCGATCTGATGAGCATGTCCCGTCCAGTCCTGCCCCTTGACCCCATCGCCGCGACTGATCGCTTTCACCAGCTTGCCGCCCTCGTAAACGAGCGAGACCGCCACGCCATCCACCTTCGGCTGAATCCACAGGTCGTCACGCCCCTTGAGCCACGCCTGCACCGCCCGTTCGTCAGGGAGTTTGTTAAGGCCGGTGTGCGGGACCGGATGCGCGTTCGGCCCTGCGGCGGTCTTCAGCGGGTTTTCGTCGGGGGGCGCCGGTTTGGCAAAACAGCCACGAAGGTGTGAAAGCCGTTGCGCCGACTGATCGTAGAGCTCATCGGCGACGAGCGAAACGCCCTGTCGGTGGTAGCTGTCATTCCAGTGTTCGATTCGGGTTTGCAGGGAAGAGATTTCGCTACGGGCTTTGGCGGCAGGCCAGTCGGGACAGGTTTGGGCATTGGCGGTGTTAAAGCAGAGGGCGAGTGCTGCACCGGTAACGGTACGAAGAAGAGGCTGCATCGAAGCGTCCTTGCCTGGGGTTGAGACGGGAAAGGCTAGGATGCGGGGCGATTTTGTTCCTCTGCGCTTGGTTACGGGGTTTTTCACAACAGGTACAGTCGAGGCCGCTTTCGCTCCACAGCTGTCCCTTGAGCCGTTTCAGCACGAGTGCAAAATGATGTTTCAACCCAGCGCCTAAAAAGGACGCCTGCAAAAATGGATCTGTCGACTCTCGCCGTCTTTATCCCTGCTTGCTTCGCCTTGAACATGGCCCCCGGCCCAAACAACCTGCTTTCGATCAGCAACGCATCGCGTTATGGCTTCGCGCGTGCCAGCAGCGGCGGGCTTGGGCGCTTGCTGGCGTTCGCCATCATGATTGCCTTGGCGGCTGCGGGATTGACCGCTGTGCTACGTACGTCCGAGTGGCTGTTCCATGCGATCAAGATGGTCGGCGCGGCATACCTGTTTTATCTGGCCCTGCAGCTGTGGCGCGCTCAGGCGGATTCCCATGTCGATGAAAGCGTTTCACAGGTCGGAGTGGGGCGATTGGCCCGCCAAGAGTTTCTAGTGGCGATCGGCAATCCCAAGGCGATTCTGTTGTTCACGGCTTTCCTTCCGCAGTTCGTTGACCGTTCCGGCGCAATCACCACCCAGTTCGCGCAACTGGGCGCGATGTTCCTCGGGCTCGAATGCATTGCCATCGCGCTTTATTGCTACATGGGTATCCACGCACGCCGGTTGTTCGCCAAGCCAAGCGGCAAGCGTCTATTCAACCGCATTTGCGCCGGACTGCTGGCAACTGCTGCGTCGTTTTTACTGGTGGCGCGCAGGGCCTGAATGCAAAAAGCCCCTGACGACTTTCATCGCCAGGGGCTTTTCGTAACGCTGTCGGCTGCATCAAGCAGCCGGGCGTTTTACAAACCAGCAGCAGCGCGCAATGCGGCGGCGCGGTCGGTTTTTTCCCAGGTGAACGTGGAGAAGGTGTCGTCGCCCACGGTCTTGGTTTCCGGCGTGCGGCCGAAGTGGCCGTAAGCGGCGGTTTCCTGGTACATCGGGTGCAGCAGGTCGAGCATGGTGGTGATTGCGTATGGACGCAGATCGAAGTGCTCGCGGACCAGTTTGACGATTTTGTCATCGCTGATCTTGCCGGTGCCGAAGGTGTTCAGCGAGATCGAAGTCGGTTGAGCGACGCCGATGGCGTAGGAGACCTGAATCTCACAACGCTCGGCCAAGCCGGCAGCGACGATGTTTTTGGCAACGTAACGGCCCGCGTAAGCAGCCGAACGGTCAACCTTCGATGGATCCTTGCCGGAGAACGCGCCGCCGCCGTGACGGGCCATGCCGCCGTAGCTGTCGACGATGATCTTGCGACCGGTCAGGCCGCAGTCACCTACCGGGCCACCGATGATGAACTGGCCAGTCGGGTTGATGTGGAACTGGGTGTCTTTGTGCAGCAGCTCGGCTGGCAGCACGTGCTTGACGATCAGCTCCATGACGCCTTCGCGCAGGTCCGCGTACGAGACTTCAGGGTTGTGCTGAGTCGACAGAACGATCGCGTCGATACCGACCACGATGCCGTTTTCGTAGCGGCAGGTGACCTGGGATTTGGCGTCTGGACGCAGCCAAGGCAGCAGACCCGATTTACGGGCTTCAGCCTGACGCTTGACCAACTGGTGCGAGAACGCGATTGGCGCTGGCATCAGTTCGGTGGTTTCGTTGCTGGCGTAGCCGAACATCAGGCCCTGGTCGCCGGCGCCCTGATCTTCAGGCTTGGCACGGTCGACGCCCTGGTTGATGTCAGGGGACTGCTTGCCGATGATGTTCATCACGCCGCAAGTCGCGCCGTCGAAGCCGACGTCGGAGCTGGTGTAGCCGATGTCGCTGATCACGTCACGAACGATCTGCTCCAGGTCAACCCACGCGCTGGTGGTGACTTCGCCAGCAACGATGGCAACGCCAGTCTTGACCAGGGTTTCAACCGCTACGCGAGCGTGTTTGTCCTGGGCAATGATGGCGTCCAGCACCGCATCGGAGATCTGGTCGGCGATTTTGTCTGGATGCCCTTCGGACACGGACTCGGAGGTGAAAAGGGAGTATTCGCTCATCTCGACGGTTTTCCTGAGTATTACCGATGGTGAGTGTTGCCAGCCGGTCGCTGAAAGTGGCGGACCTGAATCTGGAAACCATTACGTAAGCCTATGTACAGACTTTCCCCGGGGACCAGCCCCGCAGCGATGGCCCAACGGGCCAGATCTTCCTGTTCGAAACCTAACCAGAGATCGCCACAGGCCTCCTTGGCCCAGCTCTGGTCGTGGCTGCACAACTCTGTCACCAAGAGGCTACCGCCCGGTTGCAACAGGTTGGCCAATTGTTTCAATGCTTCAGCCGGTGCAGCGAAATGATGAAGCACCATATTCAAGACGACGCAATCGCCGGAAACATTAGCGTCGGCCAATGCGTCGGCCAGTTTCAACTCAACGTTACTCAGCGCCTTCTGCTCGCAGATCGCACGCGCGAGGTCGAGCATGGCCGGGCTGTTATCCAGCCCGGTGACATGCCGAAAGCGCTGCGCCAGGTCAGGCAGAAATCCACCATCGCCGGGGCCGACTTCAACCGCAGTGGCGTCGGCACCGAAGCCTAGCTTGTCGAGCAACGACAGCAGGCTGTCGCGGTACTGCGGCAGTCCTGCGATCAGGTCCTGCTGGGCACGAAATTTCTCTGCGGTCCGGGCGAAGAAGTCCTGGCTGGCGTTGGCGCGTTGACGATGCACCAGGCCGATCCGGCTTCGTACGTCGTCGGGCAGTGTCAAGCCATCGACTTCTTCAAGCAGCGCCGCGTGCAGCTTGCCGCCGATCTGTTCGGTGTGGGGCAGGGCGCGGCGATAAAAGATCGCGTTACCTTCGCGGCGCGTCGCCACCAGATCAGCCTGGGCCAGCACCTTCAAGTGATGACTCATACCGGACTGACCGATGGCGAAAATCTGCGCCAGCTCAAGCACCCCGAATGAATCGTTCGACAGCGCACGCAGCACATTCAGACGCAGCGGGTCGCCACCGGCCTTGCACAAGGCAGCCAGTTCGTCGCTTTGGTCATGGCTAATGGCAGGCACGCGAAGATTCATAGGGCAGGCAGTCTAGTTATCGTCCGGGCAGGCTGCAAGACCAATATCAAAAAGTTTTGATATTGGTCGATGGGTGGCGACGGCGAGCACCGTGAATCTGTCGTTTGCGCGCAGAAGCCGCCCCTTGCCGTACAAAAAATGGCCACAACGCAGGAAAATCGCGCTTCGAACTGTATCTGTCATTGCCCCGAAGCAGTGCCTGAGGGAAAATGGCCGCCTTTTTCAGATCCCACTTCTTTCTGCCCCAGGAGATCAGCGATGCCCAGCCGTCGTGAGCGTGCCAATGCCATTCGTGCCCTCAGCATGGATGCCGTGCAAAAGGCCAACAGCGGCCACCCAGGAGCCCCGATGGGCATGGCGGATATCGCTGAAGTCCTGTGGCGCGATTATCTGAAGCACAACCCGAGCAACCCGATGTTCGCTGACCGTGACCGGTTCATCCTGTCCAACGGCCACGGCTCGATGCTGATTTACTCGCTGCTGCATCTGACCGGTTACGACCTGTCGATTGAAGACCTGAAGAACTTCCGTCAATTGCACAGCCGCACACCGGGTCACCCGGAATACGGCTACACGCCAGGCGTTGAGACCACCACTGGCCCGCTGGGTCAGGGTTTCGCCAACGCCGTCGGTTTCGCCGTCGCCGAGAAAACCCTGGGCGCGCAATTCAACCGCCCTGGCCACAACATCGTCGACCACCACACCTATGTGTTCATGGGTGATGGCTGCATGATGGAAGGCATTTCCCACGAAGTCGCTTCGTTGGCAGGCACCCTGCGCCTGAACAAACTGATCACCTTCTACGATGACAACGGCATCTCCATCGACGGCGAAGTCGAAGGCTGGTTCACCGATGACACGCCGAAGCGCTTTGAATCGTACGGCTGGCTGGTGATCCGCAACGTCGACGGCCATGACGCTGACGAGATCAAGACCGCCATCGAGACCGCTCGCAAGAGCGACAAGCCGACCCTGATCTGCTGCAAGACCACCATCGGCTTCGGCTCGCCGAACAAACAAGGCAAGGAAGAGTGCCACGGCGCTCCACTGGGCAACGACGAAATCGCCCTGACCCGTGCTGCGCTGAAATGGACCCATGGTCCTTTCGAAATCCCGGCTGACATCTACAAAGAGTGGAACGCCAAGGAGAAGGGCCTGGCGGTCGAAGCCGAGTGGGATCAGCGTTTCGCTGCTTACTCCGCTGCATTCCCTGAGCTGGCCAACGAGCTGATCCGTCGCATGAGCGGCGAGCTGCCTGCCGACTTCGCTGAGAAGTCCGCTGCTTATGTGGCTGAAGTGAACGCCAAGGGCGAAACCATCGCCAGCCGTAAAGCCAGCCAGAACGCGCTGAGCAACTTTGGCCCGCTGCTGCCTGAGTTCCTCGGCGGCTCGGCTGACCTGGCCGGCTCGAACCTGACCATCTGGAAAGGTTGCAAGAGCATCACCGGCGAAGACGCTGACGGTAACTACCTGCACTACGGTGTGCGTGAGTTCGGCATGGGCGCGATCATGAACGGTATCGCCCTGCACGGCGGTTTCGTGCCTTACGGCGCCACCTTCCTGATCTTCATGGAATACGCCCGCAACGCGGTGCGCATGTCCTCGCTGATGAAGAAGCGTGTCATCTATGTGTTCACCCACGACTCCATCGGTCTGGGCGAAGACGGCCCGACTCACCAGCCGATCGAGCAACTGACCAGCCTGCGCACTACGCCGAACCTTGACTGCTGGCGTCCAGCTGACGCCGTTGAATCGGCCGTGGCCTGGAAACACGCCATCGAGCGTGACGACGGTCCTTCGGCGCTGATCTTCTCCCGTCAGAACCTGCAGCATCAGGCTCGCGACGCGTTGCAACTGGAGAATATCAACCGTGGTGGCTACGTGCTGCGTGACTGCAACGGCGAGCCGGATCTGATCCTGATCGCCACCGGCTCCGAAGTCGGTCTGGCGGTTCAGGCGTTCGACAAGCTGACCGCTGAAGGCAAGAACGTGCGCGTGGTGTCCATGCCATGCACCAGCGTGTTTGAATCGCAAGACGCGCTGTACAAACAGTCGGTTCTGCCGCTGGAAGTCAGCGCTCGTATCGCCATCGAAGCCGGCCACGCGGACTACTGGTACAAGTACGTGGGCCTGGAAGGCCGCGTGATCGGCATGACCACCTTCGGTGAGTCGGCGCCAGCGAACCTGCTGTTCGAAGAGTTCGGCTTCACGCTGGAGAACATCATCTCCACGGCTGAAGAGCTGCTGGAAGACTAAGTAGCCTGCGCGCTCTCTGTAGGAGCGTGGCTTGTCCCGCGATCTGCCACGAAGTGGCAGCAAAATCATGCGATTCGGTTGTGCCTGACATACCGCATTCGCCGGGTTTGCTGCCGGTTCCCGGCAGATCGCGGGACAAGCCTCGCTCCTACAGGTTCTTTGTGTCATTCAAAACCGAGAACCCCCATGCCTCAGCCACGCCCTTATAAAGTCGCCCTCAATGGTTACGGTCGTATCGGTCGCTGCGTGCTGCGCGCGCTGTGCGAGCGAGGTGCGAAGGCGGGCTTTGAAGTGGTGGCGATCAACGATTTGGCCGACATGGCCAGTCTCGAATACCTGACGCGCTTTGACTCCACACACGGCCGGTTCCCCGGCGAAGTGCGGGTCGAAGGCGATTTTCTGCACATCAACGATCACGTCATCAAAGTGTTTCGCAGCGCGACGCCGGAAGGCATCGACTGGCACGAACTCGACGTCGATCTGGTGCTCGAGTGCTCGGGTGTTTATCACACCCGTGCCGATGGCGAGCGCTTCCTGTCCGCTCGCGCACCGCGCGTGCTGTTTTCCCAGCCGATGGCCAGCGAGGCGGATGTCGACGCCACCATCGTCTACGGCATCAATCAGCAAAACCTGACCGGCGAAGAGCTGTTGGTGTCAGCGGCGTCCTGCACCACCAACTGCAGCGTGCCGTTGCTGGATCTGCTGAACCGCGAGCTGGGCCTGGAATACGTCACCATCACCACGATTCACTCGGCGATGAACGACCAACCGGTGATTGACGCCTATCATCATGAAGACCTGCGTCGCACGCGTTCGGCGTTTCAATCGATCATTCCGGTGTCCACTGGTCTGGCGCGCGGTATCGAGCGCCTGCTTCCGGAACTTGCCGGCCGAATTCAGGCCAAAGCAGTTCGAGTGCCGACGGTGAATGTGTCTTGTCTGGACATCACGATGCAGGTCGCACGTGATACCGATGCGCTGGAAATCAACCGTATCCTGCGCGAGGCCGCAACTGGCGGCCCGCTCAAAGGGTTGCTGGCTTACACCGAGTTGCCGCACGCCAGCTGTGATTTCAATCATGACCCTCATTCGGCCATCATCGATGCCAGCCAGACACGGGTTTCCGGTCCGCGGCTGGTCAACGTGCTGGCATGGTTCGACAACGAATGGGGTTTTGCCAATCGAATGCTGGATGTCGCCGACCACTATCTGCAAAGCATCCATAAACAACAGTAATAAACAGGGAACGCCTCATGACCGTGTTGAAGATGACCGACCTCGATCTGCAAGGTAAGCGTGTACTGATCCGCGAAGACCTCAACGTCCCGGTCAAGGACGGTGTCGTCACCAGCGACGCACGTATTCTTGCTTCGCTGCCGACCATCAAGCTGGCGCTGGAAAAGGGTGCCGCCGTCATGGTGTGCTCGCACCTGGGTCGTCCGACCGAAGGTGAATTTTCTGCCGAGAACAGCCTCAAGCCGGTCGCCGACTACCTGAGCAAGGCATTGGGGCGTGACGTGCCGTTGGTGGCCGAGTACCTGGATGGCGTAGACGTGAAAGCGGGCGACATCGTGCTGTTCGAAAACGTGCGCTTCAATAAGGGCGAGAAGAAAAACGCCGACGACCTGGCGCAGAAGTACGCCGCCCTGTGCGACGTGTTCGTGATGGACGCCTTCGGCACCGCTCACCGCGCCGAAGGCTCGACCCACGGCGTCGCCAAATTCGCTAAAGTCGCCGCAGCCGGCCCGTTGCTGGCGGCCGAACTGGACGCACTGGGCAAGGCGCTGGGTAAACCGGCCAAGCCAATGGCCGCTATCGTTGCCGGCTCCAAGGTGTCCACCAAGCTGGACGTGCTGAACAGCCTGAGCCAGATCTGCGATCAACTGATCGTCGGCGGCGGTATTGCCAACACCTTCCTGGCCGCTGCTGGCCACCCGGTTGGCAAATCGCTGTATGAACCAGACCTGTTGGACACTGCTCGCGCCATTGCCGCGAAGGTCAGCGTTCCGTTGCCGGTCGACGTCGTGGTCGCCAAGAAATTCGCCGAAGATGCAGAAGCCACGGTCAAGCTGATTGCTGACGTTGCCGATGACGACATGATTCTGGACATTGGCCCGAAAACTGCGGCGCACTTCGCCGATTTGTTGAAATCTTCCAAGACTATTCTGTGGAACGGCCCGGTCGGCGTGTTTGAATTCGACCAGTTCGGCAACGGCACCAAGGTGCTGGCCGAGGCGATTGCCGAAAGCCCGGCGTTCTCGATTGCGGGCGGTGGCGACACTCTGGCTGCAATCGACAAATACGGTGTAAGCGACAAGATCTCCTACATTTCCACCGGTGGCGGCGCGTTCCTCGAGTTCGTCGAAGGCAAGGTATTGCCAGCCGTGGAAGTTCTGGAACAACGCGCCAAGGCCTGAATGTCAGGCCTGGGTGAAGGGGAGTGAGATGCTCAAGCCATTACCGCTGTTGATCATGGCGGGTTTATTGGTCGGCTGCGCGAGCAAGCCTGAGGCGCAAGCGGCGTCCAGCGCCGCGCCCGACCTGCTTCAGGTCAGCTGCTATCAGGCTGGCTGGCAGGCTGAAACCGTACCGATCGTGTACAAGCGCGGCGGTCCAGAGGTCTGGGAAAAATACGAGTTCATGCCCGCTGTCGGGCCGGTTGCCTGTCGCTGAATCTGAACTGACGGCGTTCCGGAACATCTGAAACAGAACAGCCCCTGGGTATCGAAGCGATTGACGCGCGTCACGCTTCGCAGGGGATCCAGGAGTGGTAATGAAAGGCTTGATTGCCCTTGCGACACTGATGCTGCTGGGCGGTTGCGCCAGCATGAAGGCTTCTGAACCGGTTGCGGGCTGGACCCACTGGGTCTGTGACAGCAAAGCGGAGATTTACTGGCGGTCTGCGGATCCGGCGAACAAAGAGGTCGACGTGCGCTTGAATCAGAGCGAGCAGGTCTTCCGTCTGCAGGCGGTGCCCGGTGCTTCCGGCGCGCTGTACAGCAACGGCGTACTGGCGTTCGACAACAAGGGCAGCGAAGGCCTGGTGTACTGGGACGCTACCAACGATTTGATCGGTCGCGGCTGCAAGGCGCCTTAAGGGGCCAAGCGGCTCGATCGATGCAACACCGGGCGGTGATCACCGATTACGCCCCTATAATTTGAATAGCCGCCGATACGGCAGGCACGCACGATTAACGACCCTACCGGGAGAGAGACAGACAATGGCACTTATCAGCATGCGCCAGATGTTGGACCACGCCGCCGAATTCGGCTACGGCGTTCCTGCATTCAACGTGAACAACCTGGAACAGATGCGCGCCATTATGGAAGCGGCTGACAAGACCGATTCTCCGGTGATCGTTCAGGCTTCGGCCGGTGCGCGTAAATACGCCGGTGCGCCTTTCCTGCGTCACCTGATCCTGGCGGCAATCGAAGAATTCCCGCACATCCCGGTGGTCATGCACCAGGACCACGGCACCAGCCCTGCCATTTGCCAGCGTTCGATTCAACTGGGCTTCAGCTCGGTGATGATGGACGGCTCGCTGCGTGAAGACGGCAAGAGCCCGGCAGACTACGAGTACAACGTGCGCGTCACTCAGGAAACCGTTGCCATGGCTCACGCCTGTGGCGTTTCGGTAGAAGGTGAGCTGGGCGTTCTGGGTTCGCTGGAAACCGGCATGGCCGGTGAAGAAGACGGCGTTGGCGCTGAAGGCGTTCTGGATCACAGCCAGATGCTGACCGATCCGGAAGAAGCCGCTGACTTCGTGAAGAAGACCCAGGTGGATGCCCTGGCCATCGCCATCGGTACCAGCCACGGCGCTTACAAGTTCACCAAGCCGCCTACCGGCGACATCCTGGCGATCGAGCGCATCAAAGAAATCCACAAGCGCATCCCTAATACTCACCTGGTGATGCACGGTTCTTCGTCCGTTCCTCAGGAATGGCTGAAGATCATCAACGAGTTCGGCGGCGACATCAAAGAAACCTACGGTGTGCCGGTCGAGGAGATCGTTGAAGGCATCAAGCACGGCGTGCGCAAGGTCAACATCGACACCGACCTGCGTCTGGCGTCCACCGGTGCCATCCGTGAGTTCATGGCCAAGAACCCGAGCGAGTTCGACCCACGTAAATACCTGGCGAAAACCGTTTCGGCCATGCGCGACGTCTGCATCGCCCGTTACGAAGCCTTCGGCACCGCCGGCAACGCCTCCAAGATCAAACCGATCTCCCTGGAGAAGATGTTCGAGCGTTACGCCAAAGGCGAGTTGAACGCCAAGGTCAACTGATCGTGAATTGATCGGTTAACCGAAAACAGAAAGCCCGCAGCGATGCGGGCTTTTTTTCTGCCCGGGATTCTGTGTGATGGGAGCTGCCGGAGGTTACGACGGTGGCGAATGCGGTGTGTCAGGCGAGGACAATTCGCCACTGTCGTCATCTCCAGCAGCTCCCACGAGGATATGCATGCCAATCAGGTTTTAAGGCGCATTCCCTCTAGTCAGTGAAACATCTTGAAACCACATTCCGTGAATTGGCCGCCCACGGTTTGCACGTTGTTGTGGATCGAGGCAGGAATAGGATGGGGGTCACTACAAGAACAACACCCCTGACCGGAGAAACACCTGATGAAGCCTCTGATTGGACTTATGCTCGGTGACGTCACAGGCATCGGCCCTGAGCTGGTGGTCAAACTGCTGTCGACACCCCAGGCGCGTGAACGGGCTGACGTGGTGATCATCGGTGACGAACGCGTGCTGAAGCTCGGCATGCGTGATGCGGGCCTGACCCTTCCCTACGTCAAGATCTCCAAGTTGAGCGAAGCCGACCATGCCGGCGAAGCCGTTCCATTGCTGGACCTTCACAACGTCGACCCTTCGTTGTTCGAGCGGGGGCAGGTCAGCGCCGAGTCCGGCCGCCTGACCGGCGAAACCCTGAAAGTCATGACCGACCTGGCGCTCGCCGGTGAGTTGGACGGCATCTGCTTCGCGCCGCTGAACAAGGCCGGTCTGCATCGCGGCGGCTGGAACTATCACGACGAGCACCAGATGTTCGCAGCCTGGACCGATCATGTCGGCTACTTCGGCGAAGTCAACATCATCCCGCAGTTCTCGACCTTCCGCGTGACCTCGCACGTTGCCTTGCGCAAAGCCGTTGATATGGTCCAGCCGGACCGCATCGAAGGCGCGCTGCAACTGGCCCACGACACGTTGCGTGCCTTGGGTAACCCGAGCCCGCGGATCGGCGTGGCGGCGCTCAATCCGCACAATGGCGAAAACGGCCTGTTCGGCGACGAAGAGATCACGATCATTCGCCCAACGCTGGAAAAGCTGCGCGCCAAGGGTTTGGCCAGCGAAGGCCCGTTTCCGTCGGACACGGTGTTCATCAAGGCGCGAAACGGCGACTTCGATGCGGTGGTGATCATGTACCACGATCAGGGGCAGATCGCGACCAAGCTGCTGGGTTTCTCTCAGGGTGTGACCCTGACCGGCGGCCTCAAAACCGTTTACGCAACCCCGGCACACGGCGTGGCCTACGACATTGTCGGCACCGGCAAGGCGGACGTGGGTGCGATGGCCGCTGCTTTCCGGGTCGCGACAGACAACGCTGCGGCACGCAAACACAAACGTGAAGTGGCCACTGCCTAGACCGAGACAAGGAATGCTTCCCGCAGGAAAGGACGTTCGTACCCAAGCATAAAATCGATAAGAAGAGGCTGGCGATATGTTCGAGAATTTCACCAAAACCACCGTCAAAACCAGCGGCGCCGAGATCGTCACCGTCGTGGGCGGCGAGGGTCCTCCGCTGTTGCTGATGCATGGCAACCCATTCAACCATCTGTCCTGGCACAAAATCGCACCACGTCTGGCAAAGGACTTCACCGTGGTGTGCACCGACCTGCGTGGCTATGGCGACAGCTCCAAGCCCGAGGGCGGGGGTGATCACTCTGATTATTCGTTCCGTGCCATGGCGCAGGATCAGGTCGAAGTGATGCAGTCGCTTGGCTTCGAGCGGTTCAATGCGGCCGGGCACGACCGTGGCGCCCGCGTGCTGCACCGCATGTGCCTGGATCACCCGGAAAAAGTGCTCAAGGCCGGCTTCGTCGACATGCTGCCGCAGCATCACCTGCTCAATAACGTCACGCGTCAGTGGGCGAAATTCTCTTGGCACTGGTTCTTCATGACCCAGGATGCGCCGACGCCTGAGCGGATGATGGACGCCGATCCTGAGTTCTTCATTCTGCGCAAACTGTCTAAAACCGCACAGGGAACCGCCTTTTTCGGTCCCGAGGCGCTGGCCGATTACATTCGCTGCATCAAGAATCCGGCCACCACTCATGCCATGTGCGAAGACTACCGGGCCACGTTCGGCATCGATCTGGACATGGACACCGCTGACTTCGACGCAGGTCGTCGTGTCGACACCCCGGCGTTGATTCTCTGGGGCGAAAAAGGCGGGGTCGGCCGTAACCACAACGCCGCAGAAGTCTGGAGCCGTTACGCGACCAACATCGTGCAGACGGCCACAGTGCCCTCAGGTCATTACCTGCAGGAAGAATGCCCTGACGAAACCTATGAAGTGCTTCAGGGCTTCTTCAAGTAAGTCGCGGTACAGGTTCTCTGTACGAATTAGCGACGCGAGCGGTCCGAACGGGCTGCTCGTTCCACGATAAAGATAACAACAGGTGGATAAAATGTTACCGACTCTTGCGCAGAAGCGCAGGGCAACACTGACGTTCGTGTTGCTCTGCGTCATGGCTTTCATCATGTATGTCGACCGCACGAACCTTGCGGTCGCCGCGCCCACCATCAGTAAGGAACTGGGCTTCAGCAACACCAACCTGGGCATGATGTTCTCGGCCTTTGCGGTCGCTTACAGCTGTTTCATGATTCCTGGTGGCTGGCTGAGTGACCGGATCGGCTCGCGCAAGGCGATGCTGCTTTACGGTGTGATCTGGTCGGTGGCGACCATCGCCACGGGTCTGGTCAGCGGCCTCATCATTCTGGTGATTGCCCGTTTCGTTGTCGGCATTGGTGAAGCGCCGATCTATCCCACGGCGGCGCGGATGATCGCGAGGGCTATTCCTATCACGCAACGCGGTACGGCCCAGGGCGTCATGCATGCTTCCGGGCGGCTGGCCAACGCGCTGGCACCGTTGATTGTCACGTTCCTGATTCTGCAGTTCTCCTGGCGCGCGGCGTTCATCATCCTCGGCGTGCTGACGTTGGTGTACATGTTTGCCATGTATTTCATTCTCGGCGAGTCGAAGAAACAGGTCGAAGCGGTGGTCATGGAGCCCGTGAAAGCGCCGACCCCGGTGCATTGGCCCACCATGTTGCGCAAGGTCTGGCCCGCAGCGGCGACGTGCTTTTGTCATGGCTGGGTGCTGTGGTTTTTCCTGAACTGGATTCCGTCGTTTTTCACACAGCGTTACGGGATGGATCTGTCCAAGACCGCGTTGTTTTCAACGTTCGTCTTGCTCGGCGGCACCGTAGGAACGGCGGTGGGCGGGATGCTGTCGGACTGGCGCTTCAAGGTGACCGGCAACAAACTCCGCTCGCGACGCGACCTGATCATCTTCGGCTTTCTTGCATCGATCATCGGGCTGATACCGCTGATGTTCACGCAAAACATCTATATCTGCGCGGCTGGGCTGAGCTTTTCATTCTTCTGCTCCGAGCTCGCGGATTCCCCGTTGTGGGTCATCGGGACAGAGGTGTCACATGAGCATTCGGCGACGTCCAGCGCCTGCACGTTCTTTGGCATGGCAGTGGCTGGCGCAGTCTCTCCAGTGGTGATCGGCTGGTTGCTGGACGTGACGGGCACGAACTGGATGGCGGCTTTCAGCGCCTCCATCGTTGTCGTGTTGCTGGGCCCGGTGTTGGCGATGTTCATCAAACTGGATGACGAGCCTACTGCCAGCGTCGCTTCACCGACCACCGGGAAGCGCGCCGTGGCGTGAGGTTCAGGCTTTGGCGGGCAGCCCGATTACGCGACCCACATAGGCGGGAGCCGGTTGATCGTGTTGGGCTTCGGTGAGCTGACGCAGCGCTTCCAGCGACGATTCGCTGAACGGCGCGGACTTGGGACCCGCAGCGAGATCCACGTGCAGCAGCATTTGGTCGCTGGCCGCCAGTTCCTCCTCGCCACCGACCTTGTAAAGGCTGTGGTAGAGCTGAACGCGCTTGCGGTCATGGGCGACGATCTGGGTACGCACTTCAACGTCTTCGCCGAGTTTCACCTCATGCAGGTAGTTGATATGGGCTTCCAGGGTGAACAGCGAATTTTTACTGGCATCGCGGTCATCGCTGGCCAGGCCAATGCGGTCCATGAACGCGTCGGTCGCGTAGCTGAAGATCAACAGGTAGAACGCGTCGCGAAGATGGCCGTTGTAATCGACCCAATCGGCGAGGATCGGGGTTTTGTAAGTGGTCAGGGCGGGCATGATGAATATCCGGAGCAGGTTGAACTCACTGTGGGAGCGAATTCATTCGCGATTGGCCGGAACATTCGACACATTCCTGTCGTCTGTGCCACCACGTCGCGAATGAATTCGCTCCCACAGGTAAAAGGCGGATGGCGCGGGACTTAATCGCTGAACGCCATCCCGTGTTTAGCCTTGGTGGTTTTCACCGCTTCCAGCACGGCCAGCAGGCAGTCATCGCGATAGCGCTCGAGTGCCGAGATGCTGTGCGTTCCGAGCTGATCGCTGGTGCCGTCGACGACATCGTCGATCAGCTTGTCGGTCAGTTCCGGCGCTGGCAGGTAGGTCCACGGCAACTGCAACGCCGGGCCGAACTGCGCCATGAAGTGACGCATGCCAGCGTCGCCGCCCGCCAAGGTATATGTCAGGAAGGTGCCCATGAACGACCAGCGAAGCCCGGCGCCAAATCGGATGGCATCGTCGATTTCTCCGGTCGTGGCCACGCCGTCGTTGACCAGGTGCAGGGCCTCACGCCACAGCGCTTCCAGCAGACGGTCGGCAATAAAGCCCGGGACTTCCTTACGCACGTGCAGGGGACGCATGCCCAGTGATTCGTAGACCTTGATCGCCGCCTGAACGGCTTCCGGCGCAGTGTTCTTGCCGCCAACGACTTCGACCAATGGCAGTAGGTACACCGGGTTGAAGGGGTGGCCGACCACGCAGCGCTCGGGGTGGGTCGCGCTTTCGTAGAATTCCGAAGGCAACAGGCCCGAGGTGCTGGAGCCGATGATTGCGTCGGGTTTGGCGGCCGCGCTGATCTTGCTGTGCAGGTCCAGTTTGAGATCGAGGCGCTCCGGGGCGCTTTCCTGAATGAAGTCGGCATCACGCACACATTCTTCGATGGTCGCTACAAAGCGCAGACGGTCCTGCGAAGCACCGGCGGCCAGGCCTTTCTGTTCCAGCGCGGGCCAGGCATTGGCGACGCGTTTGCGCAGCGCGGCTTCGGCACCCGGCGCCGGGTCCCAGGCCACGACATCCAGGCCGTGGGCGAGGGCGCGCGCCACCCAGCCGCTGCCGATGACACCGCTACCGAGTGCGGCGAAGGTTTTGATGTTGGTGATGAAGGTCATGGTGATGTCCTGACGAAAATTCTGTGGTCGATGCGATCAACTGTTGGAGCGAATTCATTCGCAGGGGCCGGTATCAGCCAATACATCTCCGTCGGATGTACTGGCGTCTCGCGAATGAATTCGCTCCCACAGGGAGATAGGTGAAACTCGGGATCAGAAACGCTTTTTCAGGCCCATCTTCACGCGGCCTTCGGCGGGGGTCATGACCCGTGCGCCCATGCGGCTGAGGATTTCGCTGGCGCGTTCGACCAGTGCGCCGTTGCTCGCCAGTACGCCTTTATCGAGCCAGATGTTGTCTTCCAGCCCGACGCGCACGTTGCCGCCCAGCAGCACCGCTTGTGCCGCCATCGGCATCTGCATGCGACCAATGCCGAACCCGGCCCAGACCACGTCGGCTGGCAGGTTGTCGACCATCGCTTTCATGGTGGTGGTGTCGGCAGGCGCGCCCCACGGAATGCCCAGGCACAGCTGGAACAGCGGGTTGTCCAGCAGGCCTTCTTTCATCATCTGCTTGGCGAACCACAGATGACCGGTGTCGAAGATTTCCAGCTCAGCCTTCACGCCCAATTCCTGAATGCGCTTGGCGCCCGCACGCAGTTGCGCCGGGGTGGAGACATAAATGGTGTCGCCGTCGCCGAAATTAAGCGTGCCGCAGTCCAGTGTGCAGATCTCCGGCAACAGCGCCTCAACGTGGGCCAGACGTGCAAGAGGACCGACCAGATCGGTGTTCGGACCGAAATCGGTAGGACGCTCACCCGGGCCGATTTCCAGGTCGCCGCCCATGCCGGCCGTCAGGTTGACGATGATGTCGATGTCCGCCTCGCGGATCCGGTCCATGGTTTCGCGGTACAGCTCGACGTCGCGGCTGAATTTGCCGGTTTGAGGATCACGCACATGACAATGCACGACGGTCGCGCCTGCTTTGGCGGCTTCAACGGCAGCGGCGGCGATTTGTTTGGGTGTGATCGGGACCAGATGGCTTTTCCCGGTCGTGTCGCCAGCACCGGTGAGTGCGCAGGTGATGATGACGTCGTGGTTCATGAGTGAGTTTCCTTGCAGGCCAGGGTCGTTTGTCTGACGCGGGCGTTTGCCACCCGCTTTTGAGGTGCAAAGCTACGCAGGCCAAGGCGCTTCAAAACGCACAGCGGCGACAAGCTCTTGCACGGTAGCGACCTGTACGATTGCTTGAAGGCATAGGAGTGGAGAAACAAGAAACACTTTTTTCAAAGATTGTTTCCGCGGATGCCAAATGTGTTCTGCTTCACGTAACGCTCTTAATTCCTGAATTGATCGCTAGATACCTCACGGTTTTACGCATGATGATGGGTGAGCTATGCGCGAGTCTGAAATTATGGGGGCGCTCATAGGATAAGGCTTGTAAGATTATTGATGCTTATGCTTTGGTGAAAGCATTCGACTCAAGCTGAGTATCGTTGAGATATGAATTAAATTGAAGGGCGATAAGATGGATAAAAGTTTTTTTATGAGAAATTTTCCTATGGGATGTTTGTATTCGATATTGGGAGGAATGGTTTTCTGCGACTTTGCTCCGAGCTGGAAAGAAAATGTAGCTTTCATGATTGTAATGATTGCAAGTGCTATTTTGTATCCGGTGTCTCGTTATTTTATTTGGGCATTCGTTTGCGTCTTAATTCCCCGCTGCGGCCAAGAACGGGTGCTGGTTGGGTCTAGAGTTTCGGGGATGACCGCTCTTTTCGGTTTGATATGTATGGTGGCAGCTATTCCTGTTGGTATTGGTTATGTCGCATGGCTACTTGCGAGGAAGGGATGACTTGCGTCATCCCGATAGACTGGTTACAAACTCATGATAAAATCGTTTATTTGAGTGGTTAATTCGTCGTCGATCATCGCGCTAGTCGCTGCCATTATCAAAGCAAATCCTAAGATCCCAATGGGGGTAGAGGCCGTCAGGCCGAACATAACAGCAATCAACACGGATGCGGTTTTGCCAAGAAGAATAGTTTCAACTTTAATAAAGAATGGGCTCCAGTCCCCGGTAGTCGTGGATTTTCTTGCCTCATCTATTAGGTCGTAAGCATCGATCGCGACTCCTGCAGCTCCTAAAGACTTTCCAAGTTTTGTAAGACTTTTAGCCATAGTTTCGGCGTCAAGCGACTCTAGCGCTTTGGCAATGGCATCTCGGTCCTTGACACTGAATTTTGTATCCAGCGTATGTTTATATTTGTCATAAGCTTTAAGCGCCTCCTCGGCGTTTCTGATTTTCTTACCTCTGGCACGCTGAGAAATTTTTTCTGCCAACGCGGAGGCGTTGTCTCCAAATTTTTCCCCCGCTTCTGCATAGAAGTCCATTGTGAATTTTATGGCGTCTTTCATTTGCTCAGCGTCATCCGCCCGATTCCCTAAGTCGGAGAATTTTTCAGACGTGCCTTTCAAGTGCGCCGCAGATTCAGTTTTCAAAAGGGCTTCGTGATAGGTCAACCACTTGGTGCCCAATTTGGTATTGTTCTGCAGGTAGACAAGCTCATTTAGAGCCTCCAGCTCTGGCTTGCTGAGAGGAGCACTGATCTGCGGGTTGTTAGGCGAGAAGTAGATAGTGATCCCGCCTCTACTGTATGGAGGTGGCGCTTGGATGGGCTGGATCTCCGAGAGTTTATTTGCAGCCATTCGTTCGAGCGTTGCTTGGTAATGCCTTAGGGCCTGAGAGGTAGGCAGGTCCTCCATGTGACCCGCTTCGGTCGCAAATTCAGATTGCAGAAATTTTGGAAGCTGTTGAACGTAAATATCACGCTCTCTTTCAATAACAGACATCCGCAGGTCTTGGGCAGCAAACGTGGCGCTTGTTCCTGCTTCATACTCTGCATTATCCTTTTGAGCTGCGATTCCGGGCAACATGCCCGATAGAGTTTTTTCCGATAATGTCAAAAGCTTTATCTCTAATGCAGCTGAGTATGCGTCATCAAAGAGTTTGTACAATTTCGCAAGCTCTTCCAGATTCGCTGTTCGCTCATTCAAGAACTTTGCCATCATCTCGCGTGGGATAACCTCCATCAAATAATAAGGACTAAGTCCATTCAGGCTTCTGGCGCGATCGGATAGGTTAGATATGTTGCTTTTTTCGTGTCTATCAAGTCTAATGTTGTGCTTTGGTCGATAGCGAGCGATTCGCTTAGTGTTAGGTCGCGACCTTTTTTTGCTCCTGACTTCGCCTCTTGCAACTCGCGTTCGATTTCCGCGGCCGCGGTGCTAAATCGCGAGTTGTACTGTGCGTCGATGACTGATTGATTGTAAGTTTGCTCACCCATGAAATCGATCATTACATTAGGTGTCGCAATGTTATGAATCGTCCCTTTTCCCCCCACGCCTTTAGGGCGTTCCATGTCTGCTCCCCAACCGCTGCCATTGATAGTGGAGCCCCAATCGAATTCCTGCGGCGTATAACCTCCACCGGAACCATTATCAGAGTAAACTTGGATCTGATCTGGAGTGATGACTATGGGCTGTTCAATAACTAATGTGCTTCGAGTATTGGCAGGTTTTGGCTTCATTTTAATTTTTCCTTTTTGCGCATAGGCAGGCCTTGCCCATGTGACGATAATCACATGGGATAAGCGCGGTGTTAAATGTAATCGCCTGTGTTTGAGGTGTTTGTTCTGACCAGAAATATATTGGCAATATCGACCTAACCTTGTTCATCATTTTGGGTCAAGTCAAAATTTAAAGAGTTAACCGAAAGTATGTTTCTTGATAGTCATTATCTATCGGTTGATGCTTGTCGATTTGTCGCGAGTGTTCGGTTTAATATGGCACTTGCTGCTCATCTATTTTCATGAGTTCCGTGAATGTCCCAGGATTTCTACTTCTTGCTCATGCCCGGCTTTTCCATGATGGGTTTCGTCTCGGCGCTGGAGCCGTTGCGCGTGGCCAATCGTTTTGGGGGCGAGTTGTATCGCTGGCACATCCTGAGCATCGACGGCGGGCCGGTGATTGCCAGCAACGGCATGTCGGTCAACGCCGATGCGGCGCTGGAGCCGTTGAAAAAGGGCGCAACGCTGTGGGTGATGGGCAGTGTCGACCCGCTGAAGTTTTACACCTCGACACTGGAGCACTGGCTGCGTCGACTCGATCTGGAAGGCGTGACGCTGGGCGCGATCGACACCGGCAGCTTTGTGCTGGCCGAGGCAGGGTTGCTGGAAAGCTATCGCCTGACCCTGCATTGGGAGGCGCTGGACGCGTTCAAGGAAACCTACCCAAACCTGCAGGCCACCCAGGAATTGTTCGAAATCGACCGCCGCCGTATCACGTCGGCAGGCGGCACGGCGTCCATTGACCTGATGCTTGATCTGATCGGTCAGTCGCACGGCCCGGATCTAGCGATCAAGGTGTCCGAACAATTCGTGCTCGGCCGCATTCGTCAGCGCAAAGACCACCAGCGCATGCAGATCGCCACGCGCTACGGCATCAACAACAAGAAGCTGGTGCAGGTGATCGGGGTGATGGAGCAACACACCGAGCCGCCCCTCAGCACTCTCGAACTGGCCGAAGGCATTCAGGTAACGCGTCGTCAGTTGGAGCGCCTGTTTCGTCTGCACCTGAACGACACACCGAGTAACTTCTACCTCGGCCTGCGGCTTGAAAAGGCCCGGCAACTGTTGCGCCAGAGCGACATGAGCGTGCTGGAAGTCAGCATTGCGTGCGGGTTTGAGTCGCCGTCGTATTTCACGCGCAGCTACAAGGCTCGGTTTGTGGTGTGCCCGAGGGAGGATCGCGGGCGGGTGGCGCGGGAGCCAAAGCCGGTGTCGGCAGACGCTAAATAACCGAAACTGATCGTTCCCACCCTCCGTGTGGTAACGCCTTTGTGGACGCTCTGCGTCCCTCAACAGCGGACGCGGAGCGTCCAGTGCTGCATTCCCACGCGGAGCGTGGGAACGATCATTGTGTCGGCTACCACCGTGCAATCTTTTTGCGTGTCAGCACGTCAGTCCTTGCGCAAAGACGGCTATTTAACGCCCTTCATCAACGCCGAGCACGCCGCTTTATACGCCTCATGCTGATACTTGTTCAGCGCCGCCGGCAGTTCGAAATTGTGCTTTTTCATCTGGGCATTGATCGTCTGCGGTGACAGCAGGACCACGTCGCAGTCCTCCAGCAGCTGGAAAACCGTCTCGATCTTGAAGGTGGTCGGGCCGCCGGCGAACTCGCCTTTCTTGCTGCGTTTTTTGATGGCGATGTGGGCGACGCCGTTTTCGCGCACGAAGCGGGTGATCTGCGTGGCGAAATTTTTGACATTGACGGCTTCGTCATCGTCTTCAAGAGCGATCTTTTTAATCGCCAGTGGCACGTGTTCGAGGGTGCCGGATGCGCGAGTGGCGACAGCGAAGATCGCTTCGCTGCCTTTGATTTCTACGCCGCAGATGTTCATGTGCCTACCTTGAGCTGATAACGGGCATCAGGGTAGCGCATTCGATCGTCATTCAGGCTGGATGATGCTTTCCACGTACTCCGAGCGCTCGTCACTGGTGCGCGCCAGGCAGTCGTTCTGGTCGATGTTGAATTCCTTGCTGCCGGGTTTGGCCGGGAAGACTTCAACGGCGCAATCGGCGTCGCGCAGTTTCTTCCAGGCGTCCTGGGCGGTTTTCAGCTTGGCGATCAAGTCGTTCGCTTCGGCCTTGTTGGCGCCGTACTGCGTGTTTACCCGCTCCAGCAGGTTCTGAAAGTTCTCATCCAGCAACTTGACTGCCGTGTCGCGCGAATACACCGAACATTCGAGGGTCTGTTTGTCTTCGTCTACGCCGTCGCATGGCGTGGCGTCGGGGTTAGCGGCGGCGTGGGCGCCTGTCGCGAATAGAGCCAGAGCCAGAAAAATCGTCTTCATTGGAGCTTCCCGATTCAGTGATACGGCGGATTCTCGCCCAAGCGCGCGCCAAAGAACAGTTATCAAACACAGGCGGCAGACGCTCGCGGTCGCCCTTTGTCGTTTCTTGACGCTTTCGGCAATTCCCCTGTCGTTTTTGCACCCGGCTCCTCCGACCCTCAGGCATATGCTGGCCCCAAAGCGCCGGCAGACGTTTCGGCGCGCGATTAACCTAAAGGGGACAGCCTGATGAGCCCAGCCGAGTTGCACGCCGACAGCATCGTTATTGACGGGCTGATCATTGCCAAATGGAACCGTGAGCTGTTCGAGGACATGCGCAAAGGTGGCCTGACCATGGCCAACTGCACTGTTTCGGTGTGGGAAGGTTTTCAGCAGACCGTCAACAGCATCGCGTCGAGCCAGAAGCTGATCCGTGAGAACAGCGACCTGGTGATTCAGGTGCGCAACACCGCCGACATCCGCAAAGCCAAAGAGCTGGGCAAGACCGGCATCCTGTTCGGCTTCCAGAACGCGCACGCCTTCGAAGACCAGATCGGCTACGTCGAGATCTTCAAGCAGCTGGGCGTGGGCATCGTGCAGATGTGCTACAACACCCAGAACCTCGTGGGCACCGGTTGCTACGAGCGTGATGGCGGCCTGTCGGGCTTCGGCCGTGAAATCGTCGCGGAAATGAACCGCGTCGGCATCATGTGCGACCTGTCCCACGTCGGTTCCAAAACCTCCGAAGAAGTCATCCTCGAATCGAAGAAGCCAGTGACGTATTCCCACTGCCTGCCTTCGGGTCTCAAAGAACACCCTCGCAACAAATCCGACGCGGAACTGAAGTTCATCGCCGACCACGGCGGCTTCGTGGGCGTGACCATGTTTGCGCCATTCCTGGCCAAAGGCATCGATTCGACCATCGACGACTACGCCGAAGCCATCGAGTACGTAATGAACATCGTCGGCGAGGACGCCATCGGTATCGGCACTGACTTCACGCAGGGCCATGGCCAGGAGTTCTTTGAGTACTTGACCCACGACAAGGGCTACGCCCGTCGCCTGACCAACTTCGGCAAGATCATCAACCCGCTGGGTATCCGTACCGTCGGCGAGTTCCCGAACCTGACCGAAACCCTGCTCAAACGCGGCCATTCGGAGCGCGTTGTACGCAAGATCATGGGCGAGAACTGGGTCCGCATCTTGGGCGACGTCTGGGGCGAGTAAGTCCTACAGCCGCTCATCACCGAATTTTTCCCTCTCCCTTTCGCGGAGAGGGCATCACCTGAATTTTTCTGGAGTTAAGTTTCCATGGCCAAGATCGCCCCGCAATTGCCAATCGAAGTCGACAGCGAAACCGGTGTCTGGACGTCCGACGCCCTGCCAATGCTGTACGTGCCGCGTCACTTCTTCGTCAATAACCACATGGGCATCGAGGAAGTGCTGGGCGCTGAAGCCTATGCCGAGATTCTCTACAAGGCCGGTTACAAGTCCGCCTGGCACTGGTGCGAGAAAGAAGCCGAATGCCATGGCATCGAAGGCGTCGCGGTCTTCGAGCACTACATGAACCGTCTGTCGCAGCGCGGCTGGGGCTTGTTCAAGATTCAGGAAATCGACCTCGATAAAGGCACCGCCAGCGTCAAGCTTGAGCATTCCGCGTTCGTGTACGTGTACGGCAAGGTGGGTCGCAAGGTCGATTACATGTTCACCGGCTGGTTCGCTGGCGCCATGGACCAGATTCTCGCTGCCAAAGGCAGTGCCGTTCGCACCGTGGCCGAGCAGGTTTACGGCGGTTCGGAAGAAGGCCACGAAGATGGCCTGTTTGTCGTAAAACCGTTGTAAGCCGAGGACCCTGCCATGGCTTTCGAAGCAATGTTTCAGCCGATCCAGATCGGCAAACTCACCATCCGCAACCGCGTCCTCAGTACCGCGCACGCCGAGGTCTATGCCACTGATGGCGGCATGACCACTGACCGTTACGTGAAGTACTACGAGGAGAAAGCCAAGGGCGGCATCGGTCTGGCCATTTGTGGCGGCTCCTCAAGCGTTGCGATCGACAGCCCGCAAGGCTGGTGGAAGTCGGTCAACCTGGCGACCGACAAGATCATCCCGCACTTCCAGAATCTCGCCGACGCCATGCACAAGCACGGCGCCAAGATCATGATCCAGATTACCCACATGGGCCGTCGCTCCCGTTGGGACGGCGATCACTGGCCGACGCTGATGTCGCCATCGGGCATCCGTGAGCCCGTGCACCGCGCAACCTGCAAGACCATCGAGCCGGAAGAAATCTGGCGCGTGATCGGCAATTACGCAAGCGCAGCGGCACGTGCCAAGGCCGGTGGCCTGGACGGCGTGGAGCTGTCGGCGGTGCACCAGCACATGATCGACCAGTTCTGGAGCCCGCGCGTCAACAAGCGTACTGACGAGTGGGGCGGCAGCTTCGAGAACCGCATGCGTTTTGGTCTGGAAGTGATCAAGGCCGTGCGTAAAGAAGTCGGTCCGGACTTCTGCGTCGGTCTGCGTATCTGCGGTGACGAATTCCACCCGGACGGTCTCAGTCATGAAGACATGAAAGAGATCGCCAAGTATTACGACCAGACCGGCATGATCGATTTCATCGGTGTGGTGGGTTCGGGTTGCGACACGCACAACACCCTGGCCAACGTCATCCCCAACATGAGTTACCCACCGGAGCCGTTCCTGCACCTGGCGGCCGGTATCAAGGAAGTGGTCAAGGCACCCGTTCTGCACGCGCAGAACATCAAGGACCCGAACCAGGCAACGCGCATTCTGGAAGGCGGTTACGTCGACATGGTCGGCATGACCCGCGCGCACATCGCTGACCCGCACCTGATCGCCAAGATCAAGATGGGCCAGGTTGACCAGATCCGTCAGTGTGTCGGCGCCAACTACTGCATCGACCGTCAGTACCAGGGCCTGGACGTGTTGTGCATCCAGAACGCCGCGACGTCTCGTGAATACATGGGCGTGCCGCACATCATCGAGAAAACCACCGGCGTGAAGCGCAAAGTGGTGATCGTCGGTGCTGGCCCTGCGGGGATGGAAGCTGCGCGTGTGTCGGCCGAACGGGGCCATGACGTGACGCTGTTCGAGAAGAAAGATTTCATCGGTGGGCAGATCGTGACGGCGTCCAAGGCGCCGCAACGTGATCAGATCGCCGGTATCACGCGCTGGTATCAGCTGGAGCTGGCGCGCCTGAAGGTCGATCTGCGTCTGGGCACGGCGGCTGACATCCCGACCATCATGGACTTGCGTCCGGATGTGGTGGTGCTGGCCGTCGGCGGTCATCCGTTCCTCGAGCAGAACGAACACTGGGGCGCC
This sequence comes from Pseudomonas abietaniphila, assembly GCF_039697315.1. NCBI lineage: Bacteria > Pseudomonadati > Pseudomonadota > Gammaproteobacteria > Pseudomonadales > Pseudomonadaceae > Pseudomonas > Pseudomonas abietaniphila. Next base: position 2,715,265 of record NZ_CP155619.1, on the reverse strand, counting down.
GCCGAAGGTCTGGTGGTCAGCAGTTGGGACGTGCTCGACGGCAAGGTGGCGCCGGGCAAGAACGTGCTGGTCTACGACACCATCTGCGAATTCACCGGGATGTCGGTGGCCGACTTCATGGCGGACAAAGGCAGTCAGGTCGAGATCGTCACCGACGACATCAAGCCGGGCGTGGCCATCGGCGGTACGTCGTTCCCGACCTACTACCGCAGCATGTACCCGAAAGAAGTGATCATGACCGGCGACATGATGCTGGAGAAGGTCTACCGCGAAGGCGACAAGCTGGTGGCGGTGCTGGAGAACGAGTACACCGGCGCCAAAGAGGAGCGGGTGGTCGATCAAGTAGTGATCGAGAACGGCGTGCGTCCTGACGAAGAGCTGTATTACGGCTTGAAGGAAGGCTCGCGCAACAAGGGCCAGATCGACATCGACGCCTTGTTCGCGATCCAGCCTCAACCGTCGTTGAGCCAACCCGGCGATGGCTACCTGCTGTTCCGCATCGGTGACTGCGTGGCGCAGCGTAATACGCATGCGGCCATTTATGACGCACTCAGACTGTGTAAAGACTTCTGACGGCTTGCACATAACCCTGTGGGAGCGAGCTTGCTCGCGAAAGCGGTGAGTCAGTCGACATCCATGTCGCCTGACAGATTGCATTCGTGAGCAAGCTCACTCCCACAGGGAACGAGTAAGGCATCTCGACCTGCAAGACCCCCGGTCTTTGGGAGCTCCACATGTTGAACACCCTTCTTCCAATCCTGCTGTTCGCAGCCCTCGGCCTCGGTGTCCTGGGTGCTTTGCGGCGGGTGGCCATGTGGCGCAACGGTCGTGCGTCCAAGGTCGATCTGCTGGGCGGCCTGCTGGCGATGCCCAAACGTTACATGGTCGATCTGCACCATGTGGTGGCGCGGGACAAATACATCGCCAACACCCACGTCGCGACCGCGGGTGGCGCAGTCGCGTCGATCATTCTGGCGATTCTGGTCCATGGTTTCGGCCTGCATAACCGCATTCTCGGTTACGCGTTGCTGCTGATGTCGGCGGTGATGTTCGTCGGGGCGATCTTCGTTTACCTGCGCCGTCGCAACCCGCCGTCGCGCCTGTCGAAAGGCCCGTGGATGCGGTTGCCGAAAAGCCTGCTGGCGTTCTCCGCTTCCTTCTTTCTGGTGACCTTGCCGGTTGCTGGCATCCTGCCGGAAAACTTCGGTGGCTGGTTGCTGGCGGTGATTCTGGGGATCGGCGTGCTGTGGGGCGTTTCCGAGCTGTTCTTCGGCATGACCTGGGGCGGCCCGATGAAACACGCCTTCGCCGGCGCGCTGCACCTGGCCTGGCACCGTCGCGCCGAACGTTTTGGCGGTGGTCGCTCCACCGGCCTCAAGCCGCTGGACCTGACCGACCCGACTGCGCCGCTGGGCGTGGAAAAACCCAAGGATTTCACCTGGAACCAGTTGCTGGGCTTCGACGCCTGTGTGCAGTGCGGCAAATGCGAAGCCGCGTGCCCGGCCTATGCTGCAGGCCAGCCGCTGAACCCGAAAAAACTGATTCAGGACATGGTCGTCGGTCTGGCGGGCGGCACTGACGCCAACTTCGCAGGCAGTCCTTACCCTGGCAAGCCCATCGGCGAACACGGCGGCAACCCCCATCAACCGATCGTCAACGGTCTGGTCGATGCCGAAACCCTGTGGTCCTGCACCACCTGCCGCGCTTGTGTGGAAGAGTGCCCGATGATGATCGAGCACGTGGACGCCATCGTCGACATGCGTCGTCACCTCACGCTTGAAAAAGGCGCGACCCCGAACAAGGGCGCCGAAGTGCTGGAAAACCTCATCGCCACCGATAACCCGGGCGGTTTCGCGCCGGGCGGCCGGATGAACTGGGCGGCAGACCTTAACCTCAGCGTCATGAGTGAGAAGAAGACGGCTGACGTGCTGTTCTGGGTCGGCGACGGTGCCTTCGACATGCGTAACCAGCGCACGCTACGCGCTTTCGTCAAAGTCCTGAAAGCCGCCAAGGTCGATTTCGCCGTGCTTGGGCTCGAAGAGCGCGACAGCGGTGACGTGGCTCGTCGTCTGGGCGACGAAGCGACATTCCAGATGCTTGCCAAACGCAACATTCAGACCCTGAGCAAGTACAGCTTCAAACGCATCGTCACCTGCGATCCGCACAGCTTCCACGTGCTGAAAAACGAATACGGCGCTTTCGATGGCAATTACCTCGTGCAGCACCACAGCACCTACATGGCTGAGCTGATCGGCGACAACGCGCTGAATCTCGGCCAACACAAGGGCTCCAGCGTGACCTATCACGATCCGTGCTACCTGGGCCGTTACAATGGCGAGTACGAAGCGCCGCGTGATGTGCTCAAGGCGCTGGGCATCGAGGTCAAGGAAATGCAGCGGTCCGGTTTCCGCTCCCGCTGCTGCGGCGGTGGTGGCGGCGCGCCGATCACCGACATCCCTGGCAAGCAACGTATCCCTGACATGCGCATGGAAGACATCCGTGAAACCGGCGCCGAACTGGTCGCCGTCGGTTGCCCACAATGCACCGCGATGCTTGAAGGTGTGGTCGAGCCGCGCCCGATGATCAAGGACATCGCCGAACTGGTCGCCGATGCGTTGCTTGAAGACGCAGCGCCTGCAAAGCCGGTCCCTGTCAAACGTGAACCTGCGGAGGCGCACTGATGAGCGACATTATCCGCCGCGACCCTCGTGCCGAGTGGATCGCCCGCAACCGCCTGCATCCTTTGCACGCGGCCATGCAGCCGACACAAGCCAGTTGGATGGGGCCTAACGGCGTCATCCGCAAAAACGTCCACGGGATTGGCTTCATCGGGCCGAACGGCATCAAGCGCATCGACCGTAGCGGGGCGCAGCAGGGTGGGGCCGTCAAACGCTCCGCGTCTGTGGAGGTCCAGCTGCCACTGCATCAAGTCGCCGAGCCGACTTTCTACATCGCGGTAGTTCCGGACATGGTTGGCGGTCGCCTGAGCAGCCACGATCGCGACCTGCTTGGCCTGGCTCACAGCCTGGCCGGCAAGGACGGTGCTGTGCTGGCCGTGGTCTTCGGCGAGCATAAAGAAAGCACTTTCGAGACGGCAGGCGTGGACCGTCTGCTGGTGCTGGAAGGCAGTGAATTCAACGGTTATTCGCCCGAGCAACGGGTGCAAGGTCTGCGGGCTGTGGATAACCAGTTCGACCCACGCCATTGGTTGCTGCCTGACAGCCGCAGCGGTGGCGGTGAACTGGGCCGCCGTTTCGCGGCGAGCCTGGGTGAGCGCCCTGCAACGCGCGTCTGGCAGGTCAAGGACGAACGCAGCACTGGCCGTGCAGGCGCTGGGCGTGAAGACCTTTCGCGTCCTGTCTCGCGCTTGATTCTGGCCGCTGCAGAGTGTGCCGAACCCGTCAGCGAAACACGTCATGAAGCGCTGCCGGTTGAGTTGTCCACAACCATCGCGCGCAGCATCGCCCGGATCGAAGACCTTGGGGCCGTGGCCGTCGACCCGGCACTTATCCCCATGGCGGAAGCAGAATTCATTTTCTCCGGCGGCAACGGCGTGAAGGACTGGGCGCTTTTCCACCGCACCGCCGCAGCGCTGGGCGCTACGGAGGGCGCATCCCGCGTGGCCGTGGACGATGGGTTCATGACCCGTGATCGCCAGGTCGGTGCGTCTGGTACCTGGGTCACTGCGCGTGTTTACGTGGCTGTGGGTATCTCGGGCGCGATCCAGCATTTACAGGGTATCGGGGCCTGCGACAAAGTCGTGGCGATTAACCTCGACCCGACCTGCGACATGATCAAACGTGCTGATTTGTCAGTCATTGGCGAGAGCGCCGACGTGCTCAACGCCCTGATTGAGGCCGTCGAGGCTTACCGGAACGAGGCAAAACGCGATGCAGCCTGACAACAACACACCTGTGGATAAAAGCGCGCTGCACGTCATCAGCCTGGTTTCCATCGGCGCGCATCCAACATCCGGTCGTCCGCGTCGCGCCGAGCAAGACGCGCGTGCTGTGGAGCTTGGCCTTCAACTGGCTGGGGATAACTTGCACGTGTTGCACGCGGGCAACGCCGAAGAGCCTGCACTGCGGGCGTATCTCGGCATGGGCCTGAGTGAACTACACGTCTTGGAACAGCCTGAAGGCGCCGATGCGCTGCCGGGATTGACCGATTACATCCGTGAATCCGGTGTTCAGTTGGTGCTTGCGGGCAGTCAGGCCGAAACCGGCGAAGGTTCCGGCATGCTGCCTTATCTACTGGCTGAAAAGCTCGGTTGGCCGCTCGTCGTGGGCATGGCCGAGGTCGAATCCATGAGCAACGGCACCGCTCAGGTGCTGCAAGCGCTGCCCCGTGGCCAGCGTCGTCGCCTCAAGGTGAGATTGCCCTTTCTCGCCACTGTGGATAACGCAGCGCCCAAACCCCGCCAAAGCGCGTACGGTCCCGCCCAACGGGGCGTGCTGGATGTCGAGCAGATCGACGTCGTCATCGACGAGTTATTCACAGGTGCCGAACTCAGCCCCGCCAAACCTCGCCCGAAACGCCTGAAGGTCATCAAGGCCAAAAGCGGTGCGGATCGCATGAAGGCTGCGACGGCGAAGGCCAGCGGTGGCGGCGGTCAGGTGCTTAAGGGGGTCAGCCCTCAGGAAGGCGCTGCGGCGATCTTGAAGTTGTTGATTGAAGAAGGGGTGGTGCGCTAGGCCCGCTGACCTATCACTTCTATTAGTTACCCACAGCGAACGGCAGGATTAAGCTTATCCACAGACCTTCTGGCAAGTGAGTCAGCCTGATGGATGCGCCTTCCTTTCGTTCGCTGCTGCTGGCCACGGATCGCCACAACACTGTCCTGGCAGGATTTGCGCCGTCTGAATCAGGGCATATGGCCTATACGGCTTATGGCACCCAACCCCGCGATGAGGCGCAGATTAGCCACTCGGGCTTCAATGGCCAGTTACGAGAGCAGGGCACGGGCTGGTATCACCTCGGTAACGGTCATCGGATCTATAACCCTGCGCTCAAGCGTTTCCACAGTCCCGACGCGCTAAGCCCCTTTGATAAAGGCGGGCTCAATGCCTACACCTATTGCCTGGGTGATCCGGTCAACTATGTTGATCCGACAGGGCGAACGCCTGACTGGCTGCAGCCTGTACTGACGATCGGCCTTCACGCTTTCACAATCGCCGCCACGGTAATAGCAGCCGCCGTAGCCGGTCCGCCGGTCGGGGCCACCTTGGTGGCCGCACGAATGACATTGGTCGGTTCAAGCCTCGCAATCGCTGCGTCTTCGTTGACGCTCGCCGGTGTTAAAGAGGCGCGTTACGTCGCCCATGTGGGCACCGCGATCTCGGCATTGGGAGCCGTGACCCGCGTAGGGTTGGGTGTTCAGAGTCTGGTTGCCAAGAAAGAGCTGAGGAGGGCCGCTGTCAACCGAGTCACACAGTTGTTCGGCAGAACCCCCGTCACGCCAAAAATGCCGGGCGCCGTTTCTGTTCGTCCCTCAATTGTTGCCAACCCATACGGGAATGCACTGCGTGATGATCTCAGCAAAGTGCGGGGTAGTATTGCCAGCATCAGTAAAACGCAACCGGCGAGTCCCCCATTAACAAGCGCGCAACGCCTGAGAACCCACTACTTCGACGGACTGGACGAAGGAGAGCAGATAAACGTGGAAGTGATCATGGCGCACACCTACCCACAATCTCTGTGAGCTCACCTGTGGATAAGGTGTTCGCCGTCTTCTCCAGGCCACGTATCTAGAGGGTTTCCAGCCGTTGATCAAATATTGATCACTGTATCCATTGGTTTTTAAACGTTTTTTTCCACGCGTCGAGTTTTGGGCCTGCTCATATTTGCCCACATTCTCTGTTAGCGCTTGTGTGGATAAGTTGTTCGTCATCGCCGGCAAGCCATATAGATAGGGGGCTTCAAGGTATTGATCAAAAATTGATCAATCTGGAGTTTCTTCAGCGATTCATAGCTTGAAGCCTACCATTTCGAGTATCCAAGCGACTTTTCCACACCTCGAAACGTAATAACCCGAGTTGCGCACATTCTCTGTTGGCGCTTCTGTGGATAAGGTGTTCGCTATCCCTTGAGGGCCTTATAAACCGTGGCCTGCACATGGTTGATCAATAAATGAACAGTATTGGCAGGTATACAGCTTCTTGAATAAGTCACGGTTTTTCTTGGCTTTTTGCACAGGGAGAAATCGACTTTCCCACAATTGCTGTGGGTTGTGCTGTGGATAAGTTGTTTGTGGATGTCGCGCGGGTGCGGCGGAGATGGTGTCCGGGAGGTTTGAGTGTTTTTTGATCAGGCTTGAGTGGCGTTCAGGGGACTGTCTTGGAAACCTGTGGGAGCTGCCGGAGGTTACGACGGTGGCGAATGCGGTCTGTGTAATACAACGCTTTCGCCACCGTCATCACTGTCGGAATCTCCACAGGTTCCGAGTGATTGAGCCTTACTCGTGGTTAACCGCCACACCTTTCAAATACGGCGCAGGCTCGGCACCCATGTTTTCCAGGAGCTTGGCGCTGTACCAGTCGATGAAGTTGACCACGCCGAACTCGTAGGTCTTGGAGTACGGGCCTGGCTGGTAGGCGATGGAGTTGATGCCGCGCTGGTTTTCTTCGGCCAGACGACGATCCTGATCGTTGGTCGCGTCCCAGACTTCACGCAGGCGCGCGACGTCGTAGTCCACGCCTTCAACGGCGTCTTTATGCACCAGCCATTTGGTGGTGACCATGGTTTCCTGGGCGCTGATCGGCCACACGGTGAATACGATCACGTGGTCGCCCATGCAGTGGTTCCAGGCGTGCGGCAGGTGCAGGATGCGCATCGAACCCAGGTCCGGATTCTTGATACGGCCCATGAGCTTCTGGCTGCCTTGTTTGCCGTCCATGGTCATGGACACGGTACCTTTGAGCAGCGGCATGCGCACGATGCGGTTGCGCAGACCGAAGCTGGCGTGAGCAAACGGGATCTTCTCGGCTTCCCAGGCAGCGGCGGATGCTGCGACGTGGTCCTTGAACGCCTGGTCGGCGCGTGGATCGGTCACGTCGTCCCATTCCAGCAGAGTGTTCAGCAGCTCCGGATGCGAACCGTTGCAGTGGTAGCACTCACGGTTGTTTTCCAGCACGAGTTTCCAGTTGGCTTTTTCCATCAAGGTGGTTTGTACCGCCACCTTGGTGTTCTCCATGTCGTACGGTTCCATGTAGTGATTCAGCGTCTGCAGGAACTCGTCGATGGCTGGCGGATTGGCCGCCAGGCTGATGAAGATGTAACCGCCAGCGACTTTGCAGTTCACGGGCTTGAGGCTGAACTGCTTCATGTCGAAGTCAGCGCCCATTTCGGTGCCTGCATACAGCAGACGACCGTCGAGTTCATAGGTCCACTGGTGGTAAGGGCACACCAGCTTGGCGACTTTGCCTTTTTCCTTGGTGCACAGACGCGAACCGCGGTGACGGCAGACGTTGTGGAAGGCGTTGATCGAACCGTCCGGCGCACGCACGACCAGAATCGGGTTCTTGCCGATCTGCAGGGTCAGGAAGTTGCCCTTGGCCGGGATTTCACAGGTCATGCCTGCAATCAGCCATTCTTTTTGAAAGATTTCCTGCATGTCGATTTCAAACAGCCGCTCATCGCTGTAGAAAGGCTGCGGCAGCGAGTAGGTGCGCTCCCGGTTCTGCAGCATTTCAGCGGTGGCCTTGCGTGCGGGTTCCAGCGGATCGCCCAGGCTCAGAGTTGCGGTGACGTCCATCTTTCAAGTCCTCAGACCGTGGTTTCAACGGTCTACGAATGTGGCTGATACGGTTGTGTTTGAGTGGTTTGCAGGCAAGGCGACGGTGCGTTCTGTCGCTCATCCTTATAAATAAAAAATCTGTAATCGATTGACGGCGAGTGTGTAGCCGGGCGCGACGTGAACCTTATCCATGGGCGACATGGCCGAATCCGTTTCCGACTCCGTAACCCCTATAGATCGGGGCTGGTCGCCATAAGTATGTGAATGTCGCTGATAGGTAAATAGGCGCGTCGTGCGTTACGCAGAATCGCCACCATAAGAGGCCGACAGTCGGCCGTGGAGAGTGAGTATGTCCCAGAGTTTCCTCAGCCCGGTCAACACACAGACTTGGGCCAATGGCCGCCATCTGGTGCGGGTCGTCAAAGTGATCCAGGAAACCTGGGACGTGCGCACCTTTTGCTTCATGGCCGACCAGCCAATCCTGTTCTTCTTCAAGCCGGGTCAGTTCGTGACCCTGGAGCTGGAAATCGAAGGCGTGCCGATCATGCGGTCGTACACCATCTCCAGCTCGCCTTCAGTGCCGTACAGCTTCTCGATCACCATCAAGCGCGTACCGGGCGGCAAGGTATCCAACTGGTTGCACGACACCCTGCATGAAGGTCAGGAACTGGCCGTTCACGGGCCGGTCGGTCTGTTCAACGCCATCGACTTCCCCAATCCGAAGATTCTCTACCTCAGTGGCGGTGTCGGTATCACGCCGGTCATGTCCATGGCGCGCTGGTATTACGACACCAACGCCAACGTCGACATGGTCTTCGTTCACAGCTCGCGTTCGCCCAAAGACATCATCTACCACCGTGAACTGGAGCAGATGGCGTCGCGAATCAACAACTTCTCGCTGCACATCGTCTGCGAGAAACACGGGCTGGGTGAGCCGTGGGCCGGTTATCGCGGGTATCTGAACCAGAAGATGCTCGAGCTGATGGCGCCGGACTTCATGGAGCGCGAAGTCTTCTGTTGCGGCCCGACGCCGTACATGAATGCGGTCAAGCGCCTGCTGGAAGCCAACGGCTTCAACATGGCGCAGTACCACGAAGAGTCTTTCGGCGCGACGCCACCGGAAGCCCGCGCAGACGCGGTCGAGCATGCCGAGCAGGCGGCCGATGCGCCGGAAGTCGATGTGGCCGAACTGCATCAGGTTGAGTTCACCGACACCGGCAAGAGCATTCGCGTGGCGCCGGGCGAAACCGTACACGCGGCGGCTGCGAAACTCGGTCTGATGATCCCGAAAGCCTGCGGCATGGGCATCTGCGGCACCTGCAAGGTGATGAAACTGAGCGGGGAAGTGGAAATGGAGCACAACGGCGGGATTACCGACGACGACGTGGAAGAGGGATACATCCTGTCTTGCTGCAGCGTGCCGAAAGGCGACGTTCGTATCGAATATTGATTAATTCGGCGTCATCACGCCTGTGGGAGCGGATTCATCCGCGATGGGGCTTTCAGTCGATATAGAGGTATCGCTTGGCTTGGCCTCATCGCGAATGAATTCGCTCCCACAGTGTTTATGTGTCTAGGTTGATGATTCTTTACAACCTGAACCGCGCCACCATGCCGTTCAAATCCACCGCCAGACGCGACAGTTCGCTGCTGGCTGCAGTGGTCTGATGCGCGCCGGTCGCCGACTGAGTCGACAGGTCACGGATGTTCACCAGGTTGCGGTCTACTTCCCGTGCAACTTGCGCCTGTTCCTCGGCTGCGCTGGCGATGACCAGATTGCGTTCATTGATTTCCACCACCGCGCTGTTAATGGTGTCCAGCGCCACGCCGGCGCCTTTCGCAATATTCAATGTCGATTCGGCACGCTCGGTGCTGCTGCGCATCGAGTTCACGGCCTGCTCGGTGCCGCCCTGAATGCTGCCGATCATGCGTTCGATTTCACTGGTCGATTGCTGGGTGCGGTGCGCCAGTGCGCGCACCTCATCGGCCACGACCGCAAAACCACGACCGGCCTCACCGGCCCGCGCGGCTTCGATGGCGGCGTTGAGGGCGAGCAGGTTGGTCTGGTCCGCCAGGCCGCGAATCACGTCCAGCACCTTGCCGATGTCGCGGGATTCATCGGCGAGGTTACCGATCAACGTCGCGGTGCTTTGCACGTCGCCGCTCATGCGCTCGATGGCGCTGACGGTTTCCTGCACCAGATCGCGGCCGTCGCTGGCCGAGCTGGTGGCGTTTTTCGAGGCTTCGGACGTGCTCACGGCGTTGCGTGCCACTTCTTCGACGGCGCTGGTCATCTCGTTGACGGCCGTGGCGGCTTGTTCGATTTCATTATTCTGTTGCGACAAGCCTCGAGCGCTCTCGTCGGTGACGGCATTCAGCTCTTCGGCAGCGGATGCCAGTTGTGTGGCCGAGCCGGAAATGCGTTGCAGCGTATCGCGCAACTTGGACTGCATTTTCAGCATCGCGGTCAGCAGGCGACCGGCTTCGTCGGTCCCGTCGACGTGAATCGTACGGGTCAAGTCGCCTTCGGCGATCTCTTCGGCGGCCTTCAGCGCAGCGCCAATGGGGCGAGTGATGCTGCTGGTCAGCAGCCAGGCGAAAAGTACCGTCAGCACCGTCGCGATGATCAGCAGACCGACGACCAGGTTGAACGCTCTGTTGTACTGCTCGCCGGCACTGGCGTTGGCGGCATCGGACTCCTTGCCGTTGAACTCAACCAGTTTCGACAGAGCGGCATTCATCTTGTCGGAGTTTTCCTGCAACTCGACATTGAGCAACTGGGTCAGCTCTTCTATTTTCCCGTCACGACTCAGGGCGCGCATGCGGTCTTCAAGCTGCCGGTATTGGCTCAGCAGCTTCTGGAATTCGGCGTAGTTCGACTGTTCTTCCGCCGTTGTTGGCAGTTTTTCATAGGTCGCCTGGGCAATCCCCATTTGCTGGAAGCGGGCCGTCATCGCATCCAGGGTCTTCTGCTGAATGGCCGGATCGCGGTTGACCAATAGCCGAAACGACAACACTCGCAAGCGCACGCTGGTGTCGATCATCTTGTCCAGGCTGCGAATGCTCGGCACGGTATTGCGTGCGATCTCATCGCTTGTCGCTCGGATATTGCTCATCTGTGTGAGCGAAAAGATGCCGAGAATCAGCATGAGAACCCCGATCAGGGCAAAGCTGAAAAACGCGCGTGGAGCGATGTTCATGTTGCGCAATGACATAGAGGGTATTCCGAACGGATGGGCGCAGGGGGCGGCCCAGACAGAAAAGTGCAGGCGGTTAACTGCCTATCGGTTGGAAAACCCGGCGCTTGAATGAAACTGCAGGATTTGAAACAAATAACGGCTTCGTTCAGCGAACAGACAGCTAGGCCGGAAACAAAAAAGGGGAATGCACGCTCGGCGCATTCCCCTCTTTGGCGGCGCTGTGCGTTAAACGCGGAAGCGCGCAACCATCCCGTTCAGGTCGACCGCCAGACGCGACAGTTCGCTGCTGGCTGCAGTGGTCTGATGCGCGCCGGTCGCCGACTGAGTCGACAGGTCACGGATGTTCACCAGGTTGCGGTCTACTTCCCGTGCAACTTGCGCTTGTTCCTCGGCCGCGCTGGCGATGACCAGATTGCGTTCATTGATTTCCACCACCGCGCTGTTAATGGTATCCAGCGCCACACCAGCGCCTTTGGCGATGTTCAATGTCGATTCGGCACGCTCGGTGCTGCTGCGCATCGAGTTCACGGCCTGCTCGGTGCCGCCCTGAATGCTGCCGATCATGCGTTCGATTTCACTGGTCGATTGTTGAGTGCGGTGCGCCAGTGCGCGCACCTCATCGGCCACGACCGCAAAGCCACGACCGGCCTCACCGGCCCGTGCGGCTTCGATGGCGGCGTTGAGGGCGAGGAGGTTGGTCTGGTCCGCCAGGCCGCGAATCACGTCCAGCACCTTGCCGATGTCGCGGGATTCATCGGCCAGGTTGCCGATCAACGTCGCTGTGCTTTGGACGTCGCCGCTCATGCGCTCGATGGCGCTGACGGTTTCCTGCACCAGGTCGCGGCCGTCGCTGGCCGAGCTGGTGGCGTTTTTCGAGGCTTCGGACGTGCTCACGGCGTTGCGTGCCACTTCTTCGACGGCGCTGGTCATCTCGTTGACGGCCGTGGCGGCTTGTTCGATTTCATTGTTCTGTTGCGACAAGCCCCGAGCGCTCTCGTCGGTGACGGCATTCAGCTCTTCGGCAGCGGACGCCAGTTGTGTGGCCGAGCCGGAAATGCGTTGCAGCGTATCGCGCAACTTGGACTGCATTTTCAGCATCGCGGTCAGCAGGCGACCGGCTTCGTCGGTCCCGTCGACGTGAATCGTACGGGTCAAGTCGCCTTCGGCGATCTCTTCAGCCGCTTTCAAGGCAGAGGCGATAGGGCGTGTGATGCTGTTGGTCAGCAGCCAGGCGAACAGCAGGGTCAGGACGGTCGCGATAATAAGCAGGGTGACGACCATGGTGAAGGCGGTCGAATACTGCCGTGCTGCGTCCTTGTTGGTGTCATTGATCTGTTGGGTATTGATCTCGACCAGCTTGCCCAGTACCACGTTCATTTGGTCCGAGTTGGTCTGCAGGTCGGCGCTGAGCAGCGAGGTCAGTTCGTCGAGTTTGTTGGCGCTACTCAGCGACTTCATGCGGTCTTCGAGCCGACGATAGTCATTGAGCAAGGAGAGGTACTGATCGTAAGCGGCCTGTTCTTCCGGTGCCGAAATCAGTTTGACGTAGATCGCGCGCGCGTCGTCGATCTGCTTGTTGCGCATGGCCAGCAGGTCGACGGTTTTCTGCAGCGTGTCGGGGTCGCGATTGAGCATCAGGCGATAGGACAGCACGCGCAGACGAATGCTTGCCTCGGTCAGTTTATCCAGCGACTTGATGCTCGGCACATTGTTGGTGGCCATCGTCTCGGTGGCATCGTTGATCTTGCTCATCTGGCTGAGGGCGAAGATGCCCAGGATCAGCATCAGTAAACCGATGATGGAAAAACCGAGGAAGGCGCGGGGCGCGATGTTCATATTGCGTAGGGACATGACGGTTCCTGAGAAAGCCGCGATCCATGCGTGCAAAGGGGGAGTGTTGCCAGAGATGCATGCTTATCGGTCCGCCGAAGGAGGACTTGACCCCTTTGGTCTGGTGCTGTGCGCTTATGTCGCAGGCGGTTGATCTGACGAACAGCAGGAACAAGATGGGCAAAACGCAGTCAATCAGGACCCTGATGCGTTTGCGGAATTGAAGCAAACAAGTGCTTTTCTGGTCGGTGTAGTGGCGTGAATGCCCTGATTTCACTGGTAGCTGAAGTGACTTTTCTTTATCGTACGCGCCCTTTGAAATTTGCCTGAGATATCAAAATGTTGGAAGCATCCCTAAGCCAGTTGGAAAAACTCGTCGGTGACCTGGTGCAGCAGAACCAGGATCTGCAGAACACGAATGCGCAGCTCGCCGAAGCGCTGAAACAAGCCAGGGATGACAACGACAGTTTGCAGTTGAGCCTGCTGGAGCAGGAAGAGAAACAAGGCGCCACGGCAGCCCGTATTCAGGCGCTGGTTGATCGCGCCACCAGCGCGAGTGCGGTCAGCGCATGATCATCGACCGCGACGCCACCAAAGTCATTTCCATTCTCGGCAACGACTACACGATCAAGGCACCTGCCGGGCAAGAGCAGACCTTGATGGATGCGGTGGTCATGCTCAAGTCGGCGTTGTCGGAAACCAAGCGCAATTACCCGACACTCATCGGCGACCGTCTGCTGGTGCTGGCGGCGCTGAACCTGTGCTCGAAGCAGATCGAACTCAAGCAGCAACATGCCGATGAGCTGAGCCGTTATGAGGACAAGGTCAGTGCGACGGTCGAGGTGATCGAGAAGGTGATTTCGCAGGGGTGATAGCGCTTTCAGGTATGCGCATACTCTGGTAGTCCGCCTGACACATTCCTGTGGGAGCGAATTTATTCGCGATGCAGGCTCGGTTGATTGATTTCTGTCGGCTGAACCGGCCAATCGCGAATGAATTCGCTCCCACAGGGTCATTCGCGGTGTCAGGAAGACCGGGGGCAATCAGGCCCCCATCACCAACCGGATGTCCGCAGCCAGTTCACGCACGCGTGATTCTTCGGTGTCCCACGAGCACATGAACCGTGCGCCGCCGTTGCCGATGAAGGTGTAGAAGCGCCAGCCCCTGGCGGTCAGCGCCGCGATCGCCGCTTCCGACAATTGCAGAAACACGCCGTTGGCCTGCACCGGGAACATCAGTTCTACGCCGGGAATGTCTTTTACCAACTCAGCAAGCAATTGCGCGCAGCGGTTGGCGTGGCGAGCGTGTTTGAGCCAGGCGTCGTTTTCCAGCAGCCCGACCCAAGGCGCCGACAGGAAGCGCATTTTCGACGCCAGTTGCCCGGCCTGTTTGCAGCGGTAGTCAAAGTCTTCGGCCAGCTTGTGGTTGAAGAACAGAATCGCTTCACCCACCGCCATGCCGTTCTTGGTGCCGCCGAAACACAGCACGTCAATGCCGGCTTTCCAGGTCAACTCGGCGGGCGTGCAGCCCAGGTAAGCGCACGCGTTCGCGAACCTGGCACCGTCCATGTGCAGGTTCAGGCCCAGTTCCTTGCAGGTGTCGCTGATTGCTTTCAGCTCTTCGGGCAAGTACACGCTGCCCACTTCGGTCGCCTGGGTCAGCGTCACCACGCGCGGTTTTGGGTAATGAATGTCGGCCCGCTTGAGCGCGACTTCACGAATCGATTCGGGGGTCAGCTTGCCGTTCTCGCTACGGGCGGTCAGCAGCTTGGAGCCGTTGGAGAAAAACTCGGGGGCGCCGCATTCGTCGGTCTCGACGTGGGCGGTTTCGGAGCAGATGACGCTGTGGTAACTCTGGCACAACGATGACAAAGCCAGCGAGTTGGCGGCCGTACCGTTGAAGGCAAAGAACACTTCACAGTCGGTTTCGAACAGCTGACGGAATTGATCGGCCGCCCGCGCTGTCCATTGATCGTCACCATACGCACGTTGATGGCCATGGTTCGCTTGTTCCATGGCCGCCCAGGCTTCGGGGCAGATTCCCGAATAGTTGTCGCTGGCAAACTGCTGGCTTTGGTCTGACATGGCCGGTTCCCTGTAATCGAAGGCTGCGACTGTAACCAAGATTCACTGGTTTGGTCATGCATTCTTGCGTCAGAAAATTCAGTCAAACAGCGGAGCACGATGAGCGAGGCACATTCAACGATACAGCCGGTACGTGACCGCGCGCTGGACCTGCTCAAATGGCTGGCGATGTTGAGCATGGTGCTCGACCACCTGCGTTACGTCGGATGGTCGGCGGACTGGCTTTACGTGCCCGGCAGGCTGGCCTTTGCGTGGTTTTGCCTGGCCATTGCAGTCAATGTCGGGCGCAGTGTTTCGCGTCCGGTTCACCCCGGCATTCGCTGGAAGTACCTGGCCTGGCTGGCGGTGTTTTCAGTTATCGCCGAGTTTCCGTATCGGTTGTACATGGCCGATGAAGTCACCACGCTTAACGTACTGCCCACGCTGGTACTCGGGTTGTTGGTTGCGCAGGGTGCGAGCAGCCGTTCCTGGCCGATGCGGATCATGGCGGTGATTGCGCTGGGTATCGGCGTCGCATTTGCGCCGTTGCTGATGTTTGGCGCCTACGGCGTGTTGCTGCCGACTGCTTTCCTGCTCGTGCTGAGGGGATCGCTCTGGTTGGCGATCCTGCCCGGCGTGGTGTGCCTGCTCAGCAACGAGTGGCCTAAGATCATCGACGGCATGCTGTGGGGCGATCCCATTTCGGTAGGGGCGTTGATCGCCTGTCTGATCGGGCCTTGGCTGGGCCTGGCGCTCCTGCGCTGGCGACCCGCCTTTGCGGTCTGGCCGATGCGGCGTTGGGCGTACCTGATTTATCCGCTGCATTTCCTGCTGTTGCTCGGGTTGCGCCAGGTTCTTGCCTGACGCATTCCCTGTAGGAGCGCGCTTGCCCGCGAATGCGGTGTGTCAGTCACCGTTGATGTATTTGATCTGACGCATCGCGGGCAAGCGCGCTCCTACAGGATTTGCAGCGACTCACCGTTTGTTGGATGGCGCTCAAATCCCTGTAGACAAACCGCCATCAGCGCCTTTATCTTCCGCACCAGGCCACCGCAGTGGCCAGCGTCGCTCGGACGGTTCCGGGCGCTTACGTCTTCAGAGGCATCTCATGGCTGACCAAGGTTCGCCGCGCCGCTTTGCGCGCATCGATCGACTCCCCCCTTACGTGTTCAACATCACTGCCGAGCTGAAAATGGCCGCTCGTCGTCGTGGTGAGGACATCATCGACCTGAGCATGGGCAACCCCGACGGGGCAACGCCACCGCACATCGTCGAAAAACTGGTCACTGTCGCCCAACGTGAAGACACTCACGGCTACTCGACTTCGCGTGGCATCCCGCGTCTGCGTCGGGCGATCTCCAGTTGGTACAAAAAGCGTTACGAGGTCGACATCGACCCGGAAACCGAAGCCATTGTCACCATTGGCTCCAAGGAAGGCCTGGCGCATCTGATGCTTGCCACGCTCGATCAGGGCGACACGGTGCTTGTGCCTAACCCCAGTTATCCGATTCATATCTACGGCGCAGTGATCGCTGGCGCTCAAGTGCGGTCCGTGCCGCTGGTGCCGGGCGTGGACTTCTTCGCCGAGCTTGAAAAAGCCATTCGTGGCTCGATCCCGAAGCCGAAGATGATGATCCTCGGCTTCCCGTCCAACCCGACGGCTCAGTGCGTCGAGCTCGACTTCTTCGAGCGTGTGGTCGCGCTGGCCAAGCAATACGACGTGCTGGTGGTTCACGACCTGGCGTATGCCGACATCGTCTATGACGGTTGGAAAGCCCCGTCGATCATGCAGGTGCCGGGCGCCAAGGACATCGCGGTGGAATTTTTCACCTTGTCCAAGAGCTACAACATGGCCGGCTGGCGGATTGGCTTCATGGTCGGAAACCCTGAACTGGTTAACGCATTGGCCCGCATCAAGAGTTACCACGACTACGGCACATTCACGCCGTTGCAGGTCGCGGCGATTGCTGCGCTGGAAGGCGACCAACAGTGCGTGCTCGACATCGCCGAGCAGTACCGCCAGCGTCGTAACGTGCTGGTCAAAGGCTTGCACGAACTGGGCTGGATGGTCGAGAACCCGAAAGCCTCGATGTACGTCTGGGCGAAAATTCCTGAGGCCTACGCGCACCTGGGCTCGCTGGAATTTGCCAAGAAGCTGCTGCTGGAGGCCAAGGTCTGCGTCTCGCCGGGTGTCGGTTTTGGTGAATACGGCGACGATCACGTCCGTTTCGCCCTGATCGAGAACCAGGACCGGATTCGTCAGGCAGTGCGTGGCATTCGCGGGATGTTCCGGGCCGACGGTTTGTTGCCTGCCAAATCTGTCTGATTGCGACATTGCCTCATCAAAAATCCCCCGGCTTATCACCGGGGGATTTTTGTTTTCTGGACGATAAAACACGTTTTATGTCATCCGCCGACACTGTGGGAGCGAGCTTGCTCGCGAAGGGGGCGGCACATTCAACGCATCTCCAGCGCCTGATCCTCAGCCTTCGCGAGCAAGCTCGCTCCCACAAGTGAGTGTTTTTGTGGCCGGGTATGTGGACGGCTGTGGTTCGTCAAAATCCGGCATTTATCTCTCCCCGCTAATCCATGTCGTAAACGCACCTTTGTGTGGCGCCCGTAGGCATCTAGGCAGTCTGCGTCGGCCATACCATCGCTTCCAAGGGGTAATCCAAAGCCCTATCGATAATTCAGGCGCCGCGCCGCCGCTGGGAGAACCGCGATGTTCAGCAAGCAAGACCAGATCCAGGGTTATGACGATGCACTCTTGGCAGCGATGAATGCCGAAGATCAGCGTCAGGAAGATCACATTGAGCTGATCGCCTCGGAGAACTACACCAGCAAGCGCGTAATGGAAGCTCAAGGCAGCGGTCTGACCAACAAGTACGCCGAAGGCTATCCGGGCAAGCGTTACTACGGCGGTTGCGAGCACGTCGATAAGGTCGAGCAACTGGCCATCGACCGCGCCAAGCAGCTGTTCGGTGCCGACTACGCCAACGTTCAGCCGCACTCCGGTTCGTCGGCCAACAGCGCGGTTTACCTGGCACTCATTCAAGCGGGCGACACCATTCTGGGCATGAGCCTGGCCCACGGCGGCCACCTGACCCACGGCGCCAAAGTGTCGTCCTCGGGCAAGCTCTACAACGCCGTTCAATACGGGATCGACACCAACACCGGCCTGATCGATTACGACGAAGTCGAGCGTCTCGCCGTTGAACACAAGCCCAAGATGATCGTTGCCGGTTTCTCGGCGTACTCCAAGACGCTGGACTTCCCGCGCTTCCGTCAGATCGCTGACAAAGTCGGTGCGCTGCTGTTCGTGGACATGGCTCACGTCGCCGGTCTGGTCGCCGCTGGCCTGTACCCGAACCCGCTGCCGTACGCTGACGTCGTCACTACTACCACGCACAAAACCCTGCGCGGCCCTCGTGGTGGCCTGATCCTGGCCAAGGCCAACGAAGAGATCGAGAAAAAGCTCAACTCTGCCGTGTTCCCTGGCGCTCAAGGCGGCCCGCTGATGCACGTCATCGCCGGCAAGGCCGTGTGCTTCAAGGAGGCGATGGAGCCTGGCTTCAAGGCGTATCAACAGCAAGTGATCGACAACGCCCAGGCCATGGCGCAGGTGTTCATCGATCGCGGTTACGACGTGGTTTCCGGTGGTACCGACAACCACTTGTTCCTGGTCAGCCTGATCCGTCAGGGCCTTACCGGTAAGGACGCAGACGCTGCACTGGGTCGCGCCCACATTACTGTGAACAAGAACGCCGTTCCGAACGATCCACAATCGCCGTTCGTGACCTCGGGCCTGCGTATCGGCACCCCGGCGGTCACCACCCGCGGTTTCAAAGTCACCCAGTGCATCACGCTGGCCGGTTGGATCTGCGACATTCTCGACAACCTCGGCGATGCCGATGTCGAGGCCAATGTTGCCGGTCAGGTCGCCGCGCTGTGCGCCGATTTCCCGGTTTACCGCTGAGTCAGGAGTAGCACCATGCAACATTACTCAGGCTTCGGCCTCTTCAAACACTCCCTCAGCCACCACGAAAACTGGCAGCGCATGTGGCGCACGCCGACCCCGAAAAAAGTCTACGACGTGGTTATCGTCGGCGGCGGTGGTCATGGTCTGGCGACGGCTTACTACCTGGCCAAAGAGCACGGCATCACCAACGTAGCCGTGGTCGAGAAGGGCTGGTTGGGCGGCGGCAACACTGCCCGTAACACCACCATCGTGCGTTCCAACTACCTGTGGGACGAGTCCGCGCACCTGTACGAACACGCAATGAAACTGTGGGAAGGCCTGTCCCAGGACCTGAACTACAACGTCATGTTCTCGCAGCGCGGCGTGTACAACCTGTGCCACACCCTGCAGGACATGCGTGATTCCGAGCGTCGGGTCAGTGCCAACCGCCTGAACGGCGTGGACGGCGAACTGCTCAACGGCAAGCAAGTGGCCGAAGAGATCCCGTACCTGGACTGCTCGAAGAACACCCGTTACCCGATCATCGGCGCGACGGTTCAACGTCGCGGCGGTGTTGCGCGTCACGACGCCGTGGCCTGGGGCTTTGCCCGCGCCGCTGACGCGTTGGGCGTTGACCTGATCCAGCAAACCGAAGTGACCGGCTTCCGCAAGGAAAACGGCGTGTGCATCGGCGTTGAAACCAATAAAGGCTTCATCGGCGCCAAGCGCGTCGGTGTAGTGACCGCCGGTAACTCGGGCCACATGGCCAAGCTGGCGGGCTTCCGTCTGCCGATCGAATCCCACCCGCTGCAGGCGCTGGTGTCGGAGCCGATCAAACCAATTATCGACAGCGTGATCATGTCCAACGCCGTGCACGGCTACATCAGCCAGTCCGACAAGGGCGACCTGGTGATCGGCGCCGGTATCGACGGCTGGGTGGGCTACGGTCAGCGCGGTTCGTACCCGGTCATCGAGCACACCATTCAAGCCATCGTCGAAATGTTCCCGGTGCTGTCGCGCGTGCGCATGAACCGTCAGTGGGGCGGCATCGTCGACACCACGCCGGATGCGTGCCCGATCATTTCCAAGACGCCTGTGCCGAACATGTTCTTCAACTGCGGGTGGGGCACCGGTGGCTTCAAGGCGACCCCGGGATCGGGCAACGTCTTCGCCGCGAGCCTGGCGAAGGGCGAAATGCACCCGCTGGCCAAGCCGTTCTCCATCGACCGCTTTCACAACGGCGCCCTCATCGACGAACACGGCGCTGCTGCCGTCGCCCACTAACAGGAGAAATTCCTATGCTGCATATCTTCTGTCCTCACTGTGGCGAACTGCGCTCCGAAGAGGAATTCCACGGGTCCGGTCAGGCCCACATCCCGCGTCCACTGGACCCGGCCGCCTGCACCGACGAAGAGTGGGGCGACTACATGTTCTTCCGCGACAATCCGCGCGGCCTGCACCACGAACTGTGGATTCACGCAGCCGGTTGCCGTCAGTACTTCAACGCCACGCGTGACACCGTGACTTACGAAATTCTCGAAACCTATCCGATCGGTAGCAAACCTCAGTTTGTGAACAAGGTTCCAGCCGTCGGGAAGGGAGACAAGGTATGAGCCAGTCCAATCGCCTGCCCAACGGCGGCCGCATCGACCGTAGCAAGGTCCTGAACTTCAGCTTCAACGGTCAGACCTACCAAGGCTTTGAAGGCGACACCCTGGCCGCAGCCCTGCTGGCCAACGGCGTCGACATCATCGGCCGTAGCTTCAAATACTCGCGCCCTCGCGGCATCTTCGCGGCCGGTTCCGAAGAGCCGAACGCGGTCCTGCAGATCGGCGCGACCGAAGCCACTCAGATCCCGAACGTGCGCGCTACTCAACAAGCGCTTTACTCGGGTCTGGTCGCCACCAGCACCAACGGCTGGCCGAGCGTGAACACCGACATGATGGGCATCCTCGGCAAGGTCGGCGGCAAGCTGATGCCGCCGGGCTTCTACTACAAAACCTTCATGTACCCACAGTCGTTCTGGATGACCTACGAGAAATACATTCGTAAGGCCGCCGGTCTCGGTCGTTCGCCGACCGAAATCGATCCGGACACCTACGACAACATGAACCATCACTGCGACGTGCTCGTCGTCGGCGCAGGCCCTTCGGGTCTGGCGGCCGCGCTGGCCGCTGCGCGCAGCGGTGCCCGCGTGATCGTTGCCGATGAACAGGAAGAGTTCGGCGGCAGTCTGCTGGATTCCCGCGAGAGCCTGGACGGCAAGCCGGCGGCGGAGTGGGTGGCCACGGTCGTTGCCGAGCTCAAAGGTCTGGCCAATGTGATCCTGCTGCCACGCGCTACCGTCAACGGCTACCACGACCACAACTTCCTGACCATTCATGAGCGTCTGACCGATCACCTGGGTGACCGCGCGCCGATCGGCCAGGTGCGTCAGCGCATGCACCGCGTCCGCGCCAAGCGTGTCGTGCTGGCAACCGGTACACACGAGCGTCCTCTGGTTTACGGCAACAACGACGTACCGGGCAACATGCTGGCCGGTGCCGTTTCCACCTACGTCCGCCGTTATGGCGTGGCGCCGGGCAAGAAGCTGGTGCTGTCGACCAATAACGATTACGCCTACCGCGTTGCGCTGGACTGGCTCGACGCCGGCCTGCAAGTCATCGCGGTTGCCGACGCCCGTCACAATCCGCGTGGTGCGCTGGTTGAAGAAGCACGCGCCAAAGGCATTCGCATCCTCACTGGCAGCGCCGTGATCGAAGCCCGTGGCAGCAAACGCGTCACCGGTGCTCGCGTTGCAGCCATCGATGTCAAAGCACACAAGGTCACCAGCCCTGGCGAATGGCTCGACTGCGACCTGGTTGCCAGCTCCGGCGGTTACAGCCCGATCGTTCACTTGGCGTCCCATTTGGGCGGCAAGCCGGTCTGGCGTGAAGACATCCTCGGCTTCGTGCCGGGTGAAGCACCTCAGAAGCGCGTGTGTGTCGGGGGCGTAAACGGCGTCTACGCACTGGCTGACTCGCTGGCCGACGGTTTCGAAGGTGGGGTTCGTGCTGCCAGCGAAGCCGGTTTCCAGCCGGTCGAAGGCGTCATGCCAAAAGCCTTGAGCCGCGTTGAGGAACCGACCCTGGCGCTGTTCCAGGTGCCGCACGAGAAGGGCACTTCCCGCGCGCCGAAACAATTCGTCGACCTGCAGAACGACGTCACTGCGGCCGCCATCGAACTGGCAACCCGCGAAGGCTTCGAGTCGGTCGAGCACGTCAAGCGCTACACCGCGCTGGGCTTCGGTACCGATCAGGGCAAGCTGGGTAACGTCAACGGTCTGGCCATCGCGGCGCGCTCGCTGAACGTCTCGATTCCGGAAATGGGCACCACCATGTTCCGCCCGAACTACACGCCGGTGACCTTCGGTGCGGTAGCCGGTCGTCACTGCGGCCACATCTTCGAGCCTGTGCGCTTCACCGCGCTGCACGCCTGGCACGTCAAGAACGGCGCCGAATTCGAAGACGTCGGTCAATGGAAACGTCCTTGGTACTTCCCGAAAGCCGGTGAAGACATCCATGCCGCCGTCCGCCGCGAATGCAAAGCCGTGCGCGACAGCGTCGGCCTGCTGGACGCTTCGACCCTGGGCAAAATCGACATTCAAGGCCCGGATGCCCGTGAGTTCCTGAACCGCATCTACACCAACGCCTGGACCAAGCTCGATGTGGGCAAGGCGCGTTACGGCCTGATGTGTAAAGAAGACGGCATGGTCTTCGACGACGGCGTAACCGCCTGCGTCGCCGACAACCACTTCATCATGACCACCACCACGGGCGGCGCTGCACGCGTTCTGCAATGGCTGGAAATCTATCAGCAGACCGAATGGCCGGACCTGAAGGTTTACTTCACTTCTGTCACCGACCACTACGCGACCCTGACCCTGTCGGGCCCGAACAGCCGCAAGCTGCTCAGCGAAGTGACCGACATCGATCTGGACCGTGAAGCCTTCCCGTTCATGACCTGGAAAGAAGGTCTGGTCGGTGGCGTACCGGCTCGCGTCTTCCGGATCTCGTTCACCGGTGAGCTTTCCTACGAAGTGAACATCCAGGCTGACTACGCCATGGGCGTTCTGGAAAAAATCGCCGAGGCGGGCAAGAAGTACAACCTGACGCCTTACGGCACCGAGACCATGCACGTACTGCGTGCCGAGAAGGGCTTCATCATCGTGGGTCAGGACACCGACGGCTCGATGACCCCGGATGACTTGAACATGGGCTGGTGTGTCGGTCGCACCAAACCGTTCTCGTGGATCGGCCAGCGCGGCATGAACCGTGAAGACTGCGTGCGTGATCAGCGTAAGCAACTGGTGGGCCTCAAGCCGATCGACCCGAACAAGTGGCTGCCGGAAGGCGCGCAACTGGTGTTCGATCCGAAGCAGTCGATTCCGATGACCATGGTCGGTCACGTGACGTCGAGCTACGCGGCGAACTCGCTGGGTTACTCGTTCGCGATGGGCGTGGTCAAAGGCGGCCTCAAGCGCATGGGCGAGCGTGTGTTCTCGCCGCAGGCTGATGGCTCGGTGATCGAGGCGGAAATCGTGTCCTCGGTGTTCTTCGATCCGAAGGGTGACCGGCAGAACGTGGAGTAAGAGGGCGAAAGTTCGCTCCAACGGTTTTGACCTGTAGGAGCGCGCTTGCCCGCGAATGCGTCAGATCAGATACATCGATGGTGACTGACACACCGAATTCGCGGGCAAGCGCGCTCCTACAGTGAGGCGCTTCGGCAACACAACAGAATTCAACACAGGTGCTCTATGACCACAGCCAACGTTTTCCAACAGCGGCCCACGACCGACGTCAAAGTCGAGTCGCCTCTGTTTCACGCCGACCTGAAAAGCCTGGTCGGCAAAGGCCGCACCAACCCGGGTGTGGTGCTGCGCGAGAAAAAATTGCTGGGCCACCTGACTATTCGTGGCGACGCCCACGATCCAGCCTTCGCCGCTGGCGTCCACAAAGCGCTGGGCATGGAATTGCCAGGCGCGCTGGCGCTGGTGAGCAGTGGCGACAGCTCGATTCAATGGATGGGGCCGGATGAGTGGCTGCTGATCGTACCGACCGGCGAAGAATTCGCCGTCGAGCAGAAACTGCGTGAAGCACTGGCCGGGCTGCATATTCAGGTGGTCAACGTCAGCGGCGGTCAATCGCTGCTGGAACTGACCGGCCCGAAGGTCCGCGAAGTGCTGATGAAATCCACCAGCTATGACGTCCACCCGAGCAACTTTCCGGTCGGCAAGGCAGTCGGCACCGTGTTCGCCAAGTCGCAACTGGTGATCCGTCGTACCGGTGAAGAGACCTGGGAACTGGTGATTCGCCGCAGCTTCGCCGATTACTGGTGGCTGTGGCTGCAGGACGCGAGTGCTGAATACGGCCTGGGCGTCGCGGCATAAGCACTGATCGTTCCCTCGCTCCGCGTGGGAACGCATCCCGGGACGCTCCGCGTCCCATGTGAAGGACGCGGAGCGTCCTGAACTGCATTCCCACGCAGAGCGTGGGAACGATCCGATCAGAGGAACACCCCATGAGCCGCGCCCCCGATACCTGGATTTTGACTGCCGACTGCCCGAGCGTACTGGGCACGGTGGACGCGGTGACGCGTTACCTGTTCGAGCAGGGCTGCTACGTTACCGAGCACCATTCGTTCGATGACCGGCTCTCCAGCCGTTTTTTCATTCGTGTCGAATTCCGTCAGCCGGACGGCTTCGATGAGGCTTCTTTCCGGGCAGGCCTGGCTGAGCGCGGTGAAGCGTTCGGCATGATCTTCGAGCTGACAGCACCGAACTACCGGCCAAAAGTCGTGATCATGGTCTCCAAGGCCGATCACTGTCTCAACGACCTGCTCTACCGCCAGCGCATCAACCAGTTGTCGATGGACGTCGTCGCGGTGGTGTCCAACCACCCCGATCTCGAACCTTTGGCGCGCTGGCACGACATTCCCTACTACCATTTCCCCCTCGACCCTAACGACAAACCTTCGCAGGAAGCCAAGGTGATGCAGGTGATCGAAGACACAGGGGCTGAGCTGGTGGTGCTTGCCCGCTACATGCAAGTGCTGTCGCCCGAGTTGTGCCGCAAGCTCGACGGCCGCGCGATCAACATTCACCACTCGTTGTTGCCAGGTTTCAAGGGCGCCAAGCCTTACCACCAGGCCTACAACAAGGGCGTGAAACTGGTCGGTGCGACCGCGCATTACATCAACAACGATCTGGATGAAGGTCCGATCATCGCCCAGGGCGTCGAGGTGGTGGACCACAGCCACTATCCTGAGGACCTGATCGCCAAGGGCCGCGACATCGAAGGCCTGACCCTGGCCCGGGCGGTGGGTTATCACATTGAACGGCGCGTGTTCCTGAACGCCAACAGGACGGTGGTCCTGTGATCTGTAGGCGAGCATGACCACCTGTGGGAGCGAATTCATTCGCGAAAATGGTTACATCAGATGGAAATGCGTCGGATGTATCGGCCAATCGCGAATGAATTCGCTCCCACAGGATTTGGGCGTGGCCAGATGGAAGTCAGCAGCGCTTAAGTCAGCCTTCAGCAACAAACGCAACACCCCAGAGCAACCAGTGCGTTGCCGCAACACCAAGCAACGCATTTCTCCGTTACACAGCTGCATCCATAAAAACAATTCAGCGAGGTGAAAGCATGTCTGGTAATCGTGGTGTGGTGTATCTCGGCGCTGGCAAGGTCGAAGTACAGAAAATTGACTATCCAAAAATGCAGGACCCGCGCGGCAAGAAGATTGAGCACGGTGTCATCCTGCGCGTCGTATCCACCAACATCTGCGGCTCGGACCAACACATGGTCCGCGGTCGTACCACTGCCCAGGTCGGCCTGGTACTCGGTCACGAGATCACCGGTGAGGTGATCGAAATGGGCAGCGGTGTCGAAAACCTGAAAATCGGCGACCTGGTATCGGTTCCGTTCAACGTCGCCTGTGGTTTGTGCCGCTCGTGCAAAGAGCAACACACCGGCGTGTGCCTGACCGTCAACCCGGCCCGTCCTGGCGGTGCTTACGGCTATGTCGACATGGGCGACTGGACCGGTGGCCAGGCTGAATACGTGCTGGTGCCCTATGCCGACTTCAACCTGCTCAAACTGCCTGATCGTGACAAGGCGATGGAAAAGATCCGCGACCTGACTTGCCTCTCGGACATCCTGCCAACCGGTTACCACGGCGCAGTGACGGCCGGCGTCGGCCCTGGCAGTTCGGTGTACATCGCCGGTGCAGGCCCTGTTGGTCTGGCGGCTGCTGCTTCGGCGCGTCTGCTTGGCGCTGCAGTGGTCATCGTGGGTGACGTCAACCCGGTGCGTCTGGCTCACGCCAAGGCACAGGGCTTTGAAATCGCCGACCTGTCCAAGGACACTCCGCTGCACGAACAGATCGCGGCATTGCTGGGCGAGCCTGAAGTGGACTGCGCCGTCGATGCCGTGGGCTTCGAAGCCCGTGGTCACGGTCATGCTGGCGTCAAGGCGGAAGCCCCGGCCACCGTCCTCAACTCGCTGATGGGCGTGGTGCGTGTTGCCGGCAAGATCGGTATCCCCGGCCTGTACGTCACCGAAGACCCGGGTGCGGTCGACGCTGCCGCCAAAATGGGCAGCCTGAGCATCCGCTTCGGCCTGGGCTGGGCAAAATCCCATAGCTTCCACACCGGCCAGACCCCGGTCATGAAGTACAACCGCCAACTGATGCAAGCCATCATGTGGGACCGCATCAACATCGCCGAAGTGGTCGGCGTGCAGGTCATCAGCCTGGACGACGCACCGCGTGGCTACGGTGAGTTCGATGCGGGCGTACCGAAGAAATTCGTGATCGACCCACACAAGCTGTTCAGCGCGGCTTAACGCCGTCAGGGACAAGAAAAAAAGGCGACCTTCGGGTCGCTTTTTTGTGCCTGTCGTAAGCTGTTGCAGTTAGCCGCGTAGGATATTTCTGCAATTTGAAGGGGAAATTTTGACTTCCGATCCGGCTTGTATCGAGCGTCGGTTCTGCGTGCTATTTGTCCGCCCGGTTTTTTTCAGGTCGTGGGCAATACATGTTGATGCGGGCGCTACAGACGTTGGTTTTCATGTGGATCGGGGCGTGTTTTTTTGTGGTGCCCGCCGTATTGGCAAGTGCCGAGCTGGGACCGGATGCGCAGCGCTGGATTTCTTCCACCGCGTTCTTCGAGAACGCCAATGCCTGCATGTGGGCAGGTATTCCCAAGCAGGTGTGTCAGTCCGGCTATCGCTCCGCTTATCGGCAGCATGTCCGGATCGCGCCGGCGTACCGTCTGCAAAAGGACTGTGAGGCTGATTTTGCTCCGGGCGAATGTTTTGTCAGTGGCGTCTCTCATCTGTGGACGCCCTGGTTGTCCGGTTTCTCGCTGATCACCCACGCCCGATTGCCACCCTCGTCGTTGCACGCGCATCGCCAGGCGCAGAAGGCGCCTGTGGACCGGTCCTGGTGGCAGCACCTGCAGGGGATCAAGGCGTCGCCGGAAGTGGCGACGCGGGTGCGCTATTTCAGCGAGCCGCTGTATTGGGAGCGCGATCATCAAGGCGGATTCAGGCTCACGAGCCTGCGAGAAAAGCTGCGCAATGGAGAGCAATTCGCCCATGCATTCAGCCGACGCCCGCCCGTTCAGGCGGGGTCGGCGCTTTGGACGCGTCAGCTTTCCCGGATCTTCGAGCCACAACGGCTGATTGATGTCGCTGTACCGTAACCGGCGTCACAACGATGCCAACTGCCCTTTATACAGAACCGGCCCGGTCGGTTTGCCGGATGGCGAACCACCTTTGGGTTCCAGCGTGATCGCCATCGTGGTCTGTGTCCCCAGCAATTTGCGCTGGCTTTCGTTCAGCTCGACACGGCCTTTTCCGTTGTCCGGGATGACGCCCAGCGACACCGGAACGCCATCTGCCGGAATGGCCCACAGTTCCAGGCTGCGGCCGGTTTCCACGGAGGCGACGGTGACCGGCTCGACTTTCAGGTAACGGTCAAAGGCTTGCACGGTCAGCGCGGGTTGCTGGTTGGACGCGACCAGCGTGGCGTTGAAGTCAGGTGTGTCACGCTTATAGATCACGCCGACGATGACGGCGACGAGCAGCGTGCAGGCCACGGCCGTGACGCGCATCCAGCTCCAGAACGGTCGTTTTTCCGGCACATGCAGGCGCTGCGGTTCAATCCTCGCGAGGATGTGTTGCCACACCCGTTCAGGGACCGGTTGAGGTGCCAGGGACGTGGTCAGGCCGACCAGGTGCTCCTGCCACTGGGCCACTTCTGCCCGTAGCGTCGGATCGTCGAGCAGCAGGCTTTCGAAGCGTCTGCGAGCGGTCGAGGGCATCAGGCCGATGGCGTAATCGGCAGCCAGGGCGCGGCGTAATTCGGGTTGGCGATAGTTCATGATTCGAGGCACCTGCGCAGACGCTCCATACCTCGGCGGATCCACGATTTCACCGTACCCAGAGGCGCGGCAAGCTGTGTCACCAGATCACCGTGCGACGCGCCATGAAAGTACGCGGTGATGATCGACTGACGCTGCATGCCTTCGAGTGTGTCGAGGCAGCGCTGCAGTGCTTTGGCATCCCGCTGGCTTTCCATTTGCTCGTGAGCAGAAGGCGCCTGATCGAACAGTGCCTGTGCCTGTTCGTCGGTCAGCGGCTCTTCGCGGTGTTTGCGTAACTGGTCGATTGCCTTGTTGCGGGTGATGCTGACCATCCAGGTCATCGGCGCAGACAGGTGGGCATCGTACTGAGAGGCGCTGTTCCAGATCCGCACGAAGGCTTCCTGCACCACGTCTTCAGCCTGATCGCGGTGACCCATGCAGCGAAGGGCGACGGCGAACAGGTGCCCGGAAACCTTGCGATAGAGGCTTTCGAAAGCGCGGCGGTTACCCAGAGAACACTGAGCCAGCAATTGCCGGAGTTCATCGGCGTCGACAGAAGAAATGGGCACTCTCCAGACATTAAAACGACGACGACCCCGCTGGTCGCCCGAATGCTGGCAGGTTAGTCCAGGTTGAGCCGCAGTTCCATCCACCTTTTTTACTCGTTCAAGAAATGGGAAATCCAGCGCCTGTCACGCGACGCCGTCGCCAAAGTCGCGGCTCGTGCAAGGGATACGTTGCCCGCCTATAAACTGGATGCAGGGCGGCGCATCTATTTCTCAGTTGCAGTGAAGTCCGGTCCTTTGGAACTTATCTCTGCACAAGGGTCCAACGCGTGTTTACCCGGCCATGGCCGGCTCTCTGGCAAATGAGGTGGGTTCAATGAAGGTTTCGATGAAAAACGCACGCCGCGCTGCACTGGCGACCTTGATGGCCCTGGCAGCAACACCGGTCTTCGCCTTCAACCTGAACGATGCGGCGAACGCTGTTTCCGGCGCCACAGGCGGACAACAGAAAGCCACCGCCGCCCCGGAAGCCGCCGGGCTGCTCAACACGCTGGGCACACAATTGAATGTCACGCCGCAACAAGCGGTGGGCGGTACCGGCGCATTGTTGGGGCTGGCCAAGAACAAGCTGGCGGGCAATGACTACTCCAGCCTGAGCCAGTCTGTGCCGGGTCTCGATCAACTGTCGGGCAGCACCGCACTGGGCAGCCTCGGCGGTCTGGGCGGCATGCTCGGCGGTAACTCCGGCAGTAACTCGGTGCTCAACAGCGCGCTGGGCAACGTGCAAAGCATGGGTGACGTGAACAAAGCCTTCAGCGCGCTGGGAATGGACAGCGGCATGGTCAGCCAGTTTGTGCCGGTGATCCTGCAATACCTGGGTCAGCAAGGCGCGAGCGGTTCGGCGTTGTCGGCGTTGAGCGGGGTGTGGGGCGCTAAGTAGGGAAAGCTGCGGCAGGTCGCCTCGAACCCTGTGGGAGGGAGCTTGCTCACTCCCACAGGTCAGGTTGCGGTCATCAAATGGGTGGATTATCCCCGCGCAATACCGCAATCCGCGCATCCTTCTCTACCCACAACCGATTCACCCACTTTTGCACATACTCACGAAACACCGGGTCGTTCTCGTAATCGCCTTGCCAGAGTGCGGGGTCGAGTTCGCAGGTCTGGATGTCGATGATCACGCGTGGCACCCGACCTGAAATCAGGTCCCAGAACCCGGGAATACGTGCGCCGGGATAGACCACTGTCACGTCGAGCACCGCGTCCAGCTGTTCACCCAAGGCTGCAAGAACAAACGCCACACCGCCTGCCTTGGGCTTGAGCAGGTAGCGATAGGGCGAGGCCTGTTCGGCGTGTTTGACCGGGGTGAAGCGTGTGCCTTCCAGGTAGTTCACCACCGTGACGGGTTGGCGCTTGAACAGCTCGCACGCTTCTTTGGTGATCTCCAGATCCTTGCCTTTGAGCTCCGGGTGTTTGTCGAGAAACGCCTTGGTGTAGCGCTTCATGAACGGATAATCGAGCGCCCACCATGCCAGCCCCAGGAACGGTACCCAGATCAGCTCTCTCTTCAGGAAGAATTTGAAAAACGGCGTGCGACGGTTCAGCGCCTGGACCAGCGCCGGGATGTCTACCCATGATTGATGGTTGCTGATTACCAGATAAGACGTGTCGCGGCGCAGCCCCTCGTGACCGCTGATCTCCCAGCGCGTCGGGATACACAGCTTGAAGATCAGCTTGTTGATCTCGATCCAGGTCTCGGCGATCCACATCACCGCCCACGAGCAGCGGTCGCGCAGTTCGCTCTGGAACACCAGTTTGAGCAGCGCGAAGACCATCAGCGGGCCGAACAGCACCAAGGTATTGAGCAAAAGCAGCAGCGTGACGGCGATACCGGTGAGCAGGTGACGCATAAATCACTCGTGGTCATGAAAAGGGCTGGCAATGATAAGCAGCTATGCCCAGAGAGCCAAATCCGGCGGTCGCTGACAAATGTTTCACGCGCAGGCCCTTAGGATGGTGTTCTACCTTAGTGAACGAACGAACGGCAAAGTTGCGGTCTAAAATCGGGCCCGTGCGACGGCCACCATTCATTGCGAGGAACCTGTTACGTGAAATCCCTTCTGGCGCTTCTGTCCCTGCTGGCGTTGCCTGTCATGGCCGCCGAACCGACGTTGTATGGTCGCTACGAATACATTCAGGTCTCCGAATTCGGCGAGACCTTCAAAGCCAAGATGGACACCGGCGCGCTCACTGCGTCGCTGTCGGCGAAGGACATCGAACTGTTCAAACGTGATGGTGACGACTGGGTGCGCTTCCGCCTGGCGACGAAAGATGCCGACAACAAGGTCTACGAGCACAAGGTGTCGCGCATCAGCCGCATCAAAGCCCGCGCCGATGGCGAAGACGACGATGAACCGGTCGACCCGACCAAGCGCCCGGTGGTGGACCTGGAACTGTGCCTGGGTAACGTCAAGCGTACCGTCGAGGTCAATCTGGTCGACCGCAGCCACTTCAACTACCCGCTGCTGATCGGCGCCAAAGCCTTGCGCGAGTTCGGCGCGGCAGTGAACCCGGCGCGTCGCTATACCGCCGACAAACCGGAGTGCTGATTGTCGGACCACTGGGGCGACGCTGATCACCTGTGGAAGCGAATTCATTCGCGATGGGAGGGGCCAGGCACTGCATCTGAAACGGATGTGCCGGCCTTTCGCGAATGAATTCGCTCCCACAGGAAGCTCCGGCGAATCTGCCGAATTTACGCTGGCGGCTGCGTTTCCAGCATTGAAGGCCGCTGGCTGACTTCGTAATACCAGCTGGCAAGGCGAGGGTAGCTGCTGCGCCAGCCCAGATTGGGTTGGCGGAAGTCGAGGTACCCGAGTGCGCTGGCCAGGCTGATCGACGCGATGTCGAAGTGCGCGCTCAGCTCGGTGACCGCTTCAGTTTCGAAGTAGGCCAGCGAGCGGGAAATTTTCTCGCTCTGGTTATCGACCCATTCGTCCCAGCGCTTCTCTTCCGGCCGCAAAAACGTTTCGTAGCGGATCAGCAGCGCGGCATCCAGTAACGCGTCCGCCAGAGACGCCAGCGTGAGGCGTCTCCAGCGTGCTGATCCGTCGCGTGGAATCAAAGGATTGCCGACATGCTGGTGGTCGAGATAGTCGAGAATCACCCGGCTGTCGTGGATGACGTTGTCATCGGCCAGGCACAGCGCCGGGATTTTCCCGCAAGGATTGTCGTGACACACCTCGAGATGAGGATTGACCGGGGTTACATTGACCGGCTTGAGAGTGACCCGTCCCGTCTGTCCCGTTTCGTATAGCAGAATCAACACTTTGCGCGCGAAGGGCGAAGCGGCGTTGTAGTACAGCGTCATGCTGGGAACAGACATGGACATTCCTCTGATCGGACCGGCCCTTAGACTAGTCAGCGCCGCAACGCTGCGCAACGTACTGATGCATTGTGCTGCGTTCGCTATTTCAGCTCATCGTCCCGCCACCACCGGCGCAAACTGTTTGTCACGAGTTCCAGTCCCAGAAAACAAATCCCAAGAAGCAATATCTCGTAATTCAGAAAGTGCGCATCTCTGGTCTCTTCCGCCACCACGACCCACGGAATTAGGTATTTAAAATAGAAGGCAATGAGGGCCAGGCCTGCTATCCATTGATGTCGCCAGCGTCTGATGATCCGTGATATCCCCCAAATCACCAGCACAACGACTGCCACCGATAACAGCGTTCCCATCAACGACCGCCGTTCACTTTCAGAATCAAGGATGTCGACGAGCGTTGAGGACCGATGCCACCGGATACCTCAGCATCGACGCTGAAGATAACGTCACCCGCATGATAGGTAGGCAGTTTGTTTTTAGAGGCGGCAGCCAATGTGGTTCCCGTGACCGCGCCAACTACAGCGCCCGCCGGGGCTGCTATCTTGCCACTGATTGAACCAACGATTGTTCCAATGGTTGCCCTTTGATCATTCAATAGATCCGCTGAATTTCGGCTCATGGGTCGTGAGATCGCGAGCGTTATTCGGCACGGACGGCCCTGCGCCAGCATTCGCGCGTAGGTGTCCTCAATTAGCTGAGTGACCTCGAATTGTCCTGTTGTGATTTCTGGCAGGTTGAGGGTTCTCAAGTAGGCCGCACCGCCTGGCCCCACAGTAAAGTGAATCAGTGTAAACACAACGCCGTAATGGCCGACGTGTTGGGTACGTACAACGTCCATGACACGTCTCCCTCAGCAATATTCCTTATTGCCTATCCTGTCCCATCCGCCCGCCACAACGCCGGCCGCGCCCCCGTCGGCTCTGTTCTGCATTGTGTAGGTTGAGCGGATGCGGCCGTAATTGAGTTGAATGAGTTCTGTAGGAATGCCCTCGTTAGCGTTCTGGTTGTATTCGGCAATGATCACTTCTTCGAGAATGATTTCGTAGAACTTCATCTTGTCACCCCCTGCACGGTGAACGGAAAGCTTCACCTCTTTGAAGTGCTGTCCCGCGCAACTGGCCGCCATCAGTTTGCAGCTCGACTTGTCGAGCATTTTGGTCAGCGTGAGGTTGCTGAGCGTGGTTCGCCCGGAGGTTGCGCCGCCCGCGGTGCTGGCCGTCACGGACGCGCTCTGGTGGGTGCCAAACGAGTAGCCGGTGATTTCAATCCAGTCTTTGCACTGCTCATCCAGTGACTCGCCGGGAATACCGTCAATTTTGAGAAATGCGTCAAGCGTCATCTGTGTATCTCCGGACCAATAGTGTGAATGCCGTTATGGCTGACTATTGATTGTCCGGACGAGCGAGCCGCATGGTGGGACAGCTTCTGACCTGAAAGGGGTCAGATGCGTTCTGCTCTGTTGCAGGAGTGTGCTTACAGAGGAATCGAACCGTTCAAGGCATTACTTAAACGGATGAGAAGAGTCCCCGCAGAAAGGCCCCGCCTTCCATTCAAACCCTGCGGCGCACCATCAAGCCCTTGATGCTTAGCCAGGCGGGAATCCCCATGCCGACCCAGGCGAGAACGTCCCACGCGCCGTCGCCCAGCAGCGCAGCGAACAGGCCAACGGCGGTCAGGAGTGCGATCCAGGTCGGCTTGGCGAAGGTTTTCCAGAACGCCGGGTGTTTCTTGTGTCGTGTCATGCCGCTTCCACCGCATTAGGCACATTGACGGTTGCTGCGGCGCGACGGCGTACCCACCACAGATAAACGCCACTGCCCAGGACGATGATGGTCAGCACGTCGAGAATGCCCCAGAGGATTTTCATTGGCATGCCGCCGTAATCGCCGAAGTGCAGCGGTTGCGAGAGCAGCAGCGCGTCCATGTACCAAGGGCTGCTGAC
The DNA here is from genome assembly GCF_039697315.1 of Pseudomonas abietaniphila. NCBI lineage: Bacteria > Pseudomonadati > Pseudomonadota > Gammaproteobacteria > Pseudomonadales > Pseudomonadaceae > Pseudomonas > Pseudomonas abietaniphila. The sequence continues at coordinate 2,681,240 of NZ_CP155619.1, read as the reverse complement.
GATCGCGGTTACGTTCAGCGTTTCGGCATCGATCAGGACGGGGGTCAGCAAGTGAGAGGTCAGGTGCGTGTTGCCTTTCATGAAGACCGCGTAGTGGTGCTCGCTGGAAAAGCGCGAGCCGGGGAACGCGATGAACGATGGCTCCGAGCCCGGAACGGTGGTCTGCGCGATGCGCAGCAGGTCGGTGGCCGGTGCGCGTTCCGTCAGCGGCGGCGCATCGCGATAGGGGGCAACCATCGCAGCCAGCGAATCGTTGCGCCATTGCGCGATCACAAGGTCGGCGCAGGCATTGAGCACGCCGGTCAACCCGACGACAAACGCCCAGGTCAAGGTGACGACGCCGATGAGGTTGTGCAGGTCCAGCCAGCGCACCCGGGTCGATTTGTTCGGCCGAACCGTGGCGAAATCCAGTCGGCGCATGAACGGCGCGTACAGCACCACGCCCGAAATAATCGCTAACACAAAGAGCAGGCCCATGAAGGCCAGAAGCAGCTTGCCGGGCAGCCCTGCGTACATGTCCACGTGCAGACGCAACATGATGTTCATGAAACCGCCGTTGGCCGAGGGGGTTTCCACCGCCTCGCCGCTGCGTGCGTCGAGCATGAAGGTGTGCGTGTCGTTGGGATCACCGCCCGCCGTTTTACCCATGAAGGCATACATGCCGTTGGGTTCGTCTTCGTCCCAGCCGAAATACTGCACCACTTCGCCCGGACGATGCGCTTCGGCCGCTTTCACCAGTTGCTGCAGGTCCATGCGCGGCGTATTGGCGGGCATTTCCTTGAGCGCGGGCGCATTCCCCGTCAGATCCTCGATCTCGTGATGGAACACCAGCGGCAGGCCGGTGATGGCCAGCATCAGCAGGAACAGCGTGCAGACCAGGCTGCTCCACGTGTGGATGAACGACCAGCGGCGGATGGTTTGGCTCTTCATGGGGCGAATACCGGTTTGAACGAAAGCTAAAAGGGCCGCTGTTAAGAGCGGCCCTTGTTTTCAGAAATGAGAGTTTAAACCATTACCATTTGTAATCCACGCTTGCGAGCACACTTCGACGATCGCCGTAGTAGCAATAGAAGCCGTCACAGGTGGAAATGTATTCCTTGTCGAAGACGTTGTTGGCGTTGACCGACACGCTCACGCCTTTGAGCGCGTTGGTCATGCGTCCGAGGTCGTAATGAACCGCTGCGTCATAGACGGTGTAAGCGTTGCTGTGGCCGTAGTTCGGGTTGGCCACGAAACCGTAACTGCCGATGGCAATGTTGTCGGTTTCGCCGATGTAACGCGCACCGAACCCGATTCCGAAGCCGTCGAGCACGCCGGTGTGCCAGGTGTAGTCACCCCAGATCGAGGCGGCGTTTTCCGGCGTCAGCGGCAGCGGACGGTTTTTGTCCAGCGGATCGGTGACCTTGGTCATTTTGCTGTTGGCGTAGGTGTAGGACGCCGTCACTTTCAGGTTTTCAGTGACGTTACCCACCGCTTCCAGTTCGAAACCACGGACCTTGGCTTCCCCGAGCGGCCGCGAAGTCCCGAAGGTGTCGCTGAGCACGATGTCTTTGCGGGTCAGGTCATAGGCCGCGGCGGTGAACATGATGTCGCTGCCGGGCGGCTGGTATTTCAGGCCCACTTCGTACTGCTTGCCCGTGCCAGGCTTGAACGCGTTGCTCTGACCGGTGGTGACGTCTGCCGCGCCACCTTGTTCTGCCTGAAACGACTCTGCGTACGAGATGTACGGCGTGAAGCCGGAATCGAAGACGTAGCTCAGCGCCGCGTTGCCGGTAAAGGCGCTGTCAGTGCGGTCGTCACGTTCGTCCGCGAGGTTGTAGAACTTCGTTTTGGTCTTGAGCAGGTCCTGACGACCGCCCAAGGTCAGACGCCAGTTATCCAGCGCCAGTTGGTCCTGAACGTAGACACCAAAGTCGTCGGTCTTCTGGTTGTAGTTCTGGAACGCGGTGTAAGCGACGTTGCTGAAGTCCTGACCGTAAACCGGGTTGATGATGTTGCTGGTCGGCGCGCTGCCGTATTGCCACTTGTAATTGTGGTTGACGCGCTGGTAGTCGGCACCGAGCAGCAGGGTGTGCTTGAGGATGCCGGTGTCGAAGTCGGCCTGGAAGTTGTTGTCCAGCGCGAACTGGCTGATGTCCTCGTTCACGACGTTAGCGCCGCGCTGCACGGTGCCGTCATCGGCAACCGAGCCGTAGAAACCGCCCGCAGTGATGCCCTGGAACGACAGATCGCTCTTGGTGTAACGCAGGTTCTGCTTGAACTGCCAGACATCGTTCAGGCGTGTTTCGAAAGCGTAACCCAGTGCGTAATAGGTCTTGTCGTAGAACTCCCAGTCCGGATCGCCCAGGTTTTTGTGGTAGCGAATTTCGCCGGCCGCCGACGGGTACTTGGTGCCTTGAATGGGCAGAAACTGGCTGGTGATGCCGGTATCGTCGCGGTTGAACTGGCTGAGGAAGGTCAGCTTGGTGTCCGGATTGATGTTCCAGGTCAGGCTGGGGGCGATGTTGTAACGCTTGTCGTCGACGTGCTCCACGGACGTGCCACTGTCGCGCACCACGCCGCTGACGCGGTATTCGAAGGTGTCGGCATCATCGATCTTGCCGGTGCTGTCGAAGCTGATCTGCTTGCGGTTGTAGCTGCCCACCTGAACCTGAACTTCGTGGCTGGCTTGGGCTTCAGGGCGACGACTGACCATGTCCAGCAGGCCGCCCGGAGGCGTCTGGCCATACACCGAAGAAGCCGGGCCGCGCAGCAGGGCGACGCGGTCCAGGTCCCAGGTTTCCATCTTCGGCATCACATAGGCGCCCTTGGGAAGCGGCAGACCATCGAGGAACTGCGTCGGCTCGAAGCCACGCACCTTCAACCACTCGGCGCGGCTGTCGCTGCCATAGCTGCTGGCCACAACGCCAGGCATGTAGCGCACGGCGTCGTCGAGGTTCTGTACCGCACGATCTTCCATCTGTTGACGGGTGGCGACAGAGATCGAACGTGGCGCTTCAATCAGCGCGGTGTCGGTCTTGGTGCCGGACGCGGTGCGAGTGGCGGCGTAGGTTTCGGTGGGTCCCCACGCGCTTTCAAAACCGTCCTGACGCCCCTGAATGCTGGTTTCAGGCAGCGCCATCACGCCCTCAGGCGCTGCGATCAGACTGTACGTGCCCGCTGATGTCTGGCTCAACTGCAAACCCGTGCCACGCAGCGCTTGCGCCATGGCGCCCGGTGCGTCGAACTGGCCCTGAACCGGGGCCGAAGTACGGCCCGCGGCCAGCGACGGATCCAGCGACAGCGCGATGCCGGCCTGACTGGCGATCTGGGTCAGCGTGGTCGACAGCGGTGCCGCTGGCAGGTTGTACGCACGAACGCTGGACGCCTGAGAGGCCGCCAGCAGTTGCGTGCTGGCCATCGGCGTCGCAAGGGCGACAGCGACAGCCAGCAAGCTCGGTCGCAGAAGGTTTTGAAGCGTGCGGGACATGGGCGGCTCCTGAGTGGAAAGTGTTCTCAATGCCTATGTGCCGGACGAGATCGGGAAAGTGATAGGGCTAATCGAAAATAATTTAGATTCACACTTTGCGGCTGGGTGATTTGACTTCATGCATGAACCACACTCTGGAGTGCCCCCAAGAAGTTGGAGACCCATCCACCTTTTTGGAGGAAGTCCGCTCTGTGGGAGCGAATTCATTCGCGATGAGGTATTTCAGACGATGAATATCTATCGACCGTCCCGCCGTCTCGCGAATGAATTCGCTCCCACTTTTTTTCACCGGTGGGAGGGCTACAACTTGCTGCTCGGCCTGGCTGTGCTTGCCACCACCGTCACCCACCAATGCGTGCGCTGCTCGATTTCAACCGGCAAGGTCGGCATCAACGCCTTCAAGGCCAGATCGGTGTCTTTGAGGGGGAAGCTGCCGGTGATGCGCAAATCCGCCACTTCCGGCGCCACGCCGAGGTGGCCCTGACGATACCGGGCCAGTTCTGCGATCACGTCCTTGAGCGGTGCGTTGTCCACCACCAGCATGCCGCGCATCCACGCGTCCGTCCCTGGTGCGAGCGCGAGCATCGGGCCAAGGCTGTGGCGCTGAATCAGCATTTGCTGGCCTTCGCGCAGAATCATTTCCGTGTCGGCGGCTTGTGGATGAGCTGCGACGGCGGACTGCAGGACACTTAGCAACGTGCCATCGTCCGCGCGCTTGACCAAAAACTTCGTCCCCAGCGCACGCATGCTGCCTTCGTCGGTTTCGACGATGAACGGCCTTGGGTCGTCGTGGCTGCCGGTTTCCACAAAAATTTCGCCGTCTTGAAGAATCACCCGACGCTGCTTCGCATCGAATCGTACGTCTACCGCGCTGTGGGTATTGAGGCGAATCAGGGTGTTGTCCGACAGTCGAATCGTGCGTTGCTCGCCGGTTGCCGTGCGTAGATCCGCCAGCCAATAACTGACCGGCAGATAACGCTCGCCGAGAAACAGGGTCAGCCCCAGTGCGATGGCGATACCCGCAACCCCTCGGCCGAGCTTGCGGATCTTGCGGCCAACCCCTTCCCGCGAACGCAGCAGCGCGGAGCGAGCCGGGCCGGTGGTGCCGACAAAGCGCTGGTCGAGCATGCCGAGTTGCATCCAGGCGCGGGCGTGTTCTTCACTCGCGGCGTACCACTTGGCGAACTCTTCGCGCTCCGCCTCGCTGCCCTGACCGCAATCCAGGCATAACTGCCAGGCGATGGCGGCATCGAGTACCTGCGACGAGACGGGGCGGGTGGTGATGCTCATGTCGGTTCGCCGTACAGGGCGACATAGCACTGGCGCATGCCCTGAGCCAGATACTGACGTATACGCGGGACGGAAACGCCGAGTGTGTCGGCGATTTCGGCATGAGCCATGCCATCCAGACGGCTGTACAAAAACGCCGCGCGCGCCTTGCTCGACAACTTGCCGAGCAGGCGGTCGATGGCTTTAAGGTCTTCGAGGATCAGTTGCTGTTCTTCGAGAGAAGGCTGTTCGGCTTCCGGGATCAGCATCAGTTCGCTGAGGTAAGCCTGTTCCAGTGCCGCTCGACGGAAGTGGTCGAACAGCAAACCTTTGGCCACTTGAACCAGAAACGCCCGAGGTTCACGAGGTTCGGTCAATTGCTCGCGGCCAAGAAGGCGTATGAAGGTGTCCTGACTCAGGTCTTCGGCGCGGTGCGGGCAGGCGACATTGCGTTTCAGCCAGGCCAGCAACCAGCTGCGATGGTCGCGATAGAGCGTTCCGACAAGCTGATGTTGGGGACTGTGGAAAGACGACACGTACACACCGAAGAGAACAAAGTAACTAACGAGAATTATTCGCGATTCTGTCAGAGCCAATGAATGCTGGCAATTGGTCGTTGCGACTGAGCGGCTGAACGGTTTGCGCGAGGTAAATAAAGACTGCATCTGGAGTGCGTTGCCGTGGGAGCGTCATCCACGGGGCATCGGTACCACGCAGGACCTGTAGGAGCAGTCGGAGGTTACGACGGCCGCGAACGCGGTGTGACAGTCACCGTTGATGGCGCTGATCCTCCACATTCGTCGTAATGCCGCCCAGACCAGGCTCGCTCCCACCGGGTTCGTGAAACAGACACATGGGGGGGCATCCGCTCAAAACGAATGGGACTGCTGCCTGCGCCACTTCGCCAGGCATTGGTCCAGCTGCGCCGGGCTGTCCATTGCTTGCTTTCGCGCATGGCTGAACAGGATCAGTGCGAGTTCCGCGGTCACCAGTGCATCGGCGCTGGCGTGATGGCGTTCTTCAGCGTGCAGCCCAAAGAAGGCAGTCCAGTCATCCAGGCCTGCCTGACGCAGACAGGCTTGCGGGCACAGCATCGGTGCGATCTCGGCCACGTCCAGAAACGGGTGTTGCAGGCGATACCCCAGGCTTTCCTTTAATGCACGTCCAATCATGTGTTGATCGAACGGCGCATGAAACGCCAGCAACGGGCTGTCGCCGACGAATTCCATGAAGTCGAGCAGCGCCTCGACCGGCTCACTGCCCGCTGCAATCGCACTCGGTCCCAGCCCGTGAATCAAGACGCTGGGGCTAAGTTTGTGGTCGTGACGCAGCAGCGTGCGCTCGAAGGGCTGACCCAGATCGATCGCGCCGTCTTCGATGACCACCGCGCCAATGGACAGCACCTCGTCGCGGCTCATGTTCAGGCCGCTGGTCTCAAGGTCGAGCACCACCCAGCGTTGCTGACGCAGCGGGTTTTCATTCAGGGGCGCAGGACGTGGCAGCGCGCTGAGACGCTGCAATTGCTCGGGTGTCAGGTCTGGCGCCTTCGCGCGCTTGGGTGGTTTTAGCCACTGAAACAGGTTCATGGTCTGTCGCTTAAAGTTGATAACGCACGTTCAGGCTGGTTTGCAGGCGCTGCGCCTGACGGAAGGACTCTCGCAAAATCCGCCGATCCAGGTGATTGAGCACGTCCGGGTCGATGCGGTTGGAATAGGGCAGGTTCTGTCGGCTCTGTTGTTGGTGCTGTTGCATCCGGGTTTGCTGGATGAAGTGATAGGCCTCTTCATAGGCCGCGCCGTCCAGTGGGTCGATGACTTCTTTGGCCACCAGCTGACGCAAGCGTTCAAGGGTGTTGTTGGCGGCCACGCCGTTGGCCAGCGCGAGGAGCCGCGCGCCGTCGACGAAGGGTGTGAGGCCTTGAGTCTTGAGGTCCAGCGTGTCTTTTTCACTGCCTTTGCGCGCCACCACGAAGTCCTTGAAGCGCCCAACGGGCGGGCGCTGGCGCAAGGCGTTGTCAGCCATCATGCGCTGAAACAGCTGATTTTCCGCCACCTGCGCCAGGATGCTCTGGCGCAGTTGCTCGCCACCGCTTTCATCACCCCAGACCACACGCAAGTCGAAGTAAATGCTGGAGGACAGCAGATTTTCCGGCGTCGCCTCACGAATGAACGAACCGAACCGCCGCGCCCATTCAACCCGCGACAAACACAGTTCGGGGTTACTGGCCATGATCCCGCCCTTGCACAGCGCAAAGCCGCACAACGCCAGACCCTGATTGATACGCTCGGCGATCGGCAGCAGGCGGCCGCGAATGGCGGCGGCTTCGGCGGCGTCTTTGGCTTCGAACAGAATGCCGTTGTCCTGGTCGGTGTAAAGCGTCTGCTCACGCCGGCCTTCACTGCCAAAGCACAGCCAACTGAAGGGAATGCCGGGGTCGCCTTTTTCCTCCAGTGTGAGCTCGATGACGCGACAGACCATGTGATCGTTGAGCAACGTGATGATCTGGGTGATCTGCGTCGAGGACGCGCCATGGGCCAGCATACGATCGACCAATTGCACGATGTCGCCGCGCAGATTGCTCAGCGAATCGATGCGCGGCGCGCTGCGGATGGTTCGGGCCAGGTGCACCAGGTCCACCCGTTGCAGGGAAAACAGGTCGCGCTCCGACACCACGCCACACAGGCGTTGATCTTTCACCAGACAGACATGGGCGATGTGCCGCTGGGTCATGGCGATGGCGGCATCGAAGGCACTGGCGTCGGGGCTTAGATAGAAGGGCGCCTGAATCATGCTGAGCTTGATCGGCTGGCCAAAGTCAGCGTTCACATCCGCGACCACCTGACGCAAGTCGCGCAAGGTGAAAATGCCCAACGGCGCCTTGGCATCGTCGACGATCACGATGCTGCCGACCTGCTGCTCGTCCATCAGCTTCACGGCTTCACGCAGCGGCGTGTCGGGCGAACAGGTCACGGGATGACGCATCGCCAATTCGCCCAGACGGGTGTTCAGCGAATACTGCGTGCCGAGTGTTTCCACGGCCTTCTGCTTTACTTGTTGATTCACCTGTTCGAGCAGGCTGCTGACGCCGCGCAGGGCGAAATCGCGGAAGGTACTGGAGAGGGCGAACAGCTTGATGAATGCCTGCTTGTTCAATTGCAGGCAGAACGTGTCCTCGGCGGCCAGATGCTCGGTTCGCGTGGCGCGTTCGCCCAGAAGCGCCGCGAGCGGGAAACATTCGCCCGTGGTGATTTCAAACGTGGTTTCAGTGCCGCCTTTCGCCGAATGTGGGCGTTCACCGACCACACGACCCTGTTTCACAATATAAAAGTGCTCTACTGGCCCATCGCCAGGCTTGATGATGCTCTCATCCGTAGCGTAGAAACGCAGCTGGCACTGTTCCACCAGGTACGCGAGATGCGCATTCTCCATCTGGTTGAATGGCGGAAATTTTTGCAGGAATTGCATGGTGCCGTGGACGTTCTGCAACACGGCTGTTTTGCCTGCCTGGGTGAAAGCGTCGGCTTTGCTCATGACGGGGTACCACTTGTTTTTATGGCTCCATGGTCGACCGCTTATCAGGCAGTGCCCATTGGACGTAAGTCTTAGGCGATTGAAAAGGCGTTGGAGGGCATTGGTCCGTGGTGTAAAACCACGTCGATGTGCACCGCGCGGAGGCTGTTATGGCCTGGCAGGAAGCCGACAAAGCGTGCAGCGTATTCGGTCTGTTTGCGCTGTCAGAATGGGAGTCGACAGGAAGATGAGACGGGTATGTTCGATCACGACATTTTGAGTGATGAAGAGCGTGAAGCCCTCAATGAGGTGATGCTCGCGCCTCCATCGCAATCGCCACAACGGGTGTTGATCGTCGATGACGACAAGGATGCCAGGGAAATTCTTTCCGAGATCCTCAGCCTCAACGACATCAGCTGCATTACGGCTGCGGGCGGCACCAGTGCCATGCATCTGCTCCAGACGCGACCGTCCATTGCGCTGCTGATCACCGATCTGCGCATGGCGCCGTGCGACGGGCTGGACTTGATTCGCAAGGTCCGCGATTCGGATCGGGCCGCGCTGCCGATCATCATCGTCTCCGGTGACGCCCACGTGCGTGATGCCATTGATGCCATGCATCTGAGCGTGGTGGATTTTCTGCTCAAGCCGATCAACACCAAGCAGCTGTTGCGGTTGGTGAAGCGGGAATTGGGGATGAGCTGACAGCATCCTGATTTCTTGTAGGAGCAATCGGAGGTTACGACGGTCGCGATGCGGTGTGCCAGGTAGACCGCATCGCGACCCTCGTAACCTCGGATTGCTCCTACAGTGATTGCGCCGTGTCAGTTGTTTCCGAGCTTGTGGGAAGAATAAAAAAAGGCGGTGCGTCCTGCGACACACCGCCTTTTTGTTCAACGGCGCTCTTTACAGCCCGTTCTTGGCCTTGAACTCCCGACGACGGCGATGCAGCACCGGCTCGGTGTAACCGTTCGGCTGTTTAGTGCCTTCGATGACCAGTTCGACCGCCGCCTGGAAGGCGATGTTGTTGTCGAAATCCGGTGCGAGAGGGCGATACAGCGCATCGTTGGCGTTCTGGCGATCCACGACCGGCGCCATGCGCTTGAGGCTTTCCATCACCTGCTGCTCGTTGACCACACCATGACGCAACCAGTTGGCGATGTGCTGGCTGGAGATACGCAGCGTTGCACGGTCTTCCATCAGGCCGACGTCATTGATGTCCGGCACTTTCGAGCAACCGACGCCCTGATCGATCCAGCGCACCACGTAACCGAGGATGCCCTGCGAGTTGTTGTCCAGTTCGTTCTGGATTTCCTCAGGCGTCCAGTTGGCGTTCGGCGCCAGCGGAATGGTCAGGATGTCATCGACCGAGGCCGGTGCGCGTTGAGCCAGTTCGGCCTGGCGGGCGAACACGTCGACCTTGTGGTAATGCAGCGCGTGCAGGGCAGCCGCCGTCGGCGACGGAACCCATGCGGTGTTGGCGCCGGCCAGCGGATGAGCGATCTTTTGTTCCAGCATCGCGGCCATCAGGTCCGGCATCGCCCACATGCCTTTACCGATCTGCGCACGGCCTTGCAGGCCACACTTCAAACCGATGTCGACGTTTGAGTTTTCATAGGCACCGATCCACTTCTCGCCCTTCATCTGCGCCTTGCGCACCACCGGGCCGGCTTCCATGGAGGTGTGGATTTCGTCACCGGTGCGGTCCAGGAAGCCGGTGTTGATGAACACCACGCGCTCGCTGGCGGCTTTGATACAGGCCTTGAGGTTCACCGTGGTGCGGCGTTCCTCGTCCATGATCCCTACTTTCAGCGTGTTGCGTGGCAGGCTGAGGACGTCCTCAATGCGCCCGAACAGCTCGCTGGTAAACGCCACTTCTTCCGGGCCGTGCATCTTCGGTTTGACGATGTACACCGAGCCTGTACGGCTGTTGGCGCGCGACGTATTGCCTTTGAGGTTATGGATCGCTGCCAGGCTGGTCAGCAGACCGTCGAGGATGCCTTCCGGCACTTCGTTGCCCTGGTTGTCGAGAATCGCGTCGATGGTCATCAAGTGACCGACATTACGTACGAACAGCAGCGAGCGGCCGTGCAGCGTCACCGCTTCACCGGTTGGCGAGGTGTAAACGCGGTCGGCGTTCATGGTGCGGGTGAAACGCGTGCCGCCCTTGGAGACTTCTTCGGACAGATCGCCCTTCATCAGGCCCAGCCAGTTGCGGTAGACCACGACCTTGTCGTCGGCATCGACGGCTGCGATCGAGTCTTCGCAGTCCATGATGGTGGTCAACGCCGCTTCCATCAGCACGTCTTTGACGCCGGCCGCATCGGTCTGACCGACCGGGCTGGTGGCGTCGATCTGGATTTCGAAGTGCAGGCCGTTGTGCTTGAGCAGGATCGAGGTCGGTGCCGAAGCGTCGCCCTGGAAACCGATCAGCTGTGCGTCGTCACGCAGCCCGGTGTTGCTGCCGCCCTTGAGGCTGACGATCAGAACGCCGTCGACCAGTTTGTAACCGGTGGAATCGACATGGGAGCCGGCCGCCAGTGGCGCCGCTTCATCGAGGAAAGCGCGCGCGAATGCGATGACTTTGTCGCCGCGAACCTTGTTGTAGCCTTTGCCTTTTTCGGCGCCGCCTTCTTCGCTGATCGCGTCAGTGCCATACAGCGCGTCGTACAACGAGCCCCAGCGGGCGTTCGAGGCGTTGAGGGCGAAACGGGCGTTCATGACCGGCACCACCAGTTGCGGGCCGGCCATGCGGGCAATTTCTTCGTCGACGTTTTGCGTCGTGGCCTGGAAGTCCGCCGCTTCTGGCAGCAGATAGCCGATTTCCTGCAGGAAAGTCTTGTAGGCGGCAGCGTCGTGAGCCTTGCCGGCATTGGACTGGTGCCAGGCATCGATGCGCGCCTGGAAGTCGTCACGTTTGGCGAGTAGGGCTTTGTTCTTCGGCGCGAGCTCGTGGATCAGCTTGTCGGCGCCGGCCCAGAACGCGGCGGCTTCGATGCCGGTTCCAGGAAGGGCTTCGTTGTTCACGAAATCCAGAAGGACTTTGGCGACCTGAAGGCCACCGACTTGAACGTGTTCAGTCATTGCTTGCCTCACTCTGCTCAGCTATCTGCGCTTCAATCTCGAGCGCTCTCTTGTTAAAGCCATCGACATCAAACGCTCACCCTTGCCAGATCATGCCATTGCTGGCGGCTGGGCCGGGGCCGGAAGACCTGAAGGAAAGGCGTTGTGCGCTTTGCGGAACAGGTTTCAACGAGCGGCGATGCTGGGTCAGGCATCGTTCCAACGTTTATGTAGTGAACGCGGCGGAATACTACATGATGCATCGCGGTGTGAAAATCAGACTAAATATGTCACCGAGCGACTGGATTTTCACCTTTGGTCACGTCGGGGTTACGGATGTTCTCAAAAAACCTGTGAATTGTTCCAGAGAATTATGGAAATGGTACACAGATTGTTTCGCATGGAAGCAGTCGGGCGCTCCACGAGCCCTTGCCTATACTTGCCCGACAGCCGCGCAGGCCGCGCAAACGGCTTGCGGACACGCAAAGAAGAGGAATCGACCGTGGATCATCTTATCGTCACCGTATTTGCCCCCGACAAGCCGGGGCAGGTCGAACAGATCGCATCGTGTATTGCAAATCACGGTGGTAATTGGCTGGAAAGCCGTATGACTCACATGGCCGGGCAGTTCGCCGGGATCCTGCGCATCGGCGTACCAACCGAGGCGCACACCAGATTGCGCGAAGCGTTGCAGGGGTTATCCGCTCACGGTATCCGGGTGCAGTTCGCCGACATCGGCATCGAAACGCCCCCCACCTGGAAGCCGATCAACATGGAGCTGGTGGGGGCAGATCGTCCGGGCATTGTGCGGGACGTCACGCGGTTGCTGACCGAGCAGGGGGTGAATGTCCAGCAACTGGTGACCAACGTCGAACCGGCACCCATGAGCAGCGAACTGCTGTTCCGGGCAAATGCCTTGCTGGGACTGCCGCAGACCTTGTCGCTGGACGTCTTGCAGAAACGCCTTGAGACGCTAGCGGACGATCTGATGGTGGAGTTGAAACTGAAGACGGACGAGTAATGTGATGCCAGGGCCATCCAGTCTGTGTGAGTGAGTTAACGCTCACGCAGTCTGGATGGCCCGCGAGGGTTGAAAGCCTCTGTTTATTGATCGGTCAACGTTGCGCGCGACGTTTCATCGCCAGCCAGCCGTCGACGGTGTAGATAATCAGACCCGCCCAGATGAACAGGAACGTCACCAGCGTCGCCGAAGGCATGTGTTCGCCGAACATCAACACGGCCAGCGACAGCACCAGCGTCGGTGCGATGTACTGCAAAAAGCCCAGCGTTGCGTAGGGGAGATGCCGGGCAGCGGCGTTGAAACACACCAGCGGGATGAGGGTTACCGGCCCGGCCATGGCCAGCCAGATCGCTTCGGACGTGGTCCAGAATGCGGGTTGCGCGCTGTGGGCCATTGGATTGAAGAGCAACCAGCCCACGGCCAGCGGCACGAGAATCCAGGTTTCCACCACCAAGCCCGGCAATGCCGCGACCGGCGCTTGCTTGCGAATCAATCCGTAGAAACCGAAGCTGAACGCCAGCGCGAGGGAGATCCACGGCAGGCTGCCGACTTGCCATACCTGTTGCGCCACGCCGACCAACGCCAACAGCACCGCGACCCATTGCAACGGGCGCAGCCGTTCGCGCAGCAACACCAGGCCCAGCATGACGTTGATCAGCGGGTTGATGAAGTAACCCAGGCTTGCCTCGACCATGTGGTTGTTGTTCACCGCCCAGACGTAGATCAGCCAGTTAACGGCGATCAGTGTCCCGCTTCCCGCCAGAATTGCCAGGCGCTTGGGGTTGTCTCGCAGCTCACGCCACCAGCCAGGATGCTTCCACACCAGCAGCAGCAAAGAACCGGAGATCGCCGACCAGATCGCGCGATTGACGATGATTTCGAGCGCCGGCACTGAGGCCAGCAGCTTGAAGTAGATCGGAAACAGTCCCCAGATGATGTAGGCACTCAGGCCCAGAATGTACCCGCGACGCGGGTTGGCAGCTTGCATGGGTGGTCCTTCGGCAAGTTTTTCTTATGTGGTCTGGCAGATACCTGTAGGCGTGAGCTTGCTCGCGAAAACGATTTAGCAATCGCATCCATTTGTCCGCTACTTCCAATTGCGAGCAAGCTCACGCCTACGACGGTCAGGTCAAAACAGCTTCAGCGGTTCCTCGTTCAAGGCAGCGAGTTGCTCACGCAAGGCCAATACCTGATCGCCCCAATAGCGCTCGGTGCCAAACCAGGAAAAGCTGTGCGGGAACGCCGGGTCATCCCAGCGGCGTGCGAGCCAGGCGCTGTAATGCAGCAGGCGCAGAGCGCGCAGCGGTTCGATCAGTGCGAGCTCGCGGGGGTCGAAGTCGTTGAATTCGTTGTAGCCGTCCATCAACTCCGACAACTGACTTAGGCAATCCTGGCGATCACCGGCCAGCATCATCCAGATGTCCTGAACCGCCGGGCCCATGCGGCAGTCGTCGAGGTCGACAATGTGGAAGATCTCATCGCGGGTCATCATGTTGCCGGGGTGGCAATCACCGTGCATGCGGATGTTCTGGTGAGGCGTCGCGGCGTAGGCATCTTCAACGCGCTTGAGCAGATCTTTGGCCACCGACGAGTAGGCCGGGAGCAGGCTGCGGGGAATCACATCGTTGTCCAGCAGGTAATTCAGCGAGTCGTGGCCGAAGTTTTTGACGCCCAGGGCTTCTCGGTGCTCGAAAGGGCGAGTGGCGCCGACGGCGTGGATGCGGCCCAGCAACTGACCCAGACGATAAAGCTGATCCAGATTGCCCGGCTCCGGCGCCCGGCCGCCGCGACGCGGGAACAGCGTGAAACGAAAGCCTGCGTGTTCGAACAGGGTCTGACCGTTATGAACCAGAGGCGCGACCACCGGGATTTCGACGTCGGCCAGTTCTGCGGTGAAGCTGTGTTCTTCGAGAATGGCTTCGTTGGTCCAGCGGTTGGGCCGGTAGAACTTGGCGATCAGCGGCTGGCTTTCATCGATGCCGACCTGATAGACGCGATTTTCGTAGCTGTTGAGCGCGAGAATGCGGGCGTCGCTGACGAAACCGATGCTTTCGACGGCATCGAGCACCAGGTCAGGCGTGAGTGTTGCAAACGGGTGGGCCATGCTTACTCCTGCGCGCGGCAGGCTGCCGCGTCGGGCCCGTCATGGTAACTCAGGCGTGGGGCAGCGGACACACCGCGTTACCCCCACCGGCTTTTACGCCCGACGAGAATGTGGGCACGACGCTGATCCACTGTGGGCGATTCATTCGCGATGCGGGCGTCCAGTTGACACATCTTTATCGCCTGAAGCATTTTCCGCGAATAAATTCGCTCCCACAGTGAGTTATCCACACGCTTTAAGATCGGCCCGTTCAACTCACGCGCCAATCACTCCGCCATCCTCTCGCGTGATCACCATCACCGAAGACCTTGGCTTTCCATTGGGCAGATGCTCGGGAAAGGTCGAGCCGCCGTTTTCGCCGGGATGCTGAATGCCGACGAAGAGCGCCTTCTGGTCCGGCGCAAAGCTGATGCCCGTGACTTCGCAGCCCACCGGTCCGACCATGAACCGGCGAATCTCGCCGCTTTGCGGATCGGCGCACAGCATCTGGTTGTTGCCCATGCCGGCGAAGTCACCCGCGTTGGTCGAGTCGCCATCGGTCAGAATCCACAACCGCCCGGCCTTGTCGAAGCCCAGGCCATCGGGGCTGTTGAACATGTTTTGCGGGGTGATGTTGCTTGAGCCGCCTTGCGGCGTTCCGGCATGCACGCCGGGATTGCCGGCGACCACGAACAGATCCCACGCGAACGCCATGGACGCTGCATCGGACCCCGTTTCCTGCCAGCGCAGAATCTGCCCGTACTGGTTTTTCGCCCGTGGGTTCGGGCCACCGACCGGCTGGCCTTCCTCGCCCCGTTTGACGTTATTGGTCAGCGTGCAATAGACCTGACCATCCTTGGGACTGACCACGATCCACTCCGGCCGGTCCATGCGCGTGGCTTTGACAACGCTGGCGGCGAGGCGCGCATGAATCAGCACTTCGGCCTGATTGGCAAAGCCGCTCGAGGCGTCGATGCCGTTCTTGCCGTGGGTCAGTTCGATCCACTTGCCCTGGCCTTTGGGGTGGTCGGCATTGCTGTCGCCGTTGTTGAACTGCGCCACGTACAGCGTGCCGTGATCGAGCAGGTCACGGTTGGCTTTCGGGTTCTTGTGATCGACCTTGTCGCGGCTGATGAATTTGTAGATGAATTCGCCACGCTCGTCGTCGCCCATGTAGACCACCACACGGCCGTCCTTTGTTTCGGTCAGGGCTGCGTTTTCATGCTTGAAGCGGCCCAGCGCGGTGCGTTTGACCGGTGTGGATTTTGGATCGAATGGGTCGATTTCAACGACCCACCCATGACGGTTGAGCTCGTTAGGGTTCTTCGCCAGGTCGAAGCGCGGATCATGCGGGTGCCAGTTCACTTCCTTACTCGCCGCCACCACACCATAACGCTTGGCGGCAGGGTCGAATGCCTGCGCAGGATCACTGCTGCCAAAGCAGTCGGTGAAGTTCTCCTCGCAGGTCAGATAAGTGCCCCAGGGCGTCTTGCCATTGGCGCAATTCTGAAACGTACCGAGCACGTTTCTTCCGGTCTTGTCGGCGGACGTTTTGAGCCATTCATGCCCGGCAGCCGGGCCGCTCAGGTGAATGGGCGTATTGCCGTGAATGCGCCGGTTGTACTTCGAGCCCTGAACGAAGGTCCACTGTCCGCCCTCGCGCTTCACTTCAATCACCGATACGCCTTCGCTGGCTTGCGCCTTGTGTACGTCTTCGGCCGACTGGGGTTCTTTGCCGTGGTCGAACAGGTAGCGATAGTTGGTGTATTCGTTGTTGATCGCCATCAAGGCGCGCTTGGCAGTGTCGGGATTGTCGCCGGGGAACGTGAACAGACTCATGCCGTCGTTGTTGTCGCCGAACTGCAACTCCTGCGCTTTCGCCGTGCCTTTGCCACTCGCATCGAACGCCGGGCCATTGGCGTGCAATGGCTGGCCCCAGCTGATGAGTACCGACGATCTGTAGCCTGGTGGCAGGCTGATGCTGTCGGCGGTGGCAGAAGGAATGCTGTCAAAGCCAAGCAGGGAGTTGTTGCCTGCGCTGACGCTGGCGGCCATTACGCTGCGGCTAAGCAGATTGCCGCCCAGAAACATCGCGGCGCCGCACAGGGCGCCTGCGCTGATAAAGCCGCGGCGAGTGAGCCCGGCGCTGTTCTCACGCACCAGCGTTTCGAGGTCGGTGGACTGGTTGTCTTCTAATAGTTTCATCACGGGCTTCCTGCGGTTTTGGCAAAACCTTATGCAGCCCGTATGACGCTATTGTGTCTGCCCGATGACGGCACTTACCTCGTAACACTTCATGAAGAGAGGGTTCAAAGCGGTGTGCCGATCAGGACGTAGGAGGGCGCGAACTGCACGTTCACATCGCTGCCCACCTTGAGTTTCAAGGCCTTGAGTTGATCCGCCTCAGCCAGGGCACACAAGGTCTGACTGCTGGGAAGGCCGATTCTGACCTCGCTGGGGCCGTCTTCGGCCTCGAGAATTTCCTCGATTTTACCGGTGAGGCAATTGTGTCCAGTTGTTACTGCCTGGTCAGGCCTCAGCAATTCCAGCCAGCTGGCTTTGATCAACGCGAACACATCGGTGCCTGCTTCGAGCTCAAGTCGCAGCGTGCTGTCGTGGGTGATTTGCGCATCGATCGTCAGACCGCCTGCCAGCGCCAGGCCGATCATGTCGTTGCGCCCGAATGGCGTGATGCTCGCAACCTGACCGTGCAACTGATTGCGCGCGCTGGTGCGCAGCATCAAGCGGCTCAGCAGCGCCAGATCGCTGGTCTCTTCCGGGGTTTCGAGCAATTGGGCCTGTAGCGCTTGCAGCCGCTGATACAGGCGCAGCACCCTGACACCTTCTTCCGAAAGCTTCGCGCCGCCCCCGCCACGCCCGCCAACGCTGCGTTCAACCAATGGCTTTTGCGCCAGGTTGTTCAACTCGTCGATGGCATCCCACGCCGCTTTGTAACTCAGGCCGGCGCTTTTGGCTGCTCGCGTGATCGAGCCTTGCTCGGCAATGTGTTGCAGCAGAGCAATACGGTGCGGGCGGCGCACCATGTGTTGGGTGAGGGAAGTGGGTAGCGACATGATGGGCTGGTTTTTTGGGGAGATGAGGGCGGAGTGTAAGCCAAAACCTCAAGCGTAAGCGTTGAACAGGCATCGCAGACGACCTGGCTATCAGGCTCAATCCCCCGGCTTCGGCGTCCTCGCCAGGCAATACACATCGACCTGCCTGGCACCGGCCTTGATCATCAATCGCGCAAGGGTATCGGCGGTTGAGCCCGTGGTCAGTACGTCGTCAATCAAGGCGATATGTTTTCCGGCCACGCGAACTGGATCGATCACCGCAAACGCTTCACGCAGATTGCGCTTTCTCGCCTTCGCATCCAGGCCCTGTTGGGCAGGTGTTTCCTTGACGCGTCTGACGGTTCTTTCATCTATAGGCAGTTGCAATGCACGGCTTAACCATTGCGCAAGCATTGCCGCCTGGTTGTAACCGCGCTGGCGCATTCTTTTGCTGGCGAGCGGGACGGGGATCAGAACATCCGGCCGTGGATGGCCTTCGTCATAGCGGTATTGCAAGGTCCGGCCGAGCAGTTCGGCAAGCAGGCGGCCCAACGGCCATTTGCCCTGATGCTTGAAGCGTGTGACCAGCGCGTCGATGGGGAAGTCGTAAAGCCACGGGACGACGACTTCGTTGAACGCCGGCGATTGGCGTGTGCACTGCGCGCAGGTCAGCCCGGACATTGGCATGGGCAGGGCGCAGCGCTCGCACTGGTCAATCAGCCAGGGCAGCTCGCGCTCGCAGGCCATGCAGACTGACGTGTCAGCATCCGTCTGCTCATCGCATAACAGACAGCTTTGTACGTTTTTTAACCATATGTAAACCTGGTGTCCGTTGTGTGGTTGACAGCGCATGCCTCTTCCTTAAATATGCCGAACATCCGTGTTGTGCTTGTGGACTTTCAGGTTGGCCAATGTGCTGAACCGCCCGGGTACTCGCCAAAAAACATCAAGGAGCCGCCCATGAGCGCCAGCATCAATGCCACTTTGCGTCACGACTGGAATCTAGCCGAGGTCCGGGCGTTGTTCACACAACCCTTCAATGACCTGCTGTTTCAAGCGCAAACCGTGCACCGCGCTCAT
Source organism: Pseudomonas abietaniphila (assembly GCF_039697315.1). Lineage (NCBI taxonomy): Bacteria > Pseudomonadati > Pseudomonadota > Gammaproteobacteria > Pseudomonadales > Pseudomonadaceae > Pseudomonas > Pseudomonas abietaniphila. The sequence goes on along the minus strand of NZ_CP155619.1, from coordinate 2,662,692 downwards.
TTCGACGCCAACCGCGTTCAGGTTTCCACGCTGCTGTCGATCAAGACCGGCGCCTGCCCTGAAGACTGCAAGTACTGCCCGCAGTCCGGTCACTACAACACCGGTCTGGAAAAAGAGAAGCTGATGCAGGTCCAGCAGGTGCTGGAAGAAGCGGCGCGTGCCAAAGCCATCGGTTCCACGCGTTTCTGCATGGGCGCGGCGTGGAAGCACCCATCGGCCAAAGACATGCCGTACGTGCTCGAAATGGTTAAAGGCGTGAAGGCCATGGGCCTGGAAACCTGCATGACCCTGGGCAAGCTGGATCAGGATCAAACCAAGGCGTTGGCGGATGCGGGTCTGGATTATTACAACCACAACCTCGACACCTCGCCGGACTTCTACACCAGCATCATCACCACCCGCACCTACAGCGAGCGTCTGCAGACGCTGGCCTATGTGCGCGATGCGGGCATGAAGATCTGCTCAGGCGGCATTCTGGGCATGGGCGAGTCGCTGGATGACCGCGCCAACCTGCTGATTCAGCTGGCCAACCTGCCGGAGCATCCGGAATCCGTGCCGATCAACATGCTGGTGAAAGTGGCGGGCACGCCGCTGGCCAACGCTGAAGATGTGGACCCGTTCGATTTCATTCGCATGCTGGCCGTCGCCCGTATTTTGATGCCGAAATCCCACGTGCGCCTGTCCGCTGGCCGCGAAGCCATGAACGATCAGATGCAGGCCCTGGCGTTCTTTGCCGGCGCGAACTCGATCTTCTACGGCGACAAACTGCTGACCACGGCCAACCCGCAGGCCGACAAAGACATGCTGCTGTTCTCACGTCTGGGCATCCAGCCAGAAGCCCGTGAAGAACACTCGGACGAAGTGCATCAAGCCGCTATCGAGCAGGCACTGATCGAGCAGAAGAGCAGCGAGATGTTTTACGACGCGGCGGTGTGACAGCACGCGGACCCCTTGTAGGAGCGCCCTTGCCCGCGATGGCGGCGTGTCAGTCGACAGAGATGGCGCAGACCGGTCTTTATCGCGGGCAAGCGCGCTCCTACAGGTCCTCATTTTTGGTTTAAACACGAGGCCTGCATGTCTTTCGATCTGAGCGCACGTCTCGCTGCTCGTCGTGCCGAACACCTTTATCGCCAGCGCCCCTTGCTGCAAAGCCCGCAAGGGCCTGAAGTCGTGGTCGATGGCCAGCCGCTGCTGGCGTTCTGCAACAACGACTACATGGGGCTGGCCAATCACCCCGATGTGATTGGGGCCTGGAAAGCGGGTGCCGAGCGCTGGGGTGTCGGTGGCGGTGCCTCGCACCTGGTCATCGGCCACAGCACGCCGCACCACGAACTTGAAGAAGCACTGGCTGACCTGACCGGTCGTCCTCGTGCCTTGCTGTTTTCCAACGGATACATGGCGAACCTCGGTGCCGTCACAGCATTGGTGGGGCAGGGCGACACGGTGCTGGAAGACCGCCTCAATCACGCCTCCTTGCTCGATGCCGGCCTGCTCAGTGGTGCCCGTTTCTCCCGTTATCTGCATAACGACCCCGACAGCCTGAACAGTCGGCTTGAAAAAGCCGTGGGCGACACGCTGGTGGTGACCGACGGTGTGTTCAGCATGGACGGCGACATCGCCGATCTGCCCGCGCTGGCAAAGGTCGCCAAGGCGAAAAACGCCTGGCTGATGGTCGACGACGCCCACGGCTTCGGGCCTTTGGGCGCAATCGGTGCGGGCATCGTCGAGCATTTCGGGATGACCATGGAGGACGTGCCTGTACTGATCGGCACCCTCGGCAAATCCTTCGGTACGGCAGGCGCCTTCGTCGCAGGAAGCGAGGAGCTGATCGAAACCCTGATCCAGTTCGCCCGCCCGTATATCTACACCACCAGTCAGCCGCCGGGGTTGGCGTGCGCCACGCTGAAAAGCCTTGAACTGCTGCGCACCGAGCACTGGCGTCGCGAGCATCTCAAGGCCTTGATCAAGCAGTTCCGCGACGGCGCCGAAGCGATCGGCCTTGAGCTGATGGACAGCTTCACACCGATTCAGCCCATCCTCATCGGCGACAGCGACCGGGCGCTGCGTTTGTCGCAGATGCTGCGTGAACGCGGGTTGATGGTCACGGCGATTCGTCCGCCGACCGTTCCCGCAGGCAGCGCGCGTTTACGCGTGACGTTGTCAGCGGCGCACAGCGAGGCTCAGGTGCGGCTATTGTTGGAAGCACTGGAGCAGTGTTATCCGCTGCTGGGGACGAGTGAGCCGGTGGAGGCACACCATGCGTAATCGGTTGATCCTGCTGCCGGGTTGGGGCCTGGGCGTGTCGCCGCTGGAGCCCTTGGCGGCAGCGTTACGTGGGCTGGACGAGCACCTTCACGTCGAGATCGAGCCGTTGCCCGATCTGGACAACGATCACCTCGATGACTGGCTCGACGAGCTGGACTCCACCTTGCCGGACAACGCCTGGTTGGGCGGGTGGTCGCTCGGCGGCATGCTCGCTGCTGAGCTGGCGGCGCGGCGTGGTGAGCGCTGTTGTGGATTGGCGACATTCGCCAGCAACGTATGTTTCGTCGCCCGCAGCCAATGGCCGAATGCGATGCCGCAGACGGACTTCGCTGCGTTCATCGCGGGCTGCAGAGCCGACGCAGACGCCACCCTCAAGCGTTTCAGCCTGCTTTGCGTACAAGGTGCTGAAGAGCCGCGTGCGTTGTCCCGGCAGCTCAAGGCGGGCGCGCCCCATGGCATCGGCAACGGCCTGATCGAAGGCCTCAAACTGCTCGAAAAAATGGACACCCGCGCCGCGCTGCAAGCGTATCGCGGCCCGCAATTGCACCTGTTTGGCGGTCTCGATGCGTTAGTGCCGGCAGAAGCCTCGGCCGACCTGCTCACGCTCCTGCCCGACATCGAAGTCGGCGTGATCGAACAAGCGAGTCACGCGTTCATCCTGGAAAATCCCCACGGCGTGGCCGCAGCGGTCCAGGCGTTCCTACATGAGTCTGGTGATGACTGATCTTTCCCACTGTGCGGTGCTCAAAGCCGTGAAACAGCAACAGACGACGACCCAGTGCCATTTGCCCGACAAGCGTCAGGTGGCGGCGTCCTTCTCTAAAGCGGCGGCCAGCTACGACAGCGTCGCGGATCTGCAACGCGCGGTCGGCAGCGAGCTGATGTCGCGCCTGCCGGACATCACCCCTGCGCGCTGGCTCGATCTGGGCAGCGGCACCGGCTATTTCAGCCGTGTATTGGCGAAGAACTTTCCGGACAGCGACGGTATCGCGCTGGACATCGCCGAAGGCATGCTGCGCCACGCGCGGCCTCTGGGTGGCGCGCAGCATTACGTCGCAGGCGATGCCGAAAACCTGCCGTTGCGTGATGCCAGCGTCGAGCTGATGTTTTCCAGTCTGGCCGTGCAGTGGTGCTCGGATTTCGCGGCGGTGCTGAGCGAGGCGCGTCGCGTGTTGCAGCCGGGCGGCATCTTCGGGTTCGCCAGCCTGTGTGTCGGCACGTTGTACGAACTGCGGGACAGCTGGCAGGCAGTGGACGGCATGGTCCACGTCAATCGTTTCCGTGAGTTCGACGACTACCAACGCCTGTGCGCCGCCAGCGGTTTGCAGATTCGCAGCCTGAACGTGTTGCCCCATGTGCTTCATTACCCGGATGTCCGCAGCCTGACCCACGAGTTGAAGGCATTGGGTGCGCACAATATCAATCCGGGGCGTCCGGGAGGTTTGACTGGCCGCGCGCGGATTCAGGCGTTGATTGAGGCGTATGAAGGGTTCCGACAGGAGAAAGGCCTGCCGGCGACCTACCAAGTGGTCTACGCGGTGTTGGAAAAGCCAGCAGCTGTTTAAAAAATGACCGGTTTAGCGAGCGCCGTTCGTGTGAGCGCTTATAGTGAGTAGGCAATAGTTTGAAAATATCTGAACGGATGGTCGCCAAGATGAGTGCTGCGTATTTCATCGCGGGAACCGACACCGACGTTGGCAAGACCACCATTGCCACGGGACTGCTGTATGCGGCGCGACAATCCGGATTGAGCACGGCGGCGGGCAAACCCGTTGCGTCTGGCTGCGACGTCAAGCCCAAGGGCTTGCGTAATCCTGATGCCGTGGCGTTGCGCGCCGAGTGTTCGGTCGAGCTGACATACAACGAGGTCAACCCGGTTGCGTTTGAACCGCCCATCGCCCCGCACCTGGCGGCTCGTGAGGCGGGCGTGGCGCTGACCGTGCAATCCCTGCTCGGGCCCATGCGACACATCCTTGAGAAAAAGGCCGACTTCACGCTGATCGAGGGCGCCGGTGGTTGGCGCGTGCCGCTGGCGGACCAGGCCAATCTGTCTGACTTGGCGATTGCACTCGACCTGCCGGTCATTCTGGTGGTGGGCGTGCGTCTGGGCTGCATCAGCCATGCGTTGCTGTCTGCCGAGGCGATTGCCAACGACGGCCTGCAACTGGCGGGCTGGGTCGCGAACATCATCGATCCCAAGACGTCCCGCCTCGAAGAGAACCTTGCGACCCTGGCCGAGCGTCTGCCCGCACCATGCCTGGGGCGCGTGCCTCACATGAAGAAAGCCACGCCGGAAATGGTCGCCGAGCATTTGCATCTGGAGCTGCTGGATTAGCGTGCTTCGGAATCAGGGCTTTTGATTCTGCCCGGTTTGATCGTTCCCACGCTCCGCGTGGTAATGCAGCGCCTGACGCTCTGCGTCAATCAAGCAGCAGACGCGGAGCGTCCAGGGCGGCATTACCACGCAGAGCGTGGGAGCCATCAGACAAGTCATTTGATATACCAACCCCATGGCGTATCGCTGACGTACTCGGTCACTTGCTTGACCTCCAGATAATTGTCCAGCCCCCATTGACCCAGCTCGCGTCCGATCCCGCTGTGCTTCATGCCGCCCCAAGGCGCTTCAACGAAAGTGGGTTGCGAGCAGTTGACCCAGATGATTCCTGCGCGCAGTTGGTTGGCCACCCGTGTCGCACGTTGTGGATCGGCACTCATCACGGCGGCGGCGAGCCCGAAGCGGCTGGCGTTGGCCATCTGCACCGCTTGCGCCTCATCCTTGAAGCGTTTGACACACAACACCGGGCCGAAGATTTCTTCACGCCAGACGATGCTGTTGTGCGCTGGTTCGTCAAAGATCGCAGGCTCCATGAAATAACCGTGTGACCGGTGCGACGGACGTTTCCCGCCCGTCAGCAGCTTTGCGCCGCTGGCGACGCCCTGATCGACGAAACCCAACACCTTTTCGTATTGACCTCGACTGACCAGCGGCCCCAGTAATACGTTCGGCTCAAGCCCTTGGCCGATGGTGATCTTGCGGGTCTCCTCGACCAGGCGCTCGATCAGTCGCCCCGCAATGTTGTCCTGCACCAGCAACCGCGACGTCGCGCTGCAGACCTGGCCCTGATTCCAGAAAATCCCGAACAGAATCCACTCTACCGCTGCCTCGACGTCGGCATCGTCGAACACGATGAACGCCGATTTGCCGCCCAGCTCCAGGCTGATGTTCTTGATGTCACTGGCGGCCGCCGACATGATTTTCGAGCCGGTCGGGACACTGCCGGTGAAGGCCAGCTTGTCGACCCCGGGATGCAGCGTCAGCGGGCTGCCCGCATCGGCGCCCAAGCCGGTCACGATGTTCAGCACACCCGCTGGAAGGCCAATTCGATCTGCCGCGCCGGCCAGTTCCAGCGCGGTCAACGGCGTCAGCTCCGAAGGCTTCAGGACCACCGTCGCACCGGCCGCCAGCGCGGGCGCGACCTTCCACGCCGCCATCAGCAGCGGGTAGTTCCAGGGAATGATCTGCCCCGCAACACCGATGGGCTCCAGCCGGGTGCGGCAACGGAAACGCTCATCGGGCAGGGCCAGAGGCTGATCCTGACGGCCGTCGAGTTCACGTGCCAGGCCTGCGTAATAGCGGAAGCAGGCGATTGCATCGCCGATGTCCCACTGGGCTTCAGGCAGGGGCTTGCCGTTGTCGTGCACTTCCAGCGTCGCCAGTTCGTCTTGCGAGCCCTGAAGTTCATCAGCCAGGGCTTCCAGCCAGACGGCACGTTGCGCCCCGGTGGTGTGTCCCCAGTCACTGTCGAAGGCTCGGCGCGCCGCGCGCACGGCGTGATCGATGTCTTCTTCCGTGCCCGCCGCAACCCGTTGCAGGACCTGCTCCGTCGCCGGATCGATGACGTCCAGGTAGCCGCCCAGATCCGGGCTGACCCACTCGCCGTTGATGTACAACTGATCACGCATGTGAGGCTCCTGTGCGGCGATTTTGCAGGTAACGGGAGGTGAACAGCAGGGCCAGCGAGGCGCAGATGATCACGGTCGAGACGGCGTTGATCTCGGGTGTCACTCCGCGCCGGATGGACGAAAAGATGTAGATAGGCAACGTGGTTTCAGGGCCGGCGACGAAGAAGGCGATGATGAAGTCGTCGAAGCTGAAAGTGAACGCCAACAGAAAGCCCGCCATGATCGCGGGGGTGATCTGCGGCAGTGTCACGCGCCAGAAGGTTTCGAGCGGCGGCGCGTACAAGTCGGCAGATGCTTCTTGCAGCGCTTTATCCAGAGAGTCGACGCGGCTGCGCACGATCACCATGACCAATGCCATGGTGAACAGCGAGTGCGCGGCGACCACGGTGAAGAAACCCATGTTGAGCTTTGGAAAGCTGGGGATCAGTTGGGCGAGTAGCGGGTTGATCAGGTCGAACACGCTGATGAAGGCGATCAGCGTCGAGATGCCAATCACGATGCCGGGGATGATGATCGCGCAGTAGGTCAGGGCGTCGAATACCAGGCGAACCTTGGCGCCGGCGCGTTGCAGGCCGAAGACCGCCAGCGTGCCGAACAGGGTGGCAAGTACCGCCGAACAACCGGCGATCAAGGCGCTGTTGCCCAACGCTTCCATGATGAACGGGTTACTGAACGCGCGACCGAACCACTGCACCGAGCAGCATTCGAAGGCCAGTCCGCTGCGTCCGGCGTTGAAGCTGAACAGCATGATCAAGGCAATCGGCAGGTAGAGAAACAGGTACAGCGAAGTGGAGTAGGTCCGCAGCCACATCTTAGAGCGCTCCTTCGCCAGGCTTGCCACCGAATCGGGCGACCAGCTTCAGATAGACGCCGATGATCACCAGCATGATCGCCACCAGAGTCATGGCCAGCGCACTGCCAAACGGCCAGTTGCGCGATTGCAGGAACAGGTCCACCAGCGCGTTGCCGACGAAGAACACCTTGCCGCCGCCGAGCACGGCGGGGATCAGGAACTCGCCCATCAACAGAATGAACACCAGCATCACTCCGGTGATGATCCCCGGTGCCGACAATGGCAGGGTAACCCGGCGAAAACTCTCGAAGGCGCTGGCGCCCAGATCGGCCGAGGCTTCCAGCAGACGTTTGTCGAGCTTTTCCAGGCTGACGTAGATCGGAAACACCATCAGCGGCAGGTAGCCATAGACGATGCCGATCAGCACGGCGTATGGCGTGTTGATCAGGCGCACGTCGTCCAGGCCGACGCTCGCCAGCAGGGCCGGAATGCCCTTGCCACTGAGGATGAAGATCCACGCGTAGGTACGAATCAGAAAGCTGGTCCAGAACGGTACGATCACCAGGGTCAGTAACAGCGAACGATTCTTGCCGGCCCTGACCGCGAGAAAATAGGCCAGCGGATACGCCGCCAGCAGACACACCAGCGTTCCCAGCGGCGCCAGTACCAGCGTGTTGCCGAACGCCGCTGCGCGGGAGCCGAGGTTGAGGTAGTTGGCCAGTGTCAGGCCGCCGGCGTAACCGCCGACGGCGCTGCGTTCGCCAAAACTGAAGACCAGAATGATTACCAGCGGCATCACCAGAAGCAGCAGGAACCACAAGGTCGACGGCAGGAGCATCAGCAGCGTGATGCGTCGCCCCAGGCTGCGCCGCTTGTTTTGCGCGCGCTGACTGTCCGCGTCCACGCTCGCCTCGGCGTGCCGGGTGGCAGGGTTGATGACGGCATCCATGTGCGGTTCCTTATTGCTCATAGCCAGGGATCAAGCGGATTTGAAACGGGCCATCAGTTCGGCGCGCAGTGGACTGGTCAGGGTCGCGGCGGCGCCGAATTCCAGCGGGCTCAACTGCTCGGCGGCCGGGTACATGATCGGATCGTTGAGCATGGCCGCCGGCAGCAACGCATCGACGCGCTTGTCGCCGCTTGGGTAGCCGTGGCTTAGCACTTCCAGCTTGTTGTGTTGTGGATCGAGCAGGTAATTGATAAACGCGTAGGCGGCGTCCTTGTGCTCGGTGCTTTTGGGGATGGCGAAGAAATCGCTCCACAGTTCGCCGCCTTCCTTGCCCAGCGCGTAGACCATCGACGGAATGTCGCGGTGCAGCTGCGAGGCGTCGCCGGTCCAGGACATGGCCATAATCGCGTCGCCGCTGCGCATTGAAGGCTGGATGTCCGAGTTGATGGCGAACAGGTGCGGCTTGACCTCGATCAGCAGCTTCTCGGCATCGGCCAGCTCTTTGGGGTCCAGCGAGTTGAAGCTGTAGCCGAAGGATTTCAGCGCGTTGCCGATGGCGGTCAATTGATAGTCGTGAACCATGGTGCGGCCGTCGGCCTGATCCTTGGCGATCGCCCAGAATTCTTTCCACGATGTCGGCTTTGCCTTGAGCTTGGCGCTGTCGTAGGCCATGCCGGTGGTGCCCCAGTTCTTAGGCACGGCATAGACCTTGCCGTCGACCGTGCCTTGGGCCATGAATTTTTCCTGGAACGCTGACGGTTCGAAATTGGGAATGCGAGCCAGGTCCAGGGGTTCGATTAGCCCCAGTTTGACGTAGGTGCTGATGGTGTAGTTGGTCGGCACCAGTACGTCCCAGCCGCTGCCACCGGCCTGCAGCTTGGCGAGCATTTCTTCATTGGAGCCGAACACGCTCATCGACACCCGGGCGCCGGTGGTTTTGGCAAAGTTATCGAGGTTTTCCTGGCTGTGGTAATTGGGCCAGGTCGCCAGACCGAGACGATCGCCGATGCTCTTCTCGGCGCCCAGCGCGCTGGCGGTGGAACTGCCCGCGAGCAAGCCCGGCATGTTGGTGGCAACCACCGCAGCGGCAATGCCAAGACCTGTGCGCCCCAGGAAGTCACGGCGCGTGATCGAGCCGTTCTGCCAACTGCGCATCGTCTTGATAAAGGTCTTCTGGTCCATGGCATTCTCCCCGTCTGATAAGTGATTCAATCGTTAGCGTGGCGTTGCTCATTACTTGAGTCGCTACAAGGCCATGGCCAGGCCGCTGGCGTTGTTCCAGCCCACCTGAACGGCGGCGCCGTGCTCAAAACCCGACGGGTCAACCGTGCCCTGACCGCCCGAGCCTTGCTGGCGCGGGACGCGCACGCAGACGATGCCGAACGGCTGGGTGCGCACGCGGTATTCAGTGATGTTGCCAAGGTAGATTCGGTCTTCGACGGAGCCGTCCAGGGTCACGTCCCGACCTTGCAAACCACCTTTTGCGGCGATGTCGATCAGCTCCGGGCGCACGGCGATGCAACCTTCGGTGTTGGCGCTCAACGTGGTGCCGTTTGGCGTCAACGGGCTGCTCAACTCAATGCCGTGTTCAGTGCGCAGCACGGCCGAATTGCCCTGTACTTGGCGCACTGTGCCGTTGAACAGGTTGGATTCGCCAATGAAGTCGGCGACATAGCGCGTGGCCGGTGCTTCGTAGAGTTGTTCGGGAGATGCGGTCTGAATGATCGATCCGCTGTGCATGACGCTGATGCTGTCGCTCATCGACAGCGCTTCTTCCTGATCGTGAGTGACCAGCACGAACGTGATGCCGACTTCGCGCTGCAAGCGCAGCAATTCGGATTGCATTTCCTTGCGCAGCTTGCGGTCCAGTGCGGCCAGCGGCTCATCGAGCAGCAGCACGGTGGGTTTGTTCACCAGTGCCCGGGCAAGTGCCACACGCTGTTGCTGACCGCCGGATAATTCGCTCGGCTTGCGATGCCCGAGCCCGGACAGCCGAACCATCTCCAGCGCTTCGTCTGCGCGCCGTTGCTGTTCTTTCTTGTCGGGGCGAGGCGTGAGGTAGCGCAGGCCGTAGGCGATGTTTTGCGAGACGGTCATGTGGGGAAACAGCGCGTAGTGCTGGAAAACCATGTTCACCGGACGCTGGTAAGCCGGCACGCCGGCGACGTTCTTGCCCGCCAGCCGCACTTCGCCCAGGGTCGGCTGATCGAAGCCTGCAATCATGCGCAGCGTGGTGGTCTTGCCGCAGCCCGAGCCGCCGAGGAAGGAGTGAAAGGTGCCGCGCTTGACCTGAAAGCTCAGGTTGTTCACGGCCTTGAGGTTCCCGTAGTGCTTCTCTACGTTGCAGAACTCGATATCGTTTTCGTGGCGACTGTCGCTCATCATGGGCTCTCGCATTCCGTGCAGGGTTCGCTGCAATGGAGGCCAAACTAGCAATCGCGGTTTTGCGCTGTATATATCCCTTGGGGGATAGAGGTCGTTTCTGGATCCTCCATCGGTAATCCACGTCACGCTGGTTCTTTTGGTGGATAACGTAGCAGGCATTAAGCGCGCAACCTGTAGAAGCAATCCGAGGTTACGAGGGTCGCGAAGAGGCCGGACATCCAACACTCTTCTGCAGGCAGAACGTCCGCATTCGCCACCGTCGTAACCTCCGGCAGCTCCCACCGAGGATCCCTCAGGCGGAAACGGCGACGTCCGGTCCGGTCAGCTCGCGGATGAACAGCCCCAGAAGCTCGGCCTGACTGCCGATGCCGAGCTTGGCGTAGATGTTCTTGCGATGAATTTTCACGGTGCCCGGACTGATTGAAAGCTGCTCCGCGACGGACGCGCTGGAATGACCGCGCAGCAACAGACGAACGATTTCCTGCTCGCGTCCGGTGAGAATGTGATCGCCGAAATGATCGAAAGCGGCGTGTACCTTGAAGTCCAGATCCTGTGTCGAGCGCGGCTGTTGCTCGCGATGCTGACGCCAGGCTTCGGTAATGACCTGTTCGACGATGGCCTGCGCGCACTCGATCAACTGCAGTTCATCGCGGCTGAACGCACAGCTGGCCGTCGCGCGCATCAACGACAACACCGCCATGGCGTCACCGCCCAGGTCGATGAAGAACGCGACTTCCTCGGCCAGGCCCGTTTGCTGGTAGTACGCCAGATAGTATTCGCTGAGGTAGAAGTGGTCGGGCGCGAACTGCCGCAACCGCCAGAGCCCGGGCGGTTGTTTGCGCGTACAAGCGAGATAAAACGGATCGAGCAAGTAAGGCCCGACTTGATAGTCGTCGACGTAGATCTTGCGTTTGTCGGGCGGGAAGGTGTCGAACAGCGCTAACGGACGGTGGTTGCCTTCATAAACGAACAGGACGAAATGGTCGACGGGCGCAATCTGTTTGAGCCACTGACTCAATCCGCCCAGACGCGCTGCACCGCCCGGAAGGTCGAGAAGATGGGCGATTCCGGTGGTCCAGTGTTTCAGTTCCTTTGGGCGCATGGCGGCGTTCGACAGCTGATCCGTGAGAGAAGGGCAGTTCAGCACAGGATGCAGGATGTGCGCCACTGCACAGTTCAAGGGTTTGACTGCGGCGCACAAGGGCCGGACCGGTTAAGGTGATGCCTCGGATTGTTTCGCGTTGCACCCATTTCTGGCAGCGCATGTTACCGGTTGCCACGTCTGTGAGGCGCAAACGGTTGTTCGCAGGCTGAGGTCGTCTCTATTAGCAGGCCCAGTGCCATTATTGTTTTTGTCGGGTGTTTTCATCCGTCGTCTGTTTCAATACTGACTGTTCGCTTTATGAACAGAGGACCGTGGTCATGCAAATTTCACTGAACAACACGCTGTATCCAGGCCTGAGTGCTATCCAGGTCGGGCAGAACCGTGTCGATCAGGCCGCCACCCAGCTGGCCAGCCCTGCGACGGAAGTATCCGGACGCACCCAGTCCTCCGATTTCCAGCTTGAGCGTTTGCGTGCGGTCGATCGTCCCCCGGCCTCCGACATGGCGACCAATATCGTCGAACTGACCCAAGGCAAGATCCAGGTTCAGGCGGGCGTCAAAGTCGAAAAAGCCAGCGACGAAATGCTCGGCACGCTGATCGACACCTACGCCTGACATTTGCTTGATGCTTTCTCCCACGTGCGCTTCGGCGCACGTCGTCGTTGTACGCCCTCCTTCTGAATAACGCCTTATCAGCCGTCCGAATCACCGCCTTCTGAAGGCCGTTCGCAACGCCTCCTCAACTAGACTCAACGTATTCGGCTCAGTCGCCGACACGACTGCGGGCCTGTTCCTGCCTGATGTTCAACGTGCCGACGATGAAAGGTGCGTGACGCACCCTTGACAAGGATTAGGCGTAAACGTATGTTTCAAACACCTGTTTGACCGCCGAACAAAACAATAGACTTCGGCGGAGGGGCCAGTCCCCGCAGTGACCGAACGGTCATCCAATTCCAGGATTCATCAGCAGAGGTTTATCGCTATGCCTGACTACAAGGCCCCCTTGCGTGATATTCGCTTCGTTCGTGACGAACTGCTTGGTTACGAAGCGCACTATCAGAGTCTGCCAGCATGCCAGGACGCCACGCCTGACATGGTTGACGCCATTCTCGAGGAAGGCGCCAAGTTTTGTGAGCAGGTACTGGCACCGCTGAATCGTGTGGGTGACACCGAAGGCTGCACTTGGAGCGAGACCGGCGTTAAAACGCCGACCGGCTTCAAAGAGGCTTACAAACAGTTCGTCGAAGGCGGCTGGCCGAGTCTGGCCCATGACGTTGCGCACGGCGGTCAAGGCCTGCCTGAATCGCTGGGCCTGGCGGTCAGCGAAATGGTCGGTGAAGCCAACTGGTCGTGGGGCATGTACCCAGGCTTGTCTCATGGCGCGATGAACACCATCTCCGAGCACGGCACCCCTGAGCAGCAAGAGGCTTACCTGACCAAACTCGTGTCGGGCGAGTGGACCGGCACCATGTGCCTGACCGAACCTCACTGCGGTACCGACCTGGGCATGCTGCGCACCAAGGCCGAGCCTCAGGCTGACGGTTCCTATAAAGTCTCTGGCACCAAGATTTTCATTTCCGCTGGCGAACACGACATGGCCGATAACATCGTCCACATCGTGCTGGCCCGCCTGCCCGACGCGCCTGCTGGCACCAAAGGCATTTCGCTGTTCATCGTTCCGAAGTTCCTGCCAGCCGCTGACGGCAGCATTGGCGAGCGCAATGCGGTGAACTGCGGCTCGCTGGAACACAAGATGGGCATCCACGGTAACGCCACCTGCGTGATGAACTTCGACGGCGCCACCGGTTTCCTGATCGGCCCGGCGAACAAAGGCCTGAACTGCATGTTCACCTTTATGAACACCGCGCGTCTGGGCACTGCATTGCAAGGTCTGGCTCACGCCGAGATCGGCTTCCAGGGTGGTCTGAAATACGCCCGTGAGCGTCTGCAAATGCGTTCGCTGACCGGCCCGAAAGCGCCTGAAAAAGCCGCTGACCCGATCATCGTCCACCCTGACGTACGTCGCATGCTGCTGACCATGAAGGCTTTCGCCGAAGGCACGCGTGCAATGGTTTACTTCACGGCCAAACAGGTCGACATCGTCAAATACAGCGACGACGCCGAAGCCAAGAAGCAAGCCGACGGCCTGCTGGCGTTCATGACCCCGATTGCCAAGGCGTTCATGACCGAAGTCGGTTTCGAGTCGGCCAACCACGGCGTTCAAATCTATGGCGGCCATGGCTTCATCGCCGAGTGGGGCATGGAGCAGAACGTCCGCGACAGCCGTATTTCGATGCTGTACGAAGGCACCACCGGCGTTCAGGCGCTCGACCTGCTGGGTCGTAAAGTACTAATGACGCAAGGCGAAGCGCTGAAGGGCTTCACCAAGATCGTTCACAAGTTCTGCCAGTCGCAGGAAGGCAATGAAGCCGTCAACGAATTCGTGACGCCGCTGGCTGCGCTGAACAAAGAGTGGGGCGAGTTGACCATGAAGGTCGGCATGGCCGCCATGAAAGACCGCGAAGAAGTCGGTGCCGCTTCGGTGGATTACCTGATGTTCTCCGGTTACGTCTGCCTGGCGTACTTCTGGGCTGACATGGCGCGTGTGGCGGCCGAAAAACTGGCGGCCGGCACCACGGAAGAAGCGTTCTACACCGCGAAGCTGCAGACCGCTCGTTTCTACTTCCAGCGCATCCTGCCGCGCACCCGCACTCACGTTGCGGCCATGCTGTCGGGCGCCAACAACCTGATGGACATGAACGAAGAGCACTTCGGCCTGGCTTACTGAGTCAGCCGCAGGGTTTTACCTCAAAGCCGCTTGCCCTTCGGGGTAAGCGGCTTTTTTGTGCGCAACGCAAACCTTGTAGGAGCGCGCTTGCCCGCGATCAGGTCGGTACCTCCAATGCAATGGTGGTGGATGTGCCATTCATTCGCGGGTAAGCGCGCTCCTACAGGTTTGAGGTGACGCAAAAAACAGTGATCTATCTCACAAATTCTCCTCATCAAATCTATGATCTGGCCGATACAGGCACAATGCCATTTGATTTGTACAAGTAGGAGACATTCCTCTTGCTGCGCCCTTCCGCTGCACGTCTCAGCCATTTTTTACCGTCCCTGGCGTTGTTGATCGCCGGACTTGCGGCTGCGTACGTCAAGGACCTCAACGTCTTCTTCACTTCACTCTTCAACGTGCTGCCCACGTTGGTGCTGTTGCTCGGCGGTGCGTATTGCGGCGTTTATAAACGCCAGCGCGAACTGTTTCTGATGATCACCGTGTACACCGCATATTTCCTGCTCGACACACAAACCGATTACTACCGGGACAACGGCAAGGTCCGCGACGACGCTGCCGTGGTGTTCCACCTGTGTTGTCTGCTGTTGCCGGTGATGTACGCGCTGTATGCCGCATGGGAAGAACGCACGCACCTGTTTCAGGATCTCGTTGCCCGTCTGGCCGTTTTCGTGGCGGTGGGCAGCGTGGCGCTCGGGCTTGAGCAAAGTTTCCCCGAAGCGTTGCTGGCCTGGCTCGCCGACATCCGCTGGCCCTCGTTGCACGGCGAGTGGATGAGCCTGATCCAGTTGTCTTACGCGACGTTCCTGATCGGTTTCGCAGTGCTCATCACGCAGTACATCCGCAAACCCCGTCCGCTGCATGCGGCGCAACTGGTCGGTTTGCTCGGATTGTTCTGGGCGCTGCCCAAAACTTTCATCCTGCCCTTCACGCTGAACATCATGTGCAGCCAGGTCATGTTGATGATTGCCTCGGCGGTCGCGCACGAGGCCTATCAGATGGCCTTCCGCGACGAGCTGACCGGTTTGCCCGGACGACGCGCACTCAACGAGCGGATGCAGCGCCTCGGCCGCAACTACGTGTTGGCCATGAGCGACGTTGACCACTTCAAGAAATTCAACGACACCCACGGTCACGACGTCGGCGATCAGGTGCTGCGTCTGGTTGCCAGCAAGTTGTCGAAGATCACCAACGGTGGCGGTCGCGCCTATCGCTACGGCGGTGAGGAGTTTGCGATCGTCTTCGCGGGCAAGACGCTGGAAGAGTGCATGCCGCACCTGGAAGTGATCCGCGAAACCATCGCCAACTACGCGATTCACCTGCGCAACCCGGACAGTCGGCCGCAGGATGATCAGCAAGGTCGCCAGCGCCGGGCGGGCTCGCAAGCTTCGACGGTGTCGGTCACGGTCAGCATCGGCGTCGCTGAGCGCCAGCCGGAACATCGCAATCCGGAAGAAGTGCTCAAGGCGGCGGATCAGGCGCTCTATGCGGCCAAAGGTGCGGGCCGGAATTGCGTGGTATCGCACGGTCAGACGAACAAGCGCGGTGCCGTCAGAATGGCTGCCGCCAGCTGATCCAAATGCCTTCTTCTGTGTAATCAAAGGCTTTCACGGCTCGGTGAAGGCCTATGAATGCCCACTGTTCGCAAGTGACCAAAAATAGATAAATGGTCACTCCTTGACCCTATGTGTCGCAAATGGTGTTCATGTACACTCGATTCCACTGACACATCGACGCCGCTGCCTGACGGCGGCGTCCCTTTTTCCGGGTTATCTGCTGCTGTTTGCGAGGTTTGCCATGGCTGACTACAAAGCGCCTTTGCGCGATATGCGCTTCGTCCTGAATGAAGTGTTCGAAGTCTCCAGGCTCTGGGCCACGTTGCCCGAGCTGTCCGAGGCGGTGGATGTAGAAACCGTCGAGGCCATTCTCGAAGAGGCGGGCAAGGTCACCGGCAAATCCGTTGCGCCGCTGAGCCGTGCAGCCGACGAAGAAGGCTGCCACTGGAAAGACACCGCCGTGACCACGCCGGCGGGTTTCGTCCAGGCTTACAAAACCTATGCCGAAGGCGGCTGGGTTGGCGTTGGCGGTAACCCTGAGTTTGGCGGCATGGGCATGCCGAAGGCGGTCTCGGCCCAAGTCGAAGAAATGGTCAACTCGTCGAGCCTCGCATTCGGGCTGTATCCGATGCTTACCTCTGGCGCGTGTGTGTCGATCAACAACCACGCCAGTGAGGACTTGAAGGCCACTTACCTGCCAAACATGTATGCCGGTATCTGGGCCGGCTCCATGTGTTTGACCGAGGCGCACGCCGGCACCGATCTGGGGATCATGCGCACAAAGGCCGAGCCTCAGGCCGACGGTTCCTACAAAATCAGCGGCACCAAGATTTTCATCACCGGCGGCGAGCACGACCTGACCGAAAACATCATTCATCTGGTGCTGGCCAAGCTGCCGGACGCGCCCGCAGGTCCGAAAGGCATTTCTTTGTTCTTGGTGCCCAAATTCCTGGTCAACGATGACGGCAGTCTGGGAGCGCGTAATACGGTTTCCTGCGGTTCGATCGAACATAAAATGGGCATTCAGGCGTCGGCGACCTGCGTCATGAACTTCGATCAAGCCGAGGGCTATCTGGTCGGTGAGCCAAACAAAGGCCTGGCGGCGATGTTCACGATGATGAACTACGAGCGTCTGGGCGTTGGCATCCAGGGCCTGGCATCGGGTGAGCGCTCTTACCAGAACGCCATCGAATACGCCCGCGATCGCCTGCAAAGCCGTGCACCAACCGGCGCTCAGTCCAAAGACACCGTCGCCGACCCGATCATCGTTCATCCTGATGTGCGTCGCATGCTGCTGACCATGAAGGCCTTGAACGAAGGCGGTCGTGCGTTCTCCACCTACGTCGCCATGCAACTGGACACCGCCAAGTACAGCGAAGATGCCGCCGTGCGCGAGCGCGCCGATGCGCTGGTCGCGTTGCTGACGCCGGTCGCCAAGGCCTTCCTGACGGACATGGGCCTCAATACCACCGTGCATGGCCAGCAGGTGTTCGGCGGCCACGGTTACATTCGTGAGTGGGGCCAGGAGCAACTGGTGCGCGACGTGCGCATCACCCAGATCTACGAAGGCACCAACGGTATTCAGGCGCTCGACCTGATGGGGCGTAAAGTCGTCGGCAGTGGTGGCGCTTACTACAAGCTGTTCTCCGACGAGATCCGCGCATTCATCGCGTCTTCCGACAGTACGCTGAGTGAATTCACCAAGCCGTTGGCCGCTGCGCTGACGACCCTTGATGAGCTGACTGAATGGGTCCTCGATCGCGCGCGGACCAACCCGAACGAAATCGGTGCGGCCTCCGTCGAATACCTGCATGCGTTCGGCTACACGGCTTACGCCTACATGTGGGCGATGTCGGCCAGGGCAGCGCTCGGTAAAGAAGCTCAGGAAGATTTCTACGCCAGCAAGCTGGGCACTGCGCGCTTCTACTTCGCGCGTTTGTTGCCGAGAATTCATTCGCTGGCAGCCTCGGTAAAAGCGGGCAGTGAATCGCTGTACCTGCTGGACGCTTCGCAGTTTTGATGATGTATCCGTCGTGTAAGCATTTGCTTACACGACGTGATGACAAACTGGCTCTATCGCTCTAATGGATCCAAGATTAATCTACACACATGGACGTCGCGCAGGATGCGCAAACAGACAACATGGACACGTAGGGACTACCTGCCAGGATGGCGGGAAGAAAGGGAAGTCACAGGGAAACAGTCTGGAAAACCTCGCCTCGGCGGGGTTTTCTTTTATCTGCGTGTTGAAAATCCTTCCGTCTCCCTCACAACCCTTCGCGCGCGGACGGTTTGGGATTGACCACTTCTTCCAGCACCGACTTCAGCAGCTCCAGCGTCGTTTGCTGTCGTTGTGCATCTCGATACACAAGTCCGATCTGCAACGGCACCCTCGGTTCGCTCAGCGGTTTCCACAACAATTCTTCGTTCTCTTGAATGTCCTGCGCGCGGCCCGGCAGTACGGTGGCAAGTTTCATGTGCGACAAGCTGTCGAGAATGCCCGCCATGTTGTTCAGTTCAGCCTGGACGTGCGGGCGACGGCCCAGATTGCTCAATTGGCTTTGCCAGATCTGCCGCACCTGAAACTCTTCGCCCAAGAGCAGCATGGGCAGTTCGGCCGCCTGGCTCATCGAGACTTTCTTGAATTCGCGCAACGGATGATTTGCCGGAATGACCAGCTTCAGTTCGTCTTCGTACAGCAGCATGCCGTGTAGCCCCGGCTGGCGGGGCGGCAGGTAGCTGATGCCTATGTCCAGCGAGCCGTTAAGCAGGCGGCGCTCGATTTCCATCGCGCTCAGTTCGTAGATCTGCACCACCAGGTGCGGCTGCTCCTTGCGCACGTGTTCAAGCATCTGTGGGACGAGGCTGGAGTGCACGGTTTGCATGACGCCGATGGCCAGCGTCCGTTGCGACTGACCCTTGAAGTTGCGCAATGCATCGCGAGCGCGCTGCATCCCTTCGAGCAGCGGGACGGCGTGGTTGTACAGCGTGTGCGCAGCGAGGGTTGGCAGGAGGCGTTTACTGCTGCGTTCGAACAGGCTGACGTCGAGGCTGTGCTCCAGCAGACGAATCTGTTGCGAAAGCGCTGGTTGCGATAACGACAGACGCTCGGCGGCGCGGCCGACATGACCTTCTTCGTAGACCGCGACGAAATAACGCAGTTGGCGGAAATCCATAAGTAAGTCTTATCGAAATGGCTGGAAAATCGAAATGGTCGTTTCGATGCGCGAGGCATAGTCTACCCCCAACTCACGAGGGTTACGGGGCCATAACGCGCAATGAACAGTGTCCAGGTCGAAGGTGTTTACATAGGTAAAGCGAAAAATCTGGGTCATGGATTGATCAGCGATATCGACAAGCACCGATTGGACCGACGTTTATGGCTTTGGCCGCAGGGCCTCGGCACCGACGAGCACGGTGACCCGCGCTTTCATACCGGTCCGGAACGCGCTCTGCATCACTACCCCTCCGAACACTACGAATACTGGCGCAAGCATTACCCGCACATTGACTGGCGCGCACCGGCGTTCGGCGAAAATCTCTCCTCTCACGGTCTGACCGAAGAACATGCTTGCCTGGGCGACATGTTTCGTTGGGGCGGCGCGTTGCTGCAGATCAGTCAGCCGCGCTCGCCGTGCTATCGCCTGAGCCACAGTTGGGGGATTCAGGACCTGCCGCAACACGCGCAGGACACCGGGCGCTGCGGCTGGTTTTACCGGGTGCTGAAACCTGGCTTCGTCAGCCCGGATGATCCCTTCGAACTGATCCAGCGCAGCTATCCGGGTCTGACGGTCGCCTGGGCATTGCGCAGTTTTTATCAGGAGCCGCTGGAGCATGCAGGCCTGAAAAAACTGGTCGACTGCCCGGCGCTGTCTTCTCGCTGGCGGGACATCGCCCTCAAACGCCTGCGCACCGGCCGCGTTGAGGACTGGAGCGATCGTCTGCTGGGCCTGCCACTGGAAGGGTTGCGCGCATGAATCTGTTCAAACTGTTGCGCAGCGCCGACGCGGAACGAGCCGTTCCGGTTGATTCTCCGGCGTTGCTGTCGCCCCTTCAGCGACTGCGCCAACGCACCGGCAGCGATCAGGCGGGACTGTTCGCCGATGAAGAAGGTGCTTTCGGCGGGGCAATGACGCTTGCACGCAAGTGGGGCGAACGTCATCGTCGTGGCCAGTGCGGTGTCGTCGTCGCCAGCGGTGGTCGTTTTGATCCACTGATCGAGTCAATGGCGACTGGCTTCAGCCACGTTCCTTTCAACGATCTGGCTGCGATGGCCGCGGCAGTGGATTCCACCACCGTTGCGGTCGTGCTGGAGCCGATTCAAGGTGAAAGTGTCGTTACGCCTGCGTCGCAGGCGTATGTGCAGGGCGTGGCGAAGCTCTGCCGCGAGCTGAACATTTTGCTGGTTTTCAATGAAGCGCGCGGCACCGTCGGGCAGCAGGGCGGCTTGCTCTGCGAAGACATGTACGGTGTGCGCGCCGATATCGTTGTGCTGGGCGACCACTCCAATCGCAGCCCCCGCAGCGCGGCATTACTGGCCCGCGGTCATGCCTGCACTGCCGTCATCGACGAACTGTCGGGCTGGGTGGAGGAACCCACCTCCGTCGGACCTTCGCGTCCCGTCCAGCGCGCCAAACCGCAACGACAGGCGCTGTCGAGCGCACTCATGGCGTAACACTTCTCTGTAATCCGCATACCGTCTTGCGTTTTGTACGCTTCGCCCTGCACCGGTTTTCTGGGTGCGGGGCGTTTTTTTATTCGCGTTGATGGCGTGTTGCTATGCGTGGCGGAACCCTTGCAAACGCAAAAGGTCGATTAGCTGTGTGGCCCGAATGGGCCATCTTCTCAATCAGGAGCCTCACCCATGGACATCATTCGCATCATCATCGCCATCCTGCTGCCACCCTTGGGCGTGTTCCTGCAAGTCGGCTTCGCGGGCGCCTTCTGGCTCAACATTCTGCTGACCCTGCTCGGCTACATCCCTGGCATCGTCCACGCGGTGTACATCATCGCCAGCCGTAAGTAAATCCGGCGTTCCTGCGCCTTCGGCAGAAGCGGGCGAGCGACTGGGTTTGAAGCTTTCGATTCTGGCCGCAGGCTGTGGGCGCGCTGATTGCCCGCCCGTTTCTCCTCAGTTGTCCATCACCTTGCGATAGAACGCCCATTCGGTTTCCAGCGCGTGAGCCAGGTTGCTGGCCTTGCGGAAGCCGTGGCGCTCTTCGGGGTAGAAATGGCCTTCAGCGGCGATGCCTTTTTCCAAGAGAGCGTTGAGCATGTCGCGGGTCTGGGCCGGAACGACCACGGCATCGAGTTCACCCTGAAAGAAAATCACCGGCACCTTGATCTTGTCCGCATGCAGCAACGGTGTGCGCTCGCGGTAGCGGGCCATGTCGATGTCGGGGTCGCCGATCAGCCAGTCGAGATAGTCAGCCTCGAACTTGTGTGTGGCCTCGCCCAGCGCCAAGGGATCGCTGACGCCGTACTGACTCGCGCCCGCGCGGAACACGTCCTTGAACGCCAGCGCACACAGGGCCGTGTAACCGCCTGCGCTGCCGCCGCGAATGAAGGCATTGTTCCGATCGATCAGACCTCTTTCGCCCAAGTGTTCGACGACTGCGCAAGCGTCTTCGACGTCGACCACACCCCATTCCAGAAACAACGCCTGCCGATACGCGCGGCCATAACCGGTGCTGCCGCGATAGTTGAGGTCGGCGACCGCGAAGCCTCGTTGCGTCCAGAACTGGATGCGCGGGTCGAGCACGGGATAACAGGCAGACGTCGGGCCGCCGTGCACGAACACCACCAGAGGCGGTTTCTCCTCCCCGTTCATGGCGGGGTAGAAGTAACCGTGCGCTTCTGCGTTGCCGCTTGGGTAACGCAGCGATTGCGGGCGACTGATGCGTTCGGCGGGTAACGGCGCGACACCGCCCGCCAGCACGTTAACGCGTTTGTCCGAGCGATTGATCGCCACCACGGCTGCCGGCTTGATCGCCGAGGCGGCGATGCAATAGACATATTGATCGTCCATCGCCAGGCTGCGGAAACGGGCGTATTCACCGCTGAAGTCTTCCAGCGACCCGTCCGTCAGACGCAACCCCAATACGCCTATGCCGTTTTCCGACCAGCTCGCCAGATAAGCGCCATCGTTCAGCGGCAGCCAGCTCGAACCACCCAGTTGCCAAGGCGCGGGCGCGTGGTCTGCCTTGGCGGCGGGCAATGCTTCGAAACCGTCCAGCGTTTCCACCCACGGCTGCCAGAAACCGGCGCGATCGGTCAGGCAATACAACCGACCCGCGTCGTCGAAGCGCGGTTGTTGCAGCGCTTCCAGGCCCAAACCGCCGGCGAGGCAACGGGCGTGTCCCCAGTTGCCATCGGGCTGGCGTTCGACGCTCATCAATCGCGTCGAGGTCCAGGGTTGGTGCGGGCGCCACCACTCGATCCAGACCAGGCGATTACCTGTCGGACTCAGTGTGGGCGATGCATAAAAGTCGGCGCCTTCGGCCAGTACTTCACGCCTGCCGTCCACGAGGGCGATGGAGACCAGACGATGAACATCCTGATCTTCCTCAACCGCCAGAATGTGCCCACGCGCAAACCGGACATCGCCGTAGCGTTTGTCGCCTTGAGTCAGGGCGTGTGGCGTGGGGGAGTCTAAAGCCTGGAGGTAGATCTGTTGATCGGCTTCGTTGACGAATACGACCGCGTCGTCGGTCAGGCAGAAAGAGCCTCCGCCGTATTCGTAGACGCGGCTGCGAACACTGAAGCCATCCGGTGTCAGGCATGAAAGGGCGCCGTTGCTCCAGCGCCAGATGCGTGAGGCCGCGTCCTGCGGGCGGAATTCATTCCAGAAAAGGCCGGCAGGACTGACGCTCAGTTCAGCGAAATCAATCCCTGCCGCCACAGCCTCGGCAGCAGAGAGCAGATCAGGATTTTGCGATGAGGCGTGAGTTTCGTTCATTGCGGAAAGCCAGTTGCTCGATGGTCTGGCTAGCATACTCGGCTTCGTCGCGGGCTTGGGTGATCAGGCTGTGCTGAGGCGACTTGCTGCACACCGGGTCCGCGTTGCTGGCATCGCCCGTGAGCATGAAGGCCTGACAACGGCATCCGCCGAAGTCCTTTTCCTTTTCATCACAGGAGCGGCAGGGCTCCTTCATCCATTCGTAACCGCGAAAACGGTTGAAACCGAAGGAGTCGTACCAGATGTGCTGCAGGCTGTGGTCGCGCACATTCGGGAACTGGATCGGCATCTGTCGCGCGCCGTGGCATGGCAGGGCGGTACCGTCCGGGGTGACGGTCAGGAACAGATTGCCCCAGCCGTTCATGCAGGCTTTCGGGCGTTCTTCGTAGTAGTCGGGCGTCACGAAGATCAACTTGACCGGGTGGTTGTCGGCGGCGAGTTTCACGCGGTATTCGTTGGTGATACGTTCGGCACGCACCAATTGGTCTTTGGTGGGCAGCAACCCGACGCGGTTCAGGTGCGCCCAGCCGTAGAACTGGCAGGTCGCCAACTCGACAAAGTCCGCTTCCAAGGCCACACAAAGCTCGATGATCTTGTCGATCTTGTCGATGTTGTGCCGGTGCGTGACGAAGTTGAGCACCATCGGGTAGCCGTGCTTCTTCACTGCGCGCGCCATTTCGAGCTTCTGCGCGAAGGCTTTTTTCGAGCCGGCGAGCATGTTGTTCACTTGCTCGTCGCTGGCTTGAAAGCTGATCTGGATATGGTCCAGACCGGCTTCCTTGAAATCGATGATCTTCTGTTCGGTCAAGCCGATGCCGGAGGTGATCAGGTTGGTGTAGAAGCCCAACCGTCGAGCCTCCGCGATCAGCTCGGCCAGGTCCTGACGGACCAGCGGCTCACCGCCGGAGAACCCAATCTGCGCGGCCCCCATCTGCCGGGCTTCGGCCATCACCTTGAACCACTGCTCGGTGCTCAGTTCCTGCCCCTGTTTGGCAAAATCCAGCGGGTTGGAGCAGTACGGGCATTGCAGCGGGCAGCGATAGGTCAGCTCGGCGAGCAGCCACAGTGGCAGGCCGACGGCGGGCGTCGGCGGAATGTACGGCTGCGCATGAACGGGCGCTGGCGCTGAACCAGGCTCAGACGAGTTCGATCCAGTGTTCTGCACGCGCGACCTCCATGAATTGCTCGACATCGGTGCCAAGCTCGGGAACGCCGGGGAATTTCTCATCCAGCAGCGCAATGATTGCAGCCACGCTAAGCTGGCCGTCAATCAGACCGCCGATCTCACTCGCGCTTTCGTTGAGCTTGATCATGCCTTCCGGGTACAGCAGCACATGGCCGTTCTGCGTGGGTTCGAACTGAAAGCGGTAGCCCCGACGCCAGCTCGGCACTTGTTCGCGATTGAAACTCATAAGGCAATTCCTTTGTGCCAGACGCGCTGGTCGGTCACGCTGTGATAGGGCGGGCGGTTCAGCTCGTAGGCCATGGTCATGGCGTCCAGCATGCTCCACAAAATGTCGAGTTTGAACTGCAGGATTTCCAGCATGCGCTGCTGGCCTTCCCACGTCGTGTAGTGCTGCAACGTGATCGCCAGTCCGTGCTCGACATCGCGACGTGCCTGGCCGAGCCGTGTGCGGAAGTATTCGTAGCCGGCCGGATCGATCCACGGATAGTGCTGCGGCCAACTGTCCAGGCGAGACTGGTGGATCTGCGGGGCGAACAGTTCGGTCAGCGAGCTGCTGGCCGCTTCCTGCCAGTTGGCGCGACGGGCGAAATTCACATACGCGTCAACGGCAAATCGTACGCCGGGCAGCACAAGTTCTTGCGAGCGCAGTTGATCCGGGTCCAGACCTACGGCCTGACCCAGACGCAACCAGGCTTCGATACCACCGTCTTCTCCGGGTGCGCCGTCGTGGTCGAGCAGGCGCTGAATCCACTCGCGACGGATCTCCCGATCCGGGCAGTTGGCCAGAATCGCCGCGTCTTTCAGGGGGATGTTCACCTGATAGTAGAAGCGGTTGGCGACCCAGCCCTGAATCTGCTCGCGGGTCGCGCGGCCTTCATACATCGCCACGTGAAACGGGTGGTAGATGTGGTAATACGCGCCCTTGGCACGCAAGGCTTGTTCGAATTCAGCGGGGGACAGCGGCTTTGCTTCGCTCATGTCGGCATGTTCCTTACCCATTCATCACAGATCCTGTGGGTATATTTCTGTGGGAGCGAATTCATTCGCGAAAATTGATCTAGCGACAGAAATGCGTCGCCTGGAAGACCATCGCGAATAAATTCGCTCCCGCAGTGCGAGTCCACAGTTGAGTTCAGTCTTTAACGATCGGCTTTAAAGCTTGATGCTCATGCCATCAAACGCCACTTCAACCTCCCGGCGGGCCAGTTCGGCGCGCTCGGGCGAGTCTTCGTCGAGGATCGGGTTGGTGTTGTTGATGTGGATGAGCACCTTGCGCTGCTTGGGCAATTTCTCCAGCACTTCCAGCATGCCGCCCGGGCCGTTCTGCGCCAGGTGACCCATCTCCGTGCCGGTTCGTGTGCCCACGCCTCGACGCTTCATTTCATCGTCGTCCCACATCGTGCCGTCCACCAGCAGACAGTCGGCGCCGCTCATCTTTTCCATGAGGGCATCATCGACCTTGCCCAGGCCCGGTGCGTAGAACAATTTGCCGCCGGTGCGAAGGTCTTCGACCATCAACCCGATGTTATCGCCGGGGTGCGGGTCGAAGCGGTGAGGCGAGTAGGGCGGGGCGGCGCTGCGCAGCGGAAACGGCGTGAAGCGCAGGTTCGGGCAGGCCGGAATGACGAAGCTGCCTTCCAGTTCAATGCGGTTCCAGTCAAGTCCGCCATTCCAGTGCTTGAGCATGTTGAACAACGGGAAACCGGTGGTCAGGTCTTCGTGGACCATGTCGGTGCACCAGACCTGGTGCGGACAGCCTTCGCGCAGGCTCAGCAGGCCGGTGGTGTGGTCGATCTGGCTGTCCATCAGAATGATCGCGCTGATGCCCGTGTCGCGCAGGCCGCGATTGGGTTGCATGGGGGCGAAGCCTTGCAGTTGAGCGCGAATGTCGGGGGATGCGTTACACAGGACCCAGTTCACACCTTCGTCGGACAGGGCGATAGACGACTGTGTGCGAGCATGCGCCCGCAGGCTGCCGTCGCGAAAGCCTGCGCAGTTGACGCAGTTGCAGTTCCATTGAGGGAAACCGCCGCCCGCCGCCGAGCCGAGAATCTGGATGTGCATGTGTGCTCCGTACAGAGTGGACTGCTGCGCCCGAAAAATCTGGAATCTTCTAACAAAAAAGCCCCGGCGAACCGAGGCTTCTCACCGCGCAGAAATCAACGGCTTGCGAAGTACATGGTGACTTCAAAGCCGATGCGCAGATCAGTGTAAGCAGGTTTAGTCCACATAAAAGACTCCTTCTGGGTTAATGCAACGGTGGGTGAGTACATCTTTAGTACACCTGCGAGAGGAGACGTTCAAATGCTTAGGGAGCTATGTTACTAAAAATATCGCCCTTCCAATGATGAAATATCAGATAAAGCTTTTTGCATTTCCAGCAACGATCAATTTACTGCAGGTCCCGACCCGCTTGGGCTGGCGCGATTGGACAGGCAGAAGACCGTGGTTTGAGTTAGCGCTACCCGACTGGCGGCGCGTTGCAGATCCTCTGGCTGCAAATGTGCAAACGAATGTTGCAGACGCTCAAGGTAGTGCGCTGAATGCCCGGCCAGGTGAGCCTGCCATAGCATGTCGGCAGCCTGGGAGCTGTCCAGGTTCGCGGGATCGAGCTGGTTCTGAAGCGCGGCGATCTGCGCGGGGAGGTCAGCGTTTTCGATCAGGTCAGGCAGTGTCTCCATGAAGGACTCGATGTGATCGACCAACTGTTCGGCGGTGGCGCTGGGTGACTGCACGCCAAACAACAGCCCGCTTTGCCCGGCAATCTGTCGGAAACTGTTGAATACCGCGTAGCCCAGTTGCAGTTCGACACGCAGGCGCTGATAGAACGGCGCCTGTACCAGATGTGCGAATAATCGCCACACCGCCTCGTCTTCGATGAGTGTCGACGGCGACGGGTAGAACACCAGCACCGCGTCTTCAGAGGCCTCCGACGTCTCGCGTTGCCAGCGTTTGCCCGGCGCCAGGATGGGTGGGTGACTGGGTTTTTCCACGGGTACACCGGGAAGCAGCCTCAAGGTGTGAGTGAGTTCGCGTTGGGCGACGCCATCCAGACCGGTCCCGAAACCGATCCAGCGCGCGTTGGCCCAGACGCTTCTTAAGTCGCGGGCTTCTGCGCCGTTGATGCTGTTCAAAAAGTGATCAGGAAGCGTCTTGAGCAGTTGGCGAATCGGGATCGGCACAGGATCCTGGCTTGGCTGTCCGTAACGTGAGAGCGTCTGTGCGTCGGGCTGAACGAGCAGGCGTAGCGCCTCTTCCAGCACGGCGGGAATGGGCTCGGCCAGCCCGCTCACTTTTAATTGCCAAAAGTTTCCGTAGGTGCTGAAGGACAGTGCCACGCCTGCTTGTCCGGCATCGGCGGTCAGCGATTTCAGGCTGTCGTTGAGCATGAGGGCGAGCTTTGGCTGCGGTGCTGCTAGCGTCCAGCGCAGATAAGCGGTGGCTTCGCCGTTGGCGGGCAGAACTTCGCTGAAGGTAAAAGACGGCAACGAGGAAGAGAGGATTTCTGTCTGAGGCCTTGGGCGCAGGAACGGATTGGGCTCGGGGAGGCGCCAGTCGATGCTCAGCAGTGGGCGTTCCGCGATTTCAGGACTTGGCTGCAACAGAGTCTGCGGCGTGAGGGTCTCGAGCAGCGCATCCACGGCGCGGATCGCCTGTTCGGCCAGGCCGGGCTCGATTGTCGTCTCACCGCTGTAATGTCGGGCAAGCGCCAGCGCGCCATCGACGGCGAGGCGACGCTGTTCGAGCAGGGCGTATTCGTTGAGCAATTGACGGTAATGCACTTTGAAGAAGGTCAGCCAGTTGAATAGCAGGTCTGAAATTTGCGTTCGCACATCGGACGTCTTCGCGGGAGAGCGAGCGCCTACCGTTGAAGGCGCTTCTTCTGTAGCGAGGACGTCGGTGAGCACGGCTTCAACGCTGAGCAACACCTGCCCGTCAAATTCGTACAAAATTTCCGCCTTGAGCGATTCGATCAGTCCTTGATCGCGCAACGTCGCCACCAGGCCGCCCGGCTGCGCGTTATTCATCCAGGTGCAGAGAAACGCGGCAGCCTGTTCATGGCGTTGTGGCAAATCCTCGCAGGCGAACATCAGGTGGAGCTGCCCCGGCGCGTCTTCGGTGCGTTGCCCGGCAGATTTATCCATCAGTGTCGGAGGCTTGCGCTGATCAATCCGACGGCCCTTGGCGAAATAGCCTCCGTAGGTCTCGGCCAATGCTTGCAAGACGTCCAGCGACTGCGGCCCCGCCAGGCTCAAGGTCATCTGACCTGCCTGATAGAACTGCCGGTAGAAATCCTGCAACGCCTGCTGAAACGCCGGGCGCGGGACAGGCAGACTGAAGCGGTTACCCGCATGAAACCAGCGAAGAGGGTGCAACGGCGATATCGGCTGCAGTCGTTTCAGCTGATTGCGCGACGCAGCGTCTCGCGACCAGGCGATGAACTCCGCATGCAACACCTCCCGCTCACGCAATTGATCGGCCATCGACAGGCGCGGGTGAGCCAGCATCTCGCACAACCGCTCCAGACCTTCGCCAAAGACGGCTGCAGGCAACTCGAAAAAGAAGTCAGTGGTGCGTTCCCGGGTGCTGGCGTTGAGCTGTCCGCCATGGCGCTGGACGTAGGTCATCAGATTTTCGTCGGCCGGAAAACGCTCTGTCCCTAGAAAGAACAGGTGCTCAAGAAAGTGTGCCAGCCCTGGCCACTGTTCAGGCACATCATGACTGCCTGCCGCTACCCGCAACGCCGCCGCACAGCGTTTGAGACGTGGCGCTGAACACAGCGATACGTGCAGGCCGTTGGAAAGGGTCAGTGAACGGTGGGTAGATGAATCAGAGGCAGGCATGACGTTTCCGCAGCGCTCGGGAAAGTGAGTGCTCATGCTAGCGGATTACGGCATAAAGGGTGTGGGGCACGCCTGATTCGGATCTACGCCAGCACCTGTGGGAGTGAATTCATTCGCGAAAGATCTGACAGCCAACACAAATGTTTCGCCTGCATTGACCAATCGCGAATGAATTCGCTCCCACAGAAGGACCAGCGTTTTCCCACAGACCGGTGTCGTGTTCAGTCCTTGACCAGCCCTGCGTAAAACCCTGGGCGTCGGTCTTTGAAGTAGGTATTGATGGCTTGCGATTCGCTCATCAATTGCCGGTCCAGTTCCGCCACCACCAGCGTTTCATCCTGACCCGCCAAGCCGACCTGTTTGCCGTCCGGCGCACAGACACTGCTCAGGCCGCAGTAATGAATGTCGCCCTCGCTGCCGCAGTAGTTGGCGTACACCAGATAGCACTGGTTTTCGAAGGCGCGCGCTCTAACGGTGACTTCAGCAACGAAGTCATAGGGCGCCATGTTGGCGGTCGGGACCAGAATCAGGTCAACGCCTTCCAGCGCCAGACGCCGGGTGTTTTCGGGAAACTCCACGTCGTAGCAGATCAGGAATCCAAGCGTCCAGCCGTTGAATTCCACGATGGGGAAATGCTCTTCGCCTGCACTGAACATCGATTTGTCCAGATCGCCGTACAGATGGGTCTTACGGTAATTGCAGAGACGCGAACCGTGGGCGTCGATCAGTTGCACCGCGTTGTAGATCTGCCCGTCAGCGCCCAGCTCGGGGTAGCCGTATAGAATCGCCACGCCGGTTGCCTGAGCGATGGTCGATATGGCCTGAGCTGCGGGGCCATCACTGCGTTGCGCCAGCGAACGAGCCGCCTGTGCGCCGATGTTGTAGCCACTGAGGAACATTTCCGGGCACACCATCAGCGTCGCGCCCTGCGCCGCCGCCTGGATCGCCTGTGTGTTGAGACGCTGCAGATTGCCGCTGACATCCAGCGGCAACGGTGGGCATTGATAGAGCGCAACGCGCATGAGGTGCCTCCTTATTCCGGCAGAACGATCGGGCCGATTTCGTGAAACACATCGCCCGGGCCCGGGTTCTCGGCGTGGGTCTTGCCGCCGAAGTGGGTCATGATGCCCCACACCGCGTTGAGCGAGGTCTGCACGGCGCCTTCAACCCAGGCCGGCGTCCACGAGACGTCGTCGCCCGCGATGAAAATGCCGCGCTGGTCGTCAGGCATGTCCTTCTGCATGAAGTGAGCGTACATGCGCTGGTTGTAGCGATAGTGGCCCGGCAACGCGCCCTTGAAGGCACCGAGGAAATGCGGGTCGGCTTCCCACGACACGGTGATCGGGTCGCCGATGATGCGCGCGGCGATATCGACCTTCGGGTAGATCTTTTTCAGCGCGCCGAGCGCCAGGCTGACGCGCTTTTCCACCGGATGCGGAAGCATTTTCAGCGCGTCGCTCATCCACGAGTACGACAGGCAGATCACGCCCGGCTTATCGACGCCGTTGGCGTAAGTGCCGTTATCGAACAGATAAGTGCCGCGCGTGAGGCGATCGGTCAGCGTCATGCTCATCAGATCACGGCCGGTTTCCGGGTCTTTGTCCTTCCAGAAGGGGCGGTCGACCATGACAAAGGTTTTCGACGACTGCATGTAGCGCGTGCGGTCCAGTGCCATCCACATCTTCTGTGAGAACAACGACTCTTCGCATTCGATCTGCGTGGTCAACAACCAGCTCTGGCAGGTGGCCAGAACAGCGTCGTAGTGACGGGTATCGCCCCAGTTGTCGGTGACGGCGAATTTGCCGTCGGCCGCGCGTGCGATGCGCTTCACGCCGGTACGCGGTGCGCCGTGGTGCAGCGTCGAGAGGCTGGTGCCTTCCGGCCAGTGCGCGCAGCGTTCCGGCGCATGACGCCAGATGCCGAGCGGTACTTGCTCCACGCCGCCGACGATCAGGTGCTGGTGATCGTCGCAGTTGGTCATGACCACGCGGAAGATTTCCAGCATCGAGTTCGGGAAATCCGAGTCCCAGCCACCGGTGCCGAAACCGACCTGACCGAACACTTCACGGTGATAGAACGACAGTTTAGCGAAGGCTTTGGAAGTCGCGACGAAGTCGTAGAAGGTGCGGTCATCCCATAGCGGCACCAGCTTGTCCCAAAGTTCCTTGAGGCGAGGGACATCGCGGTCACGGATGGCCTGCTGAATGTCCGCGAACTGCGCGCCGTCTTCGAGGGCATCGGCCCATGCGTCGGCCACTTCCTGAAACAGTGCAGGCAGGTCCGACAGCTTCTGTGCGTAATGCGTCGTGCCTTCCAGGTCGATCACGGTGCTGCCGGACGCCGCGGTCAGCGGGTTGGGAAACGGTTTGGACTCAAGGCCCAGTTTGTCGACGTAGTGATAGAAGGCGGTGGAGGACACCGGAAAACGCATACCGCCCAGCTCGGCGATGATCCCCTCGGCGCCTTCAAACTTCTGGGAGCGCAAGCGCCCGCCCATTTTCGACGCTTCGTATACGACGGGTTTGAGACCGAGCTTCATCAGCTCATACGCCGCAACCAGGCCCGCGATGCCGGCGCCCACGATGGCGACTTCTTTGCCAAGGTTCTCTGTCGGGATGCTGCCCAGGCCGGCCGGGTGCTCGATCCAGTCATCAAAGGCGAACGGAAAGTCCGGGCCGAAAATCGTGATCGGTTTCTTTCCGTCGGCGGGGTGGCGATTGTTCTTCATGACTGACCTTGTTCGACTGGGCGCGAAAGGGAACAAGTCTAGATAACAGTTGAGACGTTAATAAGACGCAGAGTGTCGTCGTTATGTAGAGATTTTAGGCAAAGTGACGAAGGTCGGCGTCACTTTGATTGAATGGCCCTAAACCGGCTGCCCGCGATCGATCTTGCTGCTGAGGATGATCGACGTGGTGGTCTTTTCCACGCCATCGACGCTGCCGATCAGATCCAGCAGTTGATCCAGTTGTTCAGGCGAGTCGGTGCGCAGCCAGGCCACGTAATCGAACTCACCACTGACGGCGCACAACTGCTGCACCTGAGCCAGCGCGCTCAACCGTCGCAGCACTTCCTTGCCGGAACGAGGTTGTACGGTGATCCCGACATACGCCTGCAAGCCTCCATCGACCACGCGCTGGCTCAACCTCACGCCGTAGCCGGTGATGATTTTCGCCTTTTCCAGACGTGCCAGACGCGACGTCACGGTGGTGCGAGCGATGCCCAGTTGGCGAGCCAGATTGGCGACGGGCTCGCGCGCATTGATCTGCAAGGCTGCGATCAGTTGGCGGTCGATGTCATCCAGAGCGGGAGGGCGAGTGTCAGGCAAGAGGTGAGTCTCCTTCGGCAAGCCCGCAATGTTACCCGTTGTCGAACGCCCGGTCAGGCATTAGTCCTGTAGGTGCAGGCTTGCAGGCTCATAAGACCCCCAGCATCAATAGAGACCGACCCACCGCCTTCGCTGCCGTCGTAACCTCCGACGTCTCCCACAGGGAACGGGTAGATCACAGAACCTGTTGCTGCCTCAAGACCTCTGAACCGGATAGACCACAGAATCTGTTGCTGCCTCAAGACCTCTGAACTGGGCAGACCTCAGAACCTGTGGCTGCCGCAAGATCTGTGGGAGCTGCTGGAGGTTACGACAGTGGCGAATGCGGTGGGACAGTGACGTCACCGCTGAATGACCCACCGCCTTCGCTGCCGTCGTAACCTCCGACGTCTCCCACGGGGAGCGGGTAGACCACAGAATCTGTTGCTGCCTCAAGACCTCTGAACCGGGCAGACCCAGAACCTGTGGCTGCCGCAAGACCTCTGAACTGGGCAGACCCAGAACCTGTGGCTGCCGCAAGATCTGTGGGAGCTGCTGGAGGTTACGACAGTGGCGAATGCGGTGGGACAGTGACATCGTCGCTGAATGACCCACCGCCTTCGCTGCCGTCGTAACCTCCGACGTCTCCCACAGGGAGCGGGTAGACCACAGAATCTGTTGCTGCCTCAAGACCTCTGAACCGGGCGGCCCCAGAACCTGTGGCTGCCCCAAGACCTGTGGGAGCTGCTGGAGGTTACGACAGTGGCGAATGCGGTGGGACAGTGACATCACCGCTGAATGACACACCGCCTTCGCTGCCGTCGTAACCCCGACGTCTCCCACAGGGAGCGGGGGCGTAGCGTGAATGGACGCTGGCCCGGCGCTTTCGCTAGAGACTCGCGATCAATGTTTGTAATCCGGTGCCACGCGGTCGAGCAGGCGCAGTAAGGCCGCCCAGGCAAAATCCACGGCGTCCAAATCGCTCAACTCACCTTCTGCGACGCCTTGGCCCGGCGCATTGAACTGCCTTTCCGTGCGTCGGCATACCTCGTCAGGCGGCAAAAGCAGCTTGCCACTGGCCTGGGCAGCGACCTGAATTTCACAGGCTTTTTCCAGGTAGTACATGCGCAGAAACGCCTGCTTCACGCTGTCGCCCACGGTCAGCAAACCGTGGTTGCGCAAGATCATCACCGAGTGATCACCCAGATCGGCCACGAGGCGCTGTTGCTCGCTGAAATCCAGGGCGATGCCTTCGTAGTCGTGGTAGCCGACGCGGCCATAGAACTCCATCGAGATCTGATTCACCGGCAGTAACCCGCATTCTTGCGCGGCCACCGCGCACCCCGCCTTGGTGTGCGTGTGCAGAACACATTGAGCATCTTCCCGCGCACTGTGGATGGCGCTGTGAATCACAAAGCCTGCGGGGTTCACCGGATAAGGCGAGTCTTCGACCTTGTTGCCGTGGAGGTCGATCTTGACCAGGTTCGAGGCCGTGATCTCCTCGAACATCAGCCCGTAAGGGTTGATCAGAAAGTGATGCTCCGGCCCAGGAATGCGCAGGGAAAGGTGGGTGAAGATCAGGTCGGTCATCCTGTAATGAGCGATCAGGCGATAACAGGCCGCCAGCTCTTGCCTGAGTTGCCATTCCTGCGGGCTGTACGCGTGGGACATGTCGGGCTCCAGTGATTTGATTTTGCGCTGGGTGCAGCCTGCCAGCCCGTTTGGTCGACGTCGAGTGCCAGCCCGCGGATACGTGCAGCCGATTACCTCGCTCTGCTCAAAATGATCAATTTCTTGATCGGTTTGCGCGTTTAGTGCAAAAGGAATAAGCTGATTTGCGCGAACTGATCATAAAGATGATCGTTTTGCTCAAACTCAAGCATTTAGCCTGATGCACCACACTGCTGCCCCACTATAAAAATAAGGAGTGCTCCCGTGGCCCAGATTCCTATCAAGCGCACCATTGAACGTGTACCCGGCGGCATGATGATCGTGCCCCTGCTGATCGGCTCGCTGGTCGCAACGTTTCTGCCCGACATGCCGAAGTTCTTCGGCTCGTTCACCAACGCACTGTTCACCGGTTCGCTGCCTATTCTCGCGGTGTTCTACGTGTGCATGGGCGCCAGCATCGACATCAAAGCCACGCCGTACCTGCTGAAGAAAGGGGGCGTGCTGTTTGGCACCAAGGTCGGGACCGCCATCGTGATCGGCGTGATCATGGGTCACTTCCTGGGGGAGCAGCCGATCACGGCGGGCATCTTCGCCGGGCTGTCGACGCTGGCGGTGGTCGCCGCCATGAACGACACCAACGGCGGGCTGTACATGGCACTGATGGGCCAATACGGGCGGTCCGAGGACGTCGGTGCTTATTCGGTCATGTCGCTGGAGTCCGGGCCGTTCCTGACCATGGTTACGCTGGGCGTCGCCGGATTGGCAGCCTTTCCGTGGCCTACGCTGGTGGGTGCAATCCTGCCGCTGCTTTTGGGCATGCTGCTGGGTAACCTCGACCGCGAAATGCGCGACTTCCTGGCCAAAGCCGTGCCGGTGATGATTCCGTTCTTTGCGTTGGCGCTGGGTGCGAGCCTGGACCTGCACAAGGTCTGGCAGGCAGGCTTGCTGGGCATTGGCCTGGGTCTGGCGGTGGTCGTGCTGACCGGCATTCCGCTGTATTTCGCCGACCGGGTGTCCGGCGGAACCGGCGTTGCGGGCGTCGCTGCGGCGAACACGGCGGGCAATGCGGCGGCCGTGCCCGCGCTGGTGGCGGCGGCGAATCCGATCTACACCGACGCTGCGAACTCCGCGACCCTGCTGGTGGCGGCGTGCGTGGTGGTCACCGCTGTTCTGTCGCCAATTCTCACCGCGTCCGTCGCCAAACGCTACAAAGCGCGTCACGCTGACACACTGGTGAACGACGAGCCGGTGAAGGTGACCACGGAGCGGGAGGTGGTTCGATGACATTGCTGATCATTGCCGATGATCTGTCCGGTGCGGCGGATTGCGCGATTGCCTTCGCGGGCGCCGGGTTGAGCACGGTGGTGACCCTTGATGCGTCCCATGACACAGGCGATGCGAGCGTGGTCGCCATCGATACGGACACGCGTCGGCTGTCTGCCGCGCAAGCTGGTGAACACACGTTGTCGGCGTACCGCACGCTGCTCAAACCAGGGCAGCGGCTGTACAAGAAGATCGATTCGACCTTGCGCGGCAACTGGGCTTCGGAAGTCGCAGCACTGCAGTCGTACGCGGGCCTTGCGATCGTCGCGCCCGCTTTTCCAGCGACCGGCCGCTCCACGCTGCACGGCAAGGTGCTGGTCAACGGTCAGCCACTGGAAACCACCGACACCTGGAAGCTGGAGCACGCGGACCGTTCGGCCGACATCGATACCTTGCTTGAAGGCGCAGGTCTGCGAACTGCCAAGCTGACGCTGGACACCTTGCGTGGTGACGCTGATGCGCTGGCCGCTCACATTGCCGAAATGGCCGGTAGCGATACCCAGGCGCTGATCGTCGATGCGCAAACCGCCGACGATCTAAGGACGCTGGCCATCGTCACCGCGGGTTTGTCTGCACCCCTGTTCTGGGTGGGATCCGGTGGGCTGGCGCGGGAAATCGCGGCATTGCCCGATGTGTTGCCAACGTCCGCTCAAAGCCCTGCGTTCGCACGTGAGAAACACGCACCCACATTGGTGTTGGTTGGCAGCTTGTCCGGCGTTTCCGAACGTCAATGCGCCATGCTGAAAGCGCGCGCGTCCATCGGCGAGCTCGTCGTGCCACCTGCCGTGCTGCGTCAGGGCATGGCACACGCGGATTGGGTCGGTTGGGAAGCGCGCATTGGCGAGTACCTGCATCGTGGAGAGGATCTGCTGTTGCGCATTGGCCGGGACGAGGCATTTGATCCGGCGGAAGGTGCGCGGCTGTCGACCCTGCTGGCCGCGCTGGTGCGACCTCACTTCGCCCATGTCGGCGGTCTGGTCGCCACGGGAGGAGAAACCGCGCGCGCCATGCTCGAAGCGGTGGGAATCGGCAGCCTGCAACTGCTCTGTGAAATCGAGGCGGGTGTTGCATTCGGGCGCCCGATCGCCACACGCGAAGGCCATCGCCCCGGTGTTGTCACCAAAGCCGGTGCGTTCGGCACGGACCACGCGCTCTACGCGGCGTGGCTGCACATGAATAACGCTGTAGAGCCTGCGGAATACGCCGCAGGCTCGGTCACGAATCCTGCGCTACTAGGTAAACAATCATGAGTAACTATTTGCCGATCATTGGCATCACCATGGGCGACGCCGCAGGCGTAGGTCCGGAAATCATCGTCAAGAGCCTGACCCACGAGGTCGTGTATCAGCAGTGCCGTCCACTGGTGATCGGCGATGCCGCTCGCCTGGAGCTGGCTAACGAAATCGTTAAAGGCAGCGCGAAGGTTCGTCGCATCAAGGAGGCGTCCGAGGCGCAATACGAGCCAGGGACCATCGACTGCATCGACCTGAACCTCATCCCTGCCGATCTGCCCTTCGGTCAGCTGTCACCGGTTGCCGGAGACGGTGCTTTTCAATACATCGCACGTGCCGTGCAACTGGCCGAAGCAGGACAAATCGACGCGATCTGCACCGCACCGCTGAATAAGGAAGCGCTGCACGCCGGTGGCCACAAATACCCGGGCCACACCGAGATGCTGGCGCATCTGACCCACGTCGACGAAGTCTCAATGATGCTGGTCGCACCGCACCTGCGGGTCATTCACGTGACCACGCACATTGGCATCATCGACGCGATCCGCAAGATCGAACCGGGCTTGGTGCAGCGCACCATCGAGCGCGGTAATGCGACGCTGATCAAAGCGGGCATCGCCAAGCCGCGTATCGGCGTGTGCGGCATCAACCCGCACGCGGGCGAGAACGGCCTGTTCGGCTATGGCGAAGAAGAAGAGAAAATTATCCCTGCGGTGAAATTGTTGCAGGCGCAAGGGTTGGATGTGACCGGTCCGCTGCCTGCCGACACGCTGTTCTTCCGCGCGGGTCGTGGCGATTTCGACCTGGTGGTCGCGATGTACCACGATCAGGGGCATGGCCCGGTGAAAGTGCTGGGGCTGGAAGCAGGCGTCAACGTCACCGTAGGCCTGGAAGTGATCCGCACCTCGGTTGACCACGGCACGGCGTTCGACATCGCCGGCAAGGGCATCGCCGATGAGCGCAGCCTGCTCGAAGCGCTGCGCCAGGGCGCTGAACTGGCCACGCGTCGGGGGTGAGGTGTCGGGCCTCGGTCGTGTAAGATCAGCGGCCTTTCCCTTACGAGGCCGTCCATGAAAGCCACCGACCGTCACCGCGCCATTCTCGAACTGGTGCGCGCCCGCGACACCAATGTCGAGCAACTGAGCGCTGCGCTTGGCGTGTCGGAAGCCACCGTGCGCCGCGACCTCACCATGCTCGCCAAGCAGCGGCATCTGGTGCGTACTCACGGCGGCGCCACGGCGCTGATCGGTGTGCATGAACCGGAAGCGTCGCTGGAAGAGCGCAAAGCGACCCAGCGCGATCAGAAAGACGTCATCGCCAAAGCGGCGGCGCTGCATGTTGACGATGGCGACACCGTGCTGCTCGACGGTGGCACCACGTGTGCGGCGCTGGCGTTGCACCTGTGTTCGCGCCAAAACGTGCACGTGGTCACCAACAACCTTCTGGCGGTCATGACGCTGGCCAACGCGCCGGGGATACGCCTGACGCTGATCGGCGGCGACCTTCGGGGTTCGAGCATGAGCACGCTCGGGCCGCTGGCTGAACTGACCTTGAGCCGCTTGAGCGTCGACAAGGCGTTCATGGGCGCCGACGGAGTGGTCGCAGAATTCGGACTGTGCGAAGCCAGCGATCAGCAGGCGTACCTCAAGGAATGCATCATCAAGCGTGCCGCGCAGGTGTTCGTCCTCGCCGATGCCGACAAACTCGGTCGCGCTCGTCAGCAACACTGGACGCCCATCGAGCGGGAATGGACGCTGATCACCTCATCCCAGGCGGATGAGCCTTTACTGGCGCCGTTTCGAGCGGTTCAGCAGATCACTGTCGAAACCGTTTAGAAAAGACACAGCCTCTGTAGGACTTTTCCTCGCAGTCATCGCTTTGTCATTCAGCTGTCACTCCCGGCATGTCTAAATCGGTCTTCTGACGTTTAGACCCTCTGAATCCAAGCCGGGAGCCCCGCCATGACCGATAGCCAGCATCTGGATTTGTCCGAAACCGCCCACTACATCCGCGCCGACATTCTCGACAGCTTCGACGAAGAGCTGGAAATGGAGTACGACGATGCGCGTCTGGACGACTTGCTCTCCGGCCTGGGCGAAGAGGTGCCAAAGGGCATTGATCGACGCGTCTACTTCCGCGAGTTGCTGCGCCTGCAGGGTGAACTGGTCAAGTTGCAGGACTGGGTCGTCAGCCAGAAGCTCAAGGTCGTGGTGTTGTTCGAAGGGCGCGACGCGGCCGGGAAGGGCGGCGCCATCAAGCGCATCACCCAACGCCTGAATCCGCGGGTTTGCCGCGTCGCCGCACTGACCGCGCCGAGCGAGCGCGAACGCACCCAGTGGTATTTCCAGCGCTACGTTTCGCACCTGCCGGCCGCCGGTGAAATGGTGCTGTTCGACCGCAGTTGGTACAACCGCGCAGGCGTCGAGCGGGTCATGGGTTTCTGCGATAACGACGAATACGAAGAGTTTTTCCGCACCGTGCCCGAGTTCGAAAAGATGCTGGTGCGCTCGGGCATCATCCTCATCAAGTACTGGTTCTCGATCACCGACGATGAGCAATACCGCCGCTTCCTCATGCGCATTCACGATCCACTGAAACAGTGGAAACTGTCGCCCATGGACCTGGAATCACGGCGTCGCTGGGAGGACTACACCCGCGCCAAAGAAGAAATGCTCACCCGCTCACACACTGACGTTGCGCCGTGGTGGATCGTTGAGGCAGATGACAAGAAGCGTGCACGCCTGAACTGCATTCACCACCTGCTGGAGCAGATCCCGCGTGGCGATGTGGAGTCGCCACAAGTGGTGCTGCCCGAGCGCGAATACAACGCCAACTACCTGCGTGCCCCGGTGCCGCGCGAGATGGTCGTGCCGTCCCGGTATTGATCGAAACCATTGACGGCGAAGATCAGATCTTCCACTGCTTCGCCGTCTTCGCCAGCCGTTGCTGAAGGCCTTCGAGGTTCAGCGCCAGTTGCCGTGTCATCAGCTGATAACCCAGTACCTCGGCTGAATCGACTGGCGTTTCCGGTCCCACCGCCAAGGACTCGGTAGAGCGCTCCAGACGTTCCGTGGCGCCCGTCTTCAAGGCCCTGGCCATACCGATAAGCATGCGCCGGATTCGACGCTGTTCGGCATTCATACCCACGTTGCCCAAGTCTGCCGGACGCAGGTTCGACAGGATTTCCAGGGTGCTCAGGCACATGCGGTAGTGGCCTTGAATGGCGTCCAGTTCGACCAGCGAAATCTTCACTTCTTTCGACACCGACGGCATCAACGAGCGCAGCTGTAGCATCGTCGCGTTGAGTCGAGCCAGCAGCTTCAAATGCTCGTCTGCGGTGATCGACTGCCCGCTGCTAATGCGCTCGTACACCTTGGCGCAATCCCGCAGCCCACTGGCCAGGTTGTAGCGCCACGAGTACACCGCGTACAGCGGCAAGGCGAACGAAAAGGCTAGCGCCAACGCGATTCCGATCAGGATATCCACCGTTCGCCAAAGGCCGTCGGTGATCGGGTTATCGCCATGGCCCGCCACGATGAACAGCGTGATCGCCGACAGCAGCGCCGTGTAACCGCCCTTGCCGATGGCGTGATACGCGAAGAAGCCACAGATCAGCGACATGACCACGTAGGTCAGCAGCGGCATCCCCAGATAGCTTTCCTGCGCCACCACGGCCAGACCCAGCGCTGCACCAATCAACGTGCCGTAAGCCCGCTCCACCGATTTCTTGCCGATATTGCCGTGATGCTGCAAACCGCCAATTACGATCAGCATGGTGACGGACGCCCATTCGCCATGGGGCAGGTGAATCCCGGTCGTGAGCAGGATCGACACCAGCAGACCGACCACGATGCGACCGGCATGAATGTAGCGCGCGTGGCGATAGCGGCGGTACGGATCCAGCAAGGGCCGCAGGACCCGGCGAAGCCAGTGAGGCAGTGAAGGCGTATTCATGGGGTTACAGACCGTGGAAATCTTGGATATATCCTTAGGTCAAGCCTGACATTTTTGTGAGCACTGCGCCGATGTACGTAATCAGCAGCCCGATCAGTAGAAGACCCGCCGGGCGTTCCCACCAGTTTTTGACCTCGCCAGGCGGCATTTGCAATGCCAGGACTGTAACGCTTGCCGGTTGATTGATGACCGTTGCAGCTTGATCCTGTGGAAGCATGGAGCGTAACCAAAGTTCGTCCCTTGCTTTTTTCCTGATGGCTGCGATGTCATCTGAAAGCTGCTTGCCACAACCGCGTATATATCCCCCGGTTCCGATGACGACCATGATCCCGAGAAACATCAATGTCTCCAGCGAGAAGGGTTGATAAACGTCCACGCGCGGAGTGATGTCCCACAGCACCTTCAAGAAGCGGGTCTTCTGGTAGGCGATCAAGCAAAGGTTTTGCAGCGTATATCCAACGCCGGAAAGGAACGTTGGCTTGAGCTGCTCCCCCAGGTCATAGATGAACAGTATCGAAAACAGGGTCAGTTGAATGAGGCCCAATAGCATGACCACCAGGCCCGATCTTTTCATTCTTGCGGCTTTTTTAATGGCTTCTGAAACCGTCATGTCGCTTCTACTTCCTTTGCTCAAGAGATTTTTCAGTGTTTTCGCATCCTGCGAGCGATCAGGGTTGCCAGATTCCTCAGCAATAAAAAAGCCGCGCAATGCGCGGCTTTGAGTATGGTGGGCCCACACGGACTCGAACCGTGGACCAAAGGATTATGAGTCCTCTGCTCTAACCAACTGAGCTATAGGCCCTCAGTCAGGCGGCGGATTATAACGACGGTTTCCGAGCTGTGCTATCCGAAAAGTCCGAAACCGTTATACGAAGAAACGTCGCGCAGAATTCTTCCGGTCGCAGGGGCAGGCTGACGATGTAGCCCTGGATCTGTTCGCAGCCTTCATCGGCGAGGAATTGCTGCTGTTCGAGGTTCTCCACCCCTTCGGCGATGACGGTCAGTTGCATGCTGCGGCCCAGG
The DNA here is from genome assembly GCF_039697315.1 of Pseudomonas abietaniphila. Classification (NCBI taxonomy): domain Bacteria; kingdom Pseudomonadati; phylum Pseudomonadota; class Gammaproteobacteria; order Pseudomonadales; family Pseudomonadaceae; genus Pseudomonas; species Pseudomonas abietaniphila. Next base: position 2,621,388 of record NZ_CP155619.1, on the reverse strand, counting down.
GCGATGATGGCGCGAACGATGGCGGCGTCGTGTGGGTCGTCGGGGAGGCCGCGTACGAATGACTGGTCGATTTTGAGGATGTCCAGCGGCAAGCGTTTGAGGTAGCTCAGCGAAGAGTAGCCGGTCCCGAAATCGTCGATTGCCAGTTGCACGCCAAGCTTTTTAAGGCGGTGCAGCACGGAAAGGGCTTCCTCGGTCTGCGACATGATGAAGTTCTCAGTGATCTCCAGTTGCAGGCAGCCCGGCTGAAGCTCGTACTGAGTCAGCAGTTGCTCGATGCGCGTGACCAGGTTGGGCTGGCGCAGCTGTGCCCCCGCGAGGTTCACAGACAGTGACCCGAACACGTCATACCGCTGGTTCCACTGGTACAGCTGCTGACAGGCCGTCTCGAGTACCCATTCGCCGATCTGCAGGATCATGCCGTTCTCTTCCGCCAGAGGAATGAAGCGTTCCGGTGGGACTTCTCCGAACGTGGGGTGAGTCCAGCGAATCAGAGCCTCTGCACCTACCAACCGTTGTGTCAGCAGGCTGACCTTCGGTTGGTAGGACAACGTGAACTCACTGCGCTCGATGGCGCGGCGCAGTTCGTGCTCCAGCGCAATGCGTTCGCTGGCCTGGGCGGTCAGGTCGCGGGTGTAGTTCTCGACGCGGTTACGGCCTTTGGCCTTGGAGCGGTACATCGCGGCGTCGGCATTCTTGATCAGTGTCGCGACGTCTGCTCCATCGGTGGGAAACAGCGCCGTGCCGATGCTGGTGCTGATGAAAAACTCGTGTTCCCCGGCCTGAAACGGCGCCGAAAAACTGTTCAGCAGTTTAGTGGCGATGACATCGGCATCGCCTGGCGTCTGCAGGCCGGGCAGAAGAATGATGAATTCATCGCCCCCCAGTCGCGCGACTGTGTCGATATCCCGCAGGTTTTCCTTCAGCCGTTGAGCGATGCCCTTGAGCAGCAAGTCGCCCACCGGATGGCCGAGGCTGTCGTTGATGTGCTTGAACCGGTCGAGGTCCAGAAACAGCACGGCGCCGAGGCTCTTGGCCTCTTTGCAATGGGTGAGTGCGGCGTGCAGGCGGCTTTCGAACAGGGTGCGGTTTGGCAGACCGGTCAGCGGGTCGTGGTGGGCCTGATAATCCAGTCGCGCCTGAGCCTGCTTGAGGCTGGAAATATCAGCAAAGACAGCGACGAAGTGGGTGATGAATTTGTCACGATTGCGCACCGCGCTGATGGTCAGCCAGCTCGGGTAGATTTCGCCGTTCTTGCGTCGGTTGCTGATCTCGCCCTGCCAATGGCCCTCGGCGGTCAGCTGATACCACATGGCGGCATAGAACGCGCTGTCGTGCAGGCCCGAGGCGAGCAGGCGAGGGGTTTCGCCGATCGCTTCGCTTTCGCTATAGCCGGTGATCTCACTGAAGGCCCGGTTGACCGCGTTGATGCACTGCCGGGTATCTGTGATCAGGACACCCTCAGCGGTGCTCTCGAAAACAGTGGCCGCCAATTGCAGTTTTTCCTGCATCTGGTGCCGCTCGGTGATGTCCCGGGCAATGGTCAGCATGCAATCTTCACCACCGATCGGCAGCGGTCGCGATGATATTTCGCACAGCCTGATCTGACCGTCCCTGCGACGAATGTGGGTGGTGAAGTCTTTGACGAACCCGTCGCGATTCAGCTGCTCAAGCAACTGCTGGCGCTCGTTGAGGTCGACCCAGATCCCCAGGTCCAGTGTCGTACGGTCCAGTGAAAGTGCGCTGTGATAGCCCGTAATGCGGCTGAAGCCATCGTTGATCTCCACCAGCAAGCCGTCGCTTTGCCGTGAAATCAGCAGGCCGTCGGGGGAGGAGTGAAAGGCTTTGGCGAACTTTTCCTCGGACATTTGCAGCTGCTGCTGAGCTTCCTTGAGCGGGGTGATGTCGCGCACGACCACGACGACCGCCGCCGTAGAGTCCAGATCGAATGGCTCAGCCGATAACAGGCCGGTAAACGTCTGTCCGTTATGGCGCCGGAAGGGCATTTCCAGGTTTCGGATGCTGCCTTTTTGCAGGCGCTGCAGCAGGCTTGGACCAATGTCCGGAATCCCCCAGATGTTCAGCTCGCCTGGCGTTTTCCCGATGATCTCGCGGGCGGTCAGGCCGATCTGTTCAACGAAGGCCTGGTTGGCTTCCAGGAAGCAGCCATCCGACAGTCGTGCGATCACCAGGATGTCCGGGCATTGGGCAAACACCGAGGCAAATTTGCCCTCAGACAGGCGCAAGGCTTCTTCGGTTTGCTTGGCTTCGCTGATGTCGATCATGAGGCCGCGCATGACGGGCTCGCGGCCATAGGAGATGAGGCTGACGATATCCCGCACCCAGACCACTCTGCCGTCGGCGCTGATGACGCGGTAATCCACGCTGTGATCATTGCCAAGGGTTGTTTGCTGATTGCAGTAGGTTTCGGCCTGCTCCAGATCGGCCGGGTGCACGATGCTGCGCCAGAAGCCCGGTCGGCGCCATTGATGAAGTGGATAGCCAAGCAGGTTCTCGGCGTGCGGAGAAACGTAGTTGTAGGAATAGTCGTGCGTGTTGGCTTCCCAGGCGATAGCCGACAAGCTTTCGATCATGCCGCGATAGTGATACTCGCTGCTGCGAAGTTCCTGTTCGAGCGCCACGCGTCTTGAGATTTCCGAGCTGAGGCGCCGGTTGATGCGCACGACCACCGCCAGGATCGACGACAGCAACAGCAGGCCGGGAAGGCCGTAGAGCAGGAAGTCGCGCCAGAAACGCAGAGGTTCCGGCGAGGAGGCAGGGAGCGTATTGGCAGACGTTGGTGGAAGTTCGACCCCTGCTGCGTACAAATGACCGCTGATGCTCGGAAGGTGATCCTCCGAGGCCTCCTGTGCACGGTCGTCGCTTGGGTGTTCGATGTCGGGCAATGCAGCGTCCGTACTCTGCATTGATTTCTCATGCATGCCCTGCGAGGTCGTTTCCCCTTGGGGAAGAACCTGAGCGTCGACGTTCGCCGACCCCATCAAGCACAAGAAAACAATGGCCGGCATCCAAAACATGGCAGCCTCAATAGTTTCAACGGTGAGAATGAGTCGAGTGTAGTCGGGCTGGAGGAAGGTGGCACACTGCCGGAATTTTATTCTTTAAAACGCAAAACCCCCGGCATGGCCGGGGGTTTTGGTTGACGCGTTTTTCGCTTACTCGTCCAGGAACGAACGCAGATGTTCGCTTCGGGTCGGGTGGCGCAGCTTGCGCAGCGCCTTGGCTTCGATCTGACGGATACGCTCACGGGTTACATCGAACTGCTTACCGACTTCCTCGAGGGTGTGGTCAGTATTCATGTCGATACCGAAACGCATGCGCAGAACCTTGGCTTCGCGGGCGGTGAGGCCCGACAGCACTTCGCGCGTCGCTTCTTTCAAGCTTTCAACGGTGGCGACATCGATTGGCGACTGCATGGTCGAGTCTTCGATGAAGTCACCCAAATGCGAATCTTCGTCGTCACCGATCGGGGTTTCCATGGAGATCGGCTCTTTTGCGATCTTCAATACCTTGCGGATTTTGTCCTCAGGCATTTCCATGCGTTCGCCCAGCTCTTCCGGCGTCGGTTCACGACCCATTTCCTGCAGCATCTGGCGGGAAATACGGTTGAGCTTGTTGATCGTCTCGATCATGTGCACCGGAATACGGATGGTGCGGGCCTGGTCGGCGATCGAGCGAGTGATCGCCTGACGGATCCACCAGGTGGCATAAGTCGAGAACTTGTAACCACGACGGTATTCGAACTTGTCCACCGCTTTCATCAAGCCGATGTTGCCTTCCTGGATCAGATCGAGGAATTGCAGGCCGCGGTTGGTGTACTTCTTGGCGATCGAGATCACCAGACGCAAGTTCGCTTCAACCATCTCTTTCTTCGCGCGGCGGGCCTTGGCCTCACCGATCGACATGCGACGGTTGATGTCTTTGATTTCCAGAACGGTCAGGCCGGTTTCTTCTTCCAGCGCTGTCAGCTTCTGCTGGCAACGTTGAATGTCGGCTTGCAGACGGCCAATGGCTTCGGCGTATTTGCTCTTGCCTTTGGCCAGCGCGTCGGTCCAGCTCTGATCGACTTCGTTGCCCGGGAACTGGCGCAGGAAGTCGGCGCGCGGCATGCGTGCATCACGTACACACAGCTGCATGATGGCGCGTTCTTGTGCACGCAGACGCTCCAAGGCGCTGCGAACACGCTCGACCAGGCCTTCAAACTGTTTCGGAACCAGTTTGATCGGCATGAACAGCTCGGCCAGAGCCAGAAGCTCTTCGTTGGCCTGCTTGCTGCCGCGACCGTGCTTTTTCAGAGCCTTGAGAGCGATTGCCATCTGATCGGAAACGGCACCGAAGCGCTGGGCAGCAACGACAGGGTCCGGACCGCTTTCGGCCTCTTCCTCGTCCTCGCCATCAGACTCTTCGTCGTCATCGTCAGCGACGTCAGTCTTCTCGGCTTTCTGATCGATCGGCGGAGGGACTTCGGCTGGCGGCGCAATGCCGTCGTCCGGGTCGATATAGCCGCTCAGAACGTCGGACAGGCGACCACCTTCGGTGGTAACCCGAGTGTATTCGGAGAGAATGTGCTCGACCGTGCCCGGGAAGTGCGCGATAGCGCCCATCACTTCACGGATGCCTTCTTCGATACGTTTGGCGATTTCGATCTCGCCTTCACGTGTCAGAAGCTCGACCGTACCCATTTCGCGCATATACATGCGCACAGGGTCAGTCGTGCGACCGATGTCGGTTTCGACTGCCGCCAACGCTGCGGCTGCTTCTTCAGCGGCCGCTTCGTCAGTGTCAGCTTCGGCCAACAGAAGGGCGTCCGCATCCGGAGCACTCTCGAATACGTTGATCCCCATGTCGTTAATCATGCGGATGATGTCTTCCACCTGTTCCGGATCTGAAATATCCTCCGGCAGGTGGTCGTTGACCTCCGCGTAAGTCAGGTAACCCTGCTCACGACCACGGCTGATCAACTCTTTGAGGCGAGACTGCTGTTGCGCTTTTCCGGACATAACACCCTATCCACTGAAGGTCTTGGCGGGCAAAAAACAAGCCGAGGATTATACCCGAGCTAGGACCTCACGCGCCAGTTGAGGTCGGGGTTTGTGCAGGAACTTTGCGATTTAACAGGTTGAGAAGCTGAACTTTTTCATCTGCGCTCAACCCGGTCTGCCGTTCCTTCCTGATCAATTGATCCAGGCTTCGCTCGCGTTGGCGGGCGGACAAGCTAGTTATAGTGTCGAAAAACTGTTGTTCAAGGTTATCGGCCGAGATCAGCCATTCCTTTTCCGCCAGTTGTCTTAATAATCGTCCCTGATCCGTCCCGTGCCAGCGAGCGATCAATTGCAGCGATCGCAGCTTGGGATTTTTTTGCAGCGCTTCGAGCAATGCCACCAGCAGTTGCGAGTAAACGTTGTCTTCGGCTGCAAAATGGCTCGCATCTTCCACTTTCTGCGACAGTTCAGGGTGATGCAGTAGCGTCCTGAGTGCTGTCAGTGTAGGCGGCTCAACCGTTGCCGGTGTACGTGGTGCTCGAGGTTCGAAGTCGGGCCGCTTGCCGTTCCTGTCCCATTTCTTGCCCTTTTCCCAAGGCTTGTTTTCCCACTTTTTCTGCTGACCGCCAGGCGCTTTCGGGGTCCATTCCTGCTGAGCTTCGTACGCGTCGTGCGGTTGATAGTCGCTGTAATCGGGCACTGAATCGTAGTCGAATCCCGGATCGTAGGCGGGCGGCGCTTCGGGCGGCGCGCTCTGGACCAACTGATTCACGGCTGCCGTGTCCAGGCCGGTAATCTCCTTGAGGCGGCGGCGCATCAATTCGCGCAGGTTGGCGCCGGGCACCTTTTCGATCAGCGGCGCTGCCAGCGTCACCATGTGCGCCTTGCCTTCCAGCGAGCGTGGATCAGCTTCCTTGGTCAGTTGCTCAAAGAAGTAATCAGCCAGCGGTTGTGCATGCTGGTTGATCCGTGCCTTGAACGCATCCGTGCCTTCGGCGCGAACCAGTGTGTCCGGGTCTTCGCCTTCCGGCAGAAACAGAAACCGGGCACGTCGGCCATCCTGCAGACTGGAAAGTGTTGCCTCCAGCGCGCGCCAGGCGGCGTTGCGGCCCGCCTGATCACCGTCGAAACAGAACAGCACGTTGGGTACGACGCGAAACAGGCGCTTCAAATGTTCTTCGCTGGTTGCGGTGCCCAAGGTCGCCACGGCGTTGCGCAGGCCTTGCTGCGCGAGGGCGATGACGTCCATGTAGCCTTCGACAACGATGATCTCGTCAAGGTTGCGATTGTGTTTGCGCGCCTCGAACAGGCCGTAAAGCTCTTGGCCTTTGTGAAAGACCGGTGTCTCCGGCGAGTTCAGATATTTGGGTTTGTCATCACCCAATACGCGACCACCAAAGGCGATGACTCGACCACGGCTGTCGCGGATGGGAAACATCACCCGGTCGCGGAATCGGTCATAACGTTTGCCGGTCTCGGCGTTTTCAATCAGCAAGCCGGCATCGATCATGGCTTTCTGCTGAAGGGTGTCGCTGCTCAGGTGTTTGTAGAGATTGTCCCAACCGGGCGGGGCGAACCCCAGTCCGAAGTCGCGTGCAATCTCGCCGGAAAGGCCGCGGCCCTTCAGGTAATCTACGGCCGACTTGCGCGTCGGGTGGCTTTTCAGCGCGGCGCGATAAAACTCGGCGGCAGCTGTGAGCAATGGGTAAAGCGGCGAATCCGTAGGTTGTCTGGGCTTTTGGCCTTTGACGCCCTGTTCGCGAGGCACTTCCATGCCAGCGGCTTTCGCCAGGTCCTCGACGGCCTGGGGGAAATCCAGGTTGTCGTGATCCATGATGAAGCCGAGGGCGTTTCCGCCTGCGCCGCAACCGAAGCAGTAGTAGAACTGTTTATCCGGGCTGACGCTGAACGACGGTGTCTTTTCCTTGTGGAAAGGACAGCACGCACTGAAGTTCTTGCCGGTTTTCTTTAATTGAACGCGCGAGCTGACAACATCGACGATGTCGGTGCGGTTCAGAAGGTCGTCAATAAAACCTTGGGGAATCAGTCCGGCCATGGCGTTCTCATCATCAGGCGCCCCGCCAGAAAGATCGTGGCGAATCCAAAGCGTAACGACGGTTGCTTGGTCAGTGTAGACGGGTCAACGCGGCCTGAATCAGGCTGGAAGAGTTCGACGGGGTGTGTCTCGGTCGCATCTGCGGCGTCGACAGCCTCTGTCTGTGCTGCTTGAGGCTAAAACTGCAACTGCCGGCAGCCCGGCTTTGGGGCCGGGCGAGGCAGAAGCTTGCGACAGACGTCTGTATTAATACAGACGAACGGCGCGGCGCTGTTCGCGCTGAACTTTCTTGGCGTGACGCTTAACAGCAGCAGCTGCTTTACGCTTACGCTCAGAAGTCGGCTTCTCGTAAAATTCGCGGCTACGAACTTCAGCCAGAACACCGGCTTTTTCGCAGGAGCGCTTGAAACGACGCAGAGCTACGTCGAAGGGTTCGTTCTCTTTAACTTTGACGGCTGGCATCCAGAGCTACCTTCATTCATTACCGGGGTCAACGCCTCGTGCAACGCTTGCACTAAGTACGTCGGTTTTTAAGGGTTGCGGATGTTAACCCCTCGCCGCGAGGAATGCAAAGCCTCTGATCGAAAACCGCTGGTCGCAGGCATGAGCGGCGACTATTATGCGCGCCTTCGAATTTGGCCTCTACAAGGCGTACCCCATGCTAGTACTGGGATTGGAAACCTCCTGTGACGAGACCGGCGTTGCGCTGTACGACAGCGAACGCGGCCTGCTTGCCGATGCATTGTTCAGCCAGATCGACCTGCACCGTATCTATGGTGGCGTCGTGCCTGAGCTCGCGTCCCGAGATCACGTAAAACGCATGCTGCCCTTGATTCGTCAGGTGGTTGCCGAGGCGGACTGTGCCGTCACCGAGATCGATGCGATCGCTTACACGGCCGGTCCCGGCCTTGTCGGCGCCCTGCTGGTAGGCGCTTCCTGCGCTCAGGCACTGGCGTTTGCCTGGGACATTCCCGCCCTCGGTGTTCATCACATGGAAGGTCATCTTCTGGCCCCGATGCTGGAAGAGCAGCCGCCCGAGTTTCCGTTCGTCGCTTTGTTGGTTTCGGGCGGTCATACCCAGCTGGTTCGGGTCGACGGGATCGGTCTTTATGAGCTGTTGGGCGAGACGCTGGATGATGCGGCCGGTGAGGCGTTCGACAAGACCGCCAAGATGATGGGCCTGAATTATCCAGGCGGTCCTGAAATTTCCCGTCTGGCACTCAAAGGCGTTGCGGGGCGTTTCACGTTCCCGCGCCCGATGACGGATCGTCCTGGACTGGATTTCAGTTTCAGTGGCTTGAAAACCTTTGCCCTGAACACTTGGCAGCAATGCCAGAGCGCTGGGGACGACGGTGAGCAAACCCGTTGCGACATCTCGCTGGCCTTCCAGGAGGCGGTGGTGGAGACTCTGACCATCAAGTGCAAGCGTGCGTTGAAGCAAGCTGGCATGAAGCGGCTGGTGATCGCCGGTGGCGTCAGCGCGAACAAGGCATTGCGTCAATCACTGGAGAAAATGCTGAGTGGTCTGGGCGGCAACGTGTATTACGCACGTCCTGAGTTCTGTACTGATAACGGCGCGATGATCGCGTTTGCCGGTTGCCAGCGGTTGCAGGCGGGTCAGAAAGAAGGCCTGAGCATCAGCGTGCAGGCTCGCTGGCCGATGGAGCAGTTACCGGGTCTGTAAGGCGGGTTTCGTTTGATGAAAAAGGCTCGGATGAGCCTTTTTCATCTTTTGCACTCAGAAATGCCGTTCGCGCCCGGCAAACAGGTCGCGTAGATTGCCGCGATGTCGCCATACGATCAGCAGCGTCAGCAGGGTCATGGGCAGCAGCGCATGAGGCTCCTGCCAAGCGAGCAGTGGCAAGGTCAGCGGAGTGGCAATCAGCGAGGCCAGTGAGCTGGTGCGGGTCAGGTAGAACGTCAGCAGCCAGGCAGCAATCGCCAGCAGAGCGGCAGGCGGGTACAAGCCCAGCAGCATGCCGGCCGCGGTCGCTACGCCTTTGCCGCCCCGGAAGCGGAAGTACAGCGGAAAGAGATGACCGAGGACCGCGCAGAGCCCGATCCAGGCTTGTTCGCGAGGGTCGAGCCCGATCCCGCTGGCCATCAGCACAGGGATCAGACCTTTGCAGACGTCACCAATCAGGGTCAGGATAGCGAGCTTCTTGCCGGCCAGGCGCAGCATGTTGGTTGCGCCGGCGTTGCCCGAGCCGCTGGCACGCGGGTCCGGGCTGCCGGTGATGCGGCTGAGCAGGATGGCAAAGGACAGCGAGCCGAGCAGGTAGGCGAGGATCGCCAGTAACCAAAACATGCTAACCATTCCGGGCGGGGATGCCTTGATTCTAACGGCGCATCGCGCCCTTGTCGTGTAACGGAGAGAAAGGCTTGGACAGAGTTTTCATTGAGGGTCTGGAAGTCGATACGGTGATCGGCGCCTACGACTGGGAGCGCGGCATTCGCCAGTGCTTGCGTCTGGACCTGAGTTTTGCCTGGGACAACCGGCCGGCTGCGGCGGGTGATGACCTGAGCAAGGCGCTCGACTATGCCAGCGTTTCCGCTCGCATCCAGGCCTTTGCCGAAGCGGCGCAGTATCAGTTGGTCGAAACGTTTGCCGAGCGTCTGGCCGAAGTGCTGATGAGCGAGTTCAACATTCCCTGGCTGCACCTCAAACTGACCAAGCCGGGAGCCGTGCCAGCGGCCAAGGGCGTGGGTGTGGAGATCGAGCGCGGATGCCGCTGACACGAATTTTCCTGGGGCTGGGCAGCAATATCGACCGGGAGCGGCATTTGTGCGCCGGGCTGGACGCGTTGGCCGGTTTCCTGACCGACATGACCTGTTCGCCGGTGTTCGAAAGTCACCCGGTGGGCATCAAGAGCGGGCCGTTTTTCAATCTGGTGGTGTCGGCGCTGACCGACCTGCCTTTGATCGAACTGGACCGTCGCCTGAAATTCATTGAGGCCGACAACGGTCGCTATGCGCCGGATCGTAAAGGCCTGCCGCTGGACATCGACGTGCTGCTGTACGACGAACAGGTGGGCAATTTCGATGGTCTGGTATTGCCACGCGCCGAAATTCTGAAAAACGCCTTCGTGCTCTGGCCGCTGTCGTTGATTGCGCCCGAGCGTCTGCATCCTGCGGTCGGTGTGCCATTTGAGCGGCTGTGGGCCGAGGCGCAGATTGATCAGAAGCTCTGGCCGGTCGCCTTTGAGTGGCGCGCAGCGCAGTTGACGCCTGCTTCGCTGCTGGCGTCGGTTTAGAGAGCACGGAACGCCTGTGGGAGCGAATTCATTCGCGAGAGGCAGGCGCATCCGACACATAGGTGTCGTCTGATAAAGATTCGTGAATGAATTCGCTCCGACAGGAACGAACGTCAGGCGTGATCGATACGTTTACCCCTGATACGACGCCTTATAGACCATCAGCGTGTCGAGCCGCTCACGCTTGAGCGCTTCCCCGAGTTCCTGTCCCTGATATCCCTTGTCCAGCAGCGGCTGAACGGCCACGTGTCGAGCCGCTTCGGCTGCGCCGCGCAAATACTCTGCCTGTGGATAACTCCGGTTTTCAAAGCCCTTGCGGCCTCGCGCGTCCATTTCGCAGGCGACGATGAACTCTTCGAACCGTTGCGGACGGCGGTAAACGTCAAACGTCTGCAGCAAATCGAGCAAGGTTGATGGCTTTAGCTCCAGCGCACGATGCCCGTGCGTGTGGTACTGGCCGACCAGCAGCGCCAGTTCCTGGCAATCCCTTGGTACCTTGAAGCGCAGGTTCACGGCCTTGATGGCCTTCAACCCTTTGTGTTCGTGGGCGATATGGCGAGGCCATTCCTCTTCCGGTGTCAGGCCTTTGCCCAGGTCATGCAGCAGGCACGCCCAGCGAACGCTTAAGGGCTGATGATGAAGCGCGGACTGATGCAGAACGCTCAGGACATGCAGACCCGTATCGATCTCCGGGTGATGCGCTTCCGGTTGAGGCACCCCGAACAGCGCGTCGATCTCTGGCATCAGGACCTTGAGCGCGCCGCATTCGCGCAGCACCTCGATGAATACCTGGGGTTCACGCTCCATCAGCGCGCGGGAAATTTCCTTCCAGCTGCGCTCGGGCGTCAGGGCTTCCAGTTCGCCGGATGCGCTGAGCTCGCGCATCAGCGCCACGGTCTCAGGCGCGATGGTGAACCCGTCGGGCGCATAGCGGGCGGCGAAGCGGGCAACGCGCAGCACACGGAGTGGATCTTCTGCAAACGCCGGGGAAACGTGGCGCAAAATGCGAGCTTCGAGGTCCCGTTGACCGTGATAAGGGTCAGTCAGGTGGCCATCTTTGTCTTCCGCGATCGCATTGATCGTGAGGTCGCGCCGAATCAGGTCCTCTTCAAGAGTGACGTCCGGGTCGGTGTGAAACACGAAGCCGCCGTAGCCCCGTCCGGTCTTGCGCTCGGTGCGTGCCAGCGCGTATTCCTCGCCGGTGAGCGGGTGCAGAAACACCGGAAAATCCGTCCCGACCGGACGATAGCCTTTGATCATCATTTCGTCGGTTGTCGCGCCGACGACCACCCAGTCGGTATCGGCGACAGGTTTGCCAAGCAGGCGATCGCGAACGGCCCCGCCAACTTTATAGATCTGCATAAAAAAACCTCCGTAAGCGCGACAGGATAAACCTTAAGTCGCGCGTGCGGAGGTGGGAATCGCTTTATCGTTTAGAGGTGAACGACGGCCAGATCGAGCCGGGGATATTCACTGTCAGCGTGCTCGCTTCTCGGTGGCACGTGGTGGGTCTTCATGATCTGATCGCCTTGCAGCGTTTCAAGATGAATGTCGAAACCCCACAAGCGATGCAGGTGTTTGAGGACCTCGTCGGTGGAATCGCCCAAGGGTTTGCGGTCATGTTGTTGATGGCGCAGGGTCAGCGAGCGATCGCCACGGCGGTCGATGCTGTAAATCTGCACGTTCGGTTCACGGTTACCCAGGTTGTACTGCGCGGCCAAGGTTTCGCGAATGATCCTGTAACCGGTTTCGTCGTGGATCGCCGGCACCAGCAAGTCGTCCTTCTGGTCATCGTCCAGGATGCTGAACAGTTTCAGGTCGCGGATGACCTTCGGTGACAGGTATTGCAGGATGAAGCTCTCGTCCTTGAAGCTGCTCATCGCAAACTTCACGGCCGTCAGCCAATCGGTGCCCGCCAGGTCCGGGAACCAGCGGTAATCTTCTTCGGTAGGGTGTTCGCACATCCTCCGAATGTCCTGATACATGGCGAAACCCAACGTATAGGGATTGATACCGCTGTAGTACGGGCTGTCGAATCCGGGTTGGAAGACCACGCTGGTATGGGACTGCAGGAATTCGAGCATGAATCCGTCAGTGACCAGGCCTTCGTCGTACAGGTCGTTCATCAGCGTGTAGTGCCAGAACGTCGCCCAGCCCTCGTTCATGACCTGCGTCTGACGCTGTGGGTAAAAATACTGGGCGATTTTGCGCACGATGCGCACGACTTCTCGCTGCCAAGGCTCAAGCAGCGGGGCGTGTTTTTCGATGAAATAGAGGATGTTTTCCTGCGGTTCGGCAGGGAAGCGTGCACCGTCCTCCTTGTCGTTTTTGCTGGCGTTCTTCGGAATGGTGCGCCACAGGTCGTTGATCTGCTTTTGCAGATGCTCTTCCCGGTCTTTCTGGCGACGGCGTTCCTCTTCGGCCGAAATGGGATAGGGGCGTTTGTAGCGGTCAACGCCGTAGTTCATCAGCGCGTGGCAGGAGTCGAGCAAATCCTCCACGGCGTCGATGCCGTGGCGTTCTTCGCACTGCATGATGTACTGCTTGGCGAACACCAGGTAATCGATGATCGAGCTGGCATCGGTCCAGGTGCGGAACAGGTAGTTGCCTTTGAAGAAGCTGTTGTGACCATAGCAAGCATGAGCCACCACCAGCGCCTGCATGCAGATGGTGTTTTCTTCCATCAAGTAAGCGATGCACGGGTCGGAGTTGATGACGATCTCGTAAGCCAGGCCCATCTGGCCACGGGAATAGGATTTCTCGGTGCTGAGGAAATGCTTGCCGTAGGACCAGTGGTGATAACCCAACGGCATACCCACCGAGGCATAGGCATCCATCATCTGCTCGGCGGTGATTACCTCGATCTGGTTAGGGTAAGTGTCCAGCGCGTAACGTTCGGCAATACGGCTGATTTCCCGGTCGTAGGCCTGGATCAGCTCGAACGTCCACTCTGAACCCGTGGAAAGAGGTTGGCGCTTCTGCTCTCTAGCGGTCATGTCACTAACCTGCGCTGGAAGAGTTCACGGAATACCGGATAAATATCACCGGCAGAAACCAGCTGCTGCTGGGCGAACGTGTCGGCGAAGGCTTCACCGATGCGCTCGTATTCGAACCACAGCGCCTGATGTTCGCGCGGGGTAATTTCGACGTAAGTGTAGTACTGCACGAACGGCATGATCTGTTTGATCAGAATGTCCCGGCAGATGGGTGAGTCGTCATTCCAGTTGTCACCGTCCGATGCCTGGGCCGCGTAGATGTTCCACTCGTTGGTGGGGTAGCGCTCAGCCATGATCTCCTGCATCAGTTTCAATGCGCTGGAGACGATGGTGCCGCCGGTTTCACGGGAATAGAAAAACTCCTCTTCGTCAACTTCCCGGGCGCTGGTGTGGTGACGGATGAACACCACTTCAATCTTGTCGTAGTTCCGCTTCAGGAACAGGTACAGCAGGATGAAGAAGCGTTTGGCGATGTCCTTCGTGGCCTGCGTCATCGAACCAGAGACGTCCATCAGGCAGAACATGACCGCTTTTGAACTGGGATTGGGTTGCTTGACCAGCAGGTTGTATTTGAGGTCGAAGGTGTCCAGATAAGGCACGCGTTTGATACGGGCCTGCAGCCGCTGAGCTTCAACCTCAAGCTCTTGAATATCGCCGAAATTGTCGGGTTCTTCGCGTTTCAGGCGCTCAAGTTCCGCGAGTACTTCCCTAAGCTTGGCGCGGCTGCTGCCGGACAATGCAATGCGACGTGCGTGTGCCGACCGCAGGGTGCGGATGATGTTGATGCGCGACGGGTTGCCTTCATTGCTGATGCCCGCACGCACGGTCTTGAAGGTGTCGGTGCCGGTCAGATTGCGTTTCACCAAGTTAGGCAGTTCGAGGTCTTCGAACATGAATTCGAGAAATTCTTCCTGAGTGATCTGGAAGACGAATTCGTCCATGCCTTCGCCGGAATTACTCGCTTTGCCGGGGCCTTTGCCTCCACCGCCTCCTTGCGGGCGGGCAATGTGTTCGCCTGATGTAAATTCCTTGTTGCCAGGGTGGACGACGGTTTGTTTGCCACCGCGCCCATGGTGCAGCACCGGTTCGTCGATGTCGCGACCGGGAATGCTGATCTGTTCGCCATGCTCCATGTCGGTGATGGAGCGGCGGCTGACGGCTTCTTCGACTGCTTTCTTGATGTGGTCACGATACCGGCGCAGAAAGCGCTGCCGATTCACCGTGCTCTTGTTCTTGCCATTGAGACGTCGGTCGATCACATAGCTCATAGGCCCTCCGGGCAGCTACAAGAAAAAATCAGCCACAAGCTGCAAGCTGATCCGGACCAGGCATTCAGACGCTGACCCGTTCAGCTTGCCGCTTGAAACTTGTAGCTCACAGCTGCTTTATTGGGATTTACGGACCCGCAGATACCACTCGGAGAGCAAGCGTACCTGTTTGTCCGTGTAGCCCCGCTCGACCATTCGGGTGACGAAGTCGTTGTGTTTCTGTTGGTCCTCTTTACTGGCTTTGGCGTTGAAGCTGATAACAGGCAGCAGATCCTCGGTGTTGGAGAACATTTTCTTCTCGATCACAACGCGCAGCTTCTCGTAGCTGAGCCAGGTCGGATTCTTGCCGTTATTGTTGGCGCGGGCACGCAGCACGAAGTTGACGATTTCGTTGCGGAAGTCTTTCGGGTTGCTGATGCCGGCCGGCTTCTCGATTTTCTCCAGTTCTTCGTTCAGCGCGACGCGATTGAGGATTTCGCCGGTTTCCGGGTCACGGTATTCCTGATCCTGAATCCAGAAGTCCGCATACAGCACATAGCGGTCGAAGATGTTCTGACCGTATTCACTGTAGGACTCCAGGTACGCCGTCTGGATTTCCTTGCCAATAAACTCGATGTAACGCGGCGCGAGGTATTCCTTGATGAAGCGCAGGTAGCGCTCGCGGGTTTCGGCCTGGAATTGCTCCTGCTCGATCTGTTGCTCCAGCACATAAAGCAGGTGGACCGGGTTGGCGGCTACCTCGTGCGGATCGAAGTTGAAGACCTTCGACAGGATCTTGAACGCAAACCGGGTGGACAAACCGTTCATGCCTTCATCGACGCCCGCGCTGTCGCGATACTCCTGGATCGACTTGGCTTTGGGATCGGTGTCTTTGAGGTTCTCGCCGTCGTACACCCGCATCTTGGAGTAGATGTTGGAGTTTTCCGGTTCTTTAAGTCGCGACAGCACCGTGAACTGCGCCAGCATTTTCAAGGTGTCAGGTGCGCAATGCGCTTTGGCCAACGAACTGTTGAACAGCAGTTTGTCGTAAATCTTGATCTCGTCACTGACCCGCAGGCAGTACGGCACCTTCACGATATAGATACGGTCGATGAAGGCTTCGTTGTTCTTGTTGTTGCGGAAGCTGTGCCACTCCGATTCGTTGGAGTGGGCCAACAGAATGCCGGTGAACGGAATCGCCCCCAGGCCTTCGGTACTGTTGTAGTTACCTTCCTGAGTCGCGGTGAGCAGTGGGTGCAAGACCTTGATCGGCGCCTTGAACATCTCCACGAATTCCATCAGGCCCTGGTTGGCCCGGCACAGCGCGCCAGAATAGCTGTAAGCGTCGGCGTCGTTCTGTGGATATTCCTCGAGCTTGCGGATATCGACCTTACCGACCAGCGCCGAAATGTCCTGGTTGTTCTCGTCACCCGGCTCGGTCTTGGCCACGGCGATCTGGTTGAGGATCGACGGATAGAGTTTCACCACCTTGAACTGGCTGATGTCGCCCCCGAACTCGGCCAGACGTTTGGTCGCCCATGGCGACATGATGGTGTTGAGGTAGCGGCGCGGGATGCCGTAGTCCTCTTCGAGGATCGTCCCGTCTTCGGTAGGTTTGAACAGGCCCAAGGGCGATTCGAAAACCGGGGAGCCCTTGATGGCGTAGAAAGGTATTTTTTCAACCAGCTGTTTGAGTTTTTCAGCCAGGGACGACTTGCCGCCGCCTACGGGGCCGAGCAGGTAAAGGATCTGTTTCTTCTCTTCCAGGCCTTGGGCGGCGTGGCGGAAGTACGAGACGATTTGCTCGATGCAGTCCTCCATGCCATGGAAATCCTCGAACGCCGGATAGCGTCGAATGACCTTGTTGGAGAAGATTCTGGATAGCCGGGAGTTGGTCGAGGTGTCGAACAACTCAGGCTCGCCGATGGCCATCAGAAGACGTTCTGCGGCTGAGGCGTATGCGCTGCGGTCGGTTTTGCAGAGCTCCAAGTACTCCTGTAGCGAGAGCTCTTCCTGGCGTGTCGATTCAAAGCGTTGTTGGAAGTGGCTAAAAATACTCATGACGTCACCTCGCTCGATACGTGGAGCCGGCGGCGGATCGTCAGTCGATGCTGGCTGGCAGCTGATCACTCAGAAGCCATTACCCCCCAAACACCATAAAAGTAGCTACCGATGACCCACGCGCCGGTGTACCGGCTCTCCCCTGATTCGGATGGCCTGAGGCTAAGGATAGTTCGGATTCGCACACAGAAAGAAGGAAGGCGTATGAATGAAGGGGGACCGTTCGTCAGTTGGACGCGCGAGGCCGCGTAGAACGCGGCCTCGCGTACCGAAAAAATATTTTTCGATCAGCCTTGCGCGGTTTCGCTCGGGAAAGTGTTTTTCCACAGCTCGAATCCGCCATCCATGCTGTAGACCTCAGAGAAGCCCTGACCTACAAGATAGGCTGCTGCGCTCTGGCTGGAGTTGCCGTGATAGCAGACGACGACGAGCGGTTTGTCGAGGTCGGCATTGCGGATGAAGTCGGCAATGGAATGGTTGTCCAGATGATGCGAATCCGGGATGTGATTGCTGGCGAATGTCTGTGCGTCGCGAACGTCGACCAGCACGGCGCCTTGTTCACGCAGGGCCTGGGCCTGCTCCGGCGGGATGCGTTTGAAGTCGGTCATGGCGTGGGCTCCTGGGCCGTTGGGTTCTCGGACTGTCGAGAACGAAAAAGGGATTCTAACGCTGGGCAGCGGCGGGGTCGCTAGCGGCTGGGTTGCTGGATGTTGACGGGGCGAGGTTACCGCGCTCGTCGCAGTCGCAGCGAATCAACTCCCGCGTATCGACGTTGAGCAGGGTCATGACGTTGCCCCAGACACAGCCTGTGTCGAGTGCATAGACCCCAGGCTCATTGCAGCGGCCTTCCAGTGCGGCCCAATGCCCGAAAATGATGTTCAGGCCTTTGGTCTTGCGATCCTTGTGACTGAACCAGGGCGCATACCCGGCAGGCGCGCTGTCGAGGCCTTCCTTGCTTTTGAGGTCCAGCTTGCCGTCGGCGGTGCAGAAGCGCATGCGCGTGAAGTAATTGGTGATGACGCGCAGCCGAGTGACACCGTGAAGGTCCTTGTCCCATTTGGCAGGCTCGTTGCCATACATGCCATCGAGAAAGGGTTCGAACAGGTTGTCGTCGCGCAGGGCTTCCTCGACTTCCTCGGCACTTCGCAGCGCTTTCTTGAGCGTCCACTGTGGCGGGATGCCTGCGTGCACCAAGGCGATGTCGCGCTGGGCGTCGTAATGCAGGAGTTTCTGTTGGCGCAGCCAGTCGAGCAGCTCGCTGGCGTCCGGCGCTTCGAGAATTTCCCGCAGCGTGTCGCCTTTTTTCAGGCGCTCGATGTTTCGGCCGGCAGCGAGCAGGTGCAGGTCGTGATTGCCCAGCACACAGACCACCGAGTCGCGCATCGCGTAGAGAAAACGCAGCGTTTCCAGCGATTGCGGGCCGCGGTTGACGAGATCGCCCACTAACCAGAGTGTGTCTTTGCCCGGTTGAAACGACACGCGTTGAAGCAGGCATTTCAGAGGTTCAAGGCAACCTTGCAGGTCGCCGACCGCATAGACCGTCATCAGTGAAGCGCCCCCGGCACCGCCAGGCGGAACGGAGCGATGATCGCGTCGAAGCGCTTACCGTCTTCGGCCAGCATCTGATAGCTACCCTGCATGTTGCCGACCTTGGTGGTCATGACCGTGCCACTGCTGTAGGTGTGGCTCTGTCCCGCCTGAATCAGCGGTTGCTGGCCGACGACGCCTTCGCCGCGAACTTCCTCGACATGGCCGTCGCCGTCAGTGATCACCCAGTGGCGCGACAATAGCTTGGCCGGTATCTCACCGTTGTTATGCACGGTAATGGTGTAGGCGAACGCAAAGCGGTTTTGCTCAGGCTGCGATTGTTCTGCGAGGAAACGGGTGACGACGCTGACGTCGATCTGATAACGAGGATCGGACATGCAAGAGGCCTTGAAAGCGAAAGCGGAAAAAGCCGGAAAAGCCCGGTGAGGAATCAGTCTAGGACATGTGGCGGGTAAAAAACCAATGGCTCCTCGGCCCGCCCCGTGTCCTGAGGCATTAGCCGACGACAGGCTTGTCGGTGAGTTTGTCAGCCAGGCGGACGAACGCGGCCAGATCCAGCTGCTCGGGACGCAGGCTCCCGTCCACGCCTGCCTCAGCGATTTCATCGCTGGTGAGCAGGGCCTTCAGCGTGTTGCGCAAGGTCTTGCGGCGCTGGTTGAAGGCTTCGCGGACCAGTCGCTCAAGGACGCGATGGTCCTTGGCGGGATGCGGCAGCGTTTGGTGCGGGACGAGCCGGACAATGGCCGAGTCGACTTTCGGCGGCGGATTGAACGCGCCAGGGCCGACGTTGAACAGGTGTTCCACGCGGCAGTGATACTGAACCATGATCGACAGACGGCCCCAGTCACCACCGCCAGGGCCTGCGGCCAGACGCTCGACGACTTCCTTTTGCAGCATGAAGTGCATGTCACGGATAAGGTGAGCATTCTGCAGCAGGTGGAAGATCAGCGGCGTGGAGATGTTGTAGGGGAGGTTGCCGACGACGCGCAGGCTGCCAGGGGCTGCGTTGAGGCGGGTGAAGTCGAACTTCAGCGCGTCGCCCTGATGCAGGTTGAAGTTCGGCATGGCGCTGAACTGCTGCATGAGGATCGGAACCAGATCCTTGTCCAGTTCCACCACGTCCAGTTGCGCGCCGCTGCTCAGCAGGCCTTCGGTCAGGGCGCCCTGGCCCGGGCCGATTTCCAGCATGCGGTCTTCGGCCTTGGCACGGATGGAGCGCAGGATCTTGTCGATCACGCCTGCGTCGTGCAGGAAGTTCTGGCCGAAGCGCTTGCGCGCCTTGTGTTGGTATTGCTCAGTCATTGACGGGTCTCGGCCATCTGGTAGGCGGTTTGCAGCGCGACCTTGAGGCTGCCGGTGTCGATCTTGCCGCTGCCCGCCAGATCCAGCGCAGTGCCGTGGTCCACGGAGGTGCGAATGATCGGCAGGCCCAGTGTCACGTTGACGGCTGCGCCGAAGCCTTTGTACTTCAGCACGGGCAGGCCTTGGTCGTGGTACATCGCCAGCACCGCGTCGCAGTGCTCCAGATATTTGGGGGTAAAAAGTGTGTCGGCAGGCAGCGGGCCGCGCAAATCCAGGCCATCGCTGCGCAGACGTTCCAGGGTAGGTTCGATGATGTCGATTTCTTCGCGGCCCAGATGGCCGCTTTCGCCCGCGTGCGGATTCAGTCCGCAGACCAGAATCCGTGGGTGGGCAATCCCGAACTTGTTGACCAGATCCGCGTGTAGGATGCGGGTGACGCGTTCGATACGCTCAGGCGTGATGGCGTCAGCGACGTCGCGCAGAGGGAGGTGAGTGGTCACCAGCGCCACGCGCAGATCGCCGGTGGCGAGCATCATCACCACTTGCTGTGTCTGGGTCAGGTCCGCCAGGAATTCGGTGTGGCCCGAAAACGCGATGCCGCTTTCGTTGATCACGCCCTTGTGTACGGGGGCTGTGATCATGCCGGCGAAGTGACCGTCCATGCAGCCTTGGCCCGCACGGGTCAGGGTTTCCAGCACGAACGCGCCATTGGCTTTGTTCAATTGTCCGGCAACGACGGGCGCCTGAAGCGGGGTATCCCAAACATACAGACTGGCGGCAGGTGCAGGCGTGTCAGGCCAGGCGTCTGGTGTGACAGGAATCAGGCTGACGGCCACACCCAGCTGCGCGGCCCGCTCGGTGAGCAGGTCGCAACTGGTGATGGCAATCAGGGGATGAGGCTGGGACTGCTCGGCGAGCAGCAGGCAAAGGTCAGGGCCGATGCCAGCGGGCTCGCCGGGTGTCAGGGCGAAACGCTTGGGTTTCACTTGGCAGCCTGGTCAGCGCCAGGAAGCTTGATTTCAACGTACGCTTCGTCGCGGATCTGACGCAGCCAGGTTTGAAGCTCTTCGTCGTATTTGCGGTTACGCAGCACGGTCATCGCTTGCTGTTCACGCGCCTGGCTGGTGCTGTCGGTTGCGCGACGGCCCAGGACTTCCAGCACGTGCCAGCCAAACTGAGTCTGGAACGGCTTGGACACGACACCCTGAGGTGTCTCGTTCATGACGTCACGGAATTCCGGTACCAGCGAACGGGGATCAACCCAGTTCATGTCGCCGCCGTTGAGCGCCGACCCTGGATCTTCAGAGAAATTCTTCGCCAGTTCACCGAAGTCTTCGCCGTTCTGGATGCGATCGTAGATGCGCTGCGCAAGCAACTTGGTTTCGGCTTCGCTACGGATTTCGCTTGGCTTGAGCAGGATGTGACGAACATGAACTTCATCGCGCATCTGGGTCTGATTTTCGCCGCCGCGTTTTTCGAGCAATTTGAGAATGATGAAGCCGCCAGGGGTACGCGCAGGTGGCGTCACCTGGCCCGGGCTCATCGAGCTCAGCATGTCACCGAACGGTGGAGGCAGTTGAGCGGCTTTACGCCAGCCCATGTCACCGCCGTCCAGGGCACTTTCGCTGGCCGAGGAAGAGATCGCCAGCTGCTCGAAGTTCGCACCCTGCTGGAGCTTGCCGTAGATGTCCTTGGCTTTGACGGCGGCCGCCTGGATCTGGTCCGAGGTCGCGCTGTCAGGCGTTGGAATCAGGATGTTCGCCAGGTGAAACTCTTCGGAGAACTGAGCCTTGCCCAGGTCCGAAGCGAGGAAGTTCTTCACTTCCTGGTCCGACACCTGAATGCGCTCGGCAACCCGGCGCTGACGCACGCGGCTGATGATCATTTCCCGACGAATCTGTTCGCGTGCGCTGTTGTACGACAGACCGTCGTGCGCCAGTGCAGCTTTGAACTGATCGATGCTCATGTTGTTGCGTTGAGCAATGGTGCCGACCGCCTGGTTCAACTCCTCATCGGTAATGCGGATGCCGGAGCGCTCGCCGATCTGCAGTTGCAGGTTTTCCAGGATCAGACGATCCAGAACCTGCGACTCCAGAGCGCTGGCTGGCGGAACGCCCTGCCCACGCTTGGCGATGGTTTGCTGAACTTCACGGGTGCGCTGGTCGAGCTGGCTTTGCATCACCACGTCGTTGTCGACGATGGCCACAACCTTGTCGATGGAGCGCACTTCAGCGTGCGCCACGGTACCGATGAGTAGCGCGCCCAGCATCAGCGGGCGCAGACAATCAGAAAGCTTGGTCTTCACGTTCACGATAACCTTGGATGCCTTTGTCGAGGAAGCCTTCAACTTTTTGGCCAACAACGCCACCAAGCCCCTTCAACACGATTTGCAGGAAAATGCCGCGGTCGCCTTTCTCGTTCTGCGCCACTTCTTGAGTGGATTCGTCGTAGTCGACCCAGTAACGATTGATCAGACGCAGCTTCCAGCAGCAGTTGTCGTATTCAAAACCACCAAAGGCTTCGAGGGTACGATCGCGGTTGTAGTCATATTGCCAGCGAGCAATGGCGCTCCACTGCGGAACCACCGGCCAGATGACCGAGAAGTCATGCTGCTGGATCTTGTAGTAGTCCTTGATGATGGAGCCATCCGGCAGGACGGCGTCACCACCACCGACACTCCACCGACCTGTGGTCTGGTCGTAGCGAACCTGGTCGTTACGATAGCGATAGCCGGCGTTGAACACTTTGCCCGGCTCGTCTTCAGGCTGGTAGTGGAACATCGCACTGCCGGAACGAGTGCTGCGGCTGTCCGGATCCCAGTTGAAGGTCGAAGTCGCACGCCAGTCGCGGTTGAAGCGGTATTCGTACTCCAGCGCGTACGGGGACACATCGGACTGGGCGTCTTTACGATCTTCGTAGGCGATACCGGGCAACTGCACCTTGCGGTCCGCGAAGTACAACGCCTGACCGATGCTGAAACGCTGACGCTCAAAACCGTTGTCTTCGATCCAGCGGTTGGTGACGCCCAGCGACAGTTTGTTTTCGTCGCCGATACGGTCGGAACCTACGAAACGGTTGTCGCGGAACAGCGAAGCGTAATCGAACGTCGTTTCACCCGTATCGAAAATCGGGATGTCGTTCTGGTCCTTCTCAGGCACATACAGGTAGTACAGGCGTGGTTCCAGCGTCTGGCGGTAATCCTTGCCAAACCAGTTGGTGTTACGGTCAAAGAACAGACCGCTGTCGACGCTAAAGATCGGAATTGAACGGTCTACGCCGCTGTCGAAATTCTGCTGATAGCCCGCAGTCTGGTTCGTTGCAGTGAGAAGATCAGCTTTTCCTCGTCCGTCCAGATCAAGATCGTACTTGGTATAGACGTACTTGAGTTTTGGCGTGACGTAACCGTAACTCGCGGTCAACGGCAAGCTGATTGACGGGGCCAGATTCAGCCTGTCGCCGGTGGCGCGAGCGAGGCCGAAAATGTTGTTGTCCAGGCGGCTGGTTAGGATACCGTCTTCGTCGGAGTAGTTACCGGTACGCAGGTCACGGTCGAACCGCACCAGCTCGGTCTCATAGTCGAATTTCAGGCCTTCGGGGCGGTATGGCAGCGTGCCGTTCAACGTCAGTTGCGGTAGGCGTGCATAAGGTGTGATCTGAGTGACTGTCGTCAACTGATACTGCTGAGCATTCAGGCGAGCGACGTAACTGTCACCGCGATAAGTCAGATCACCTTGCTGATTCAGGTAGTCATGAGTGCTGACGCCCTCTTGACCACTCTTGAGGTCTTTGAAGTAGTACGGATCGCTCACCTTGGTGTAATCGACGTGCGCAGTGAGACGCTCATCCAGGCCGCTGCGATTCTGCCAGTTGATCATCCAGCGCGTGTCTTTGTAGTCAGACTGCAGCTTGCGATCGTCGTTGTCGTCATTCAGGTAAGCCGCACCGAACTGACCTTCACTGCTCTTGGTCAGGTAGCGGAACTCGCCTTCAAGCAACAGGCCACGTTTGGCCATGTACGTCGGGTACAACGTGGCGTCGTAGTTCGGCGCCAGGTTGAAGTAGTACGGGGTGAGCAACGAGAAGCCGGTGTCGCTGCTGGCACCGATGGTCGGTGGCAGGAAGCCGGACTGGCGACGGTCGTCGATCGGGAAGTAAATGTACGGCGTGTACAGAACCGGGATGTCGTGAACGCGCAGGGTCGCGTTGGTCGCAGTACCAAAGCCGGTGGCCGGGTTCAGGGTGATGTTGTTGCCCTTCACCGTCCAGGCGTTGCTGCTCGGTTCGCACGTGGTGTACGTACCGTCCTTCAGGCGGATGATCGCGTTTTCTGCACGGCGAGCGTACAGCGCGTTACCGCGCACGTTGGATTTGTGCAGCACGTATTCGGCGTTGTCGACCTTCGCCTCACCGGTGTCCAGCTGGACTTCGGCGTGGTCGCCGACGATCAGCGCGCCGTTGTCGCGCAGGCGGACGTTGCCGTTCAGCTCGCCACGGTTTTCAGCCTGGTGCAGGCTTGCTTCTTCGGATTCGACCTGCATGCTGCCCTGGCGCATGACGACGTCACCGGCCAGGGTCGCAATCTGTTCTTCCTGCTGATAACGCGAAGCCTTGGCGCCGATGAAGGTCGGTGCGTCGCTTTTCGCGGTCTTGTCGTCCATGCCCGGACGAATCGGCTCGATGTAGGCGCCGGAGCAGTAAGGGCCGGTTTCTGCCAGTTGGGCAGCGGTCAGCTTCTCGCGTGGAACCCAGTCCAGGTGACTGTAGTCAGCACTACGCGATTTCAGACCACGGCCTTTGGCTTCGGTGACGAGCATCGTTTTGGGCACGACCTCACCGCTTTCGGTCGTGGTCGTGCTGTCAGTCGCCGTGCTGGTGTTGGACGACACGCTGTTGGCGTCGTGCACGGGCCGCGGAGGCAACTGGGCTGCGTTGGTTTTCGGGGAGCAATCCCAGGAACCTGTTGCAGACACCGAGCAGTCATACTGTTCAGCTGCAACCACGTACTGGGTGGCCAGAGGTTGCATCGCCAGCAAACTGCCGGTTACGAGCAACGGAAATTTTTTACGAAACGCGGGGGATTTCAATGCCATCTTATTAGTCCGGGCTTCCTGCGCGCCATCTGCCCGCGGGGGGGCCGCACGCCTCTCGATGGGCTGAAAAAGATGTCGGATAATAAAGCATGACCCGCTTGACGGCTAGCGCCGTCGGAGACCCTTGCAATGCCAGATCAAGATGTACGCCTGCAACACCTGAAAGATTGGCTCGATGAGCAGCTGCCGAAGTTGTTTTTGGCTCAAGGCTGGGGCGCCATACCCCCAGCCACGTTGACTGCGGCCAGCAGTGACGCAAGTTTCCGACGCTATTTCCGCTGGGAGGGCGAGGGCCGCACTTTTATCGTGATGGACGCTCCTCCGCCTCAGGAAAACTGCAAACCCTTCGTTGATATCGCTCATTTATTGAGCAAATCAGGAATTAATGTTCCGAAAATTTATGCCGAAGACCTGAATCAAGGCTTTCTTCTGCTGAACGATCTGGGTCGAAAAACCTACCTCGACGTCATCGATGCACAAAATGCCGATCAATTATTCGCCGATGCCATCGACGCGCTGCTGGCCTTTCAGCAGTTGCCAATGGAAGCACCACTGCCCAGTTACGACGTGGCGCTGTTGCGCCGTGAGCTTGAGCTTTTTCCCGAGTGGTACGTGAAGCGTCATTTGGGTATCGAGTTCGATGCGACGCAACAGGCCAGTTGGCAACGGGTCAGCGAACTGTTGATCGACAGCGCGTTGGCGCAGCCGAAGGTGCTGGTGCATCGTGACTACATGCCGCGCAATTTGATGCTCAGCGAGCCGAACCCTGGCGTGCTGGACTTTCAGGATGCGGTGTACGGCCCGGTGACCTACGACATCACTTGCCTGTTCAAGGATGCCTTCCTGAGCTGGCCGCAAGAGCGTGTCGCACAGTGGCTCAAGCGGTATTGGGACAAAGCGGGTGCCTTGGGTATCCCTGTGCAGGATGATTTCGACGAGTTTCGTCGCGCCAGCGATTTGATGGGCGTACAGCGGCATTTGAAGGTGATCGGTATTTTCGCTCGTATTTGCCATCGTGATGGCAAGCCTCGTTACGTTGCCGATGTCCCGCGCTTCTTCTCTTATATAGAAGCCGTGCTGGCGCGCCGACCTGAACTGGTTGAGCTGAGCAATCTGCTGACCAGTCTCGGTCAGCCAAAACAATAAGCCATCGTTTTAAGGAATGGATGTGAAGACTGTCTGGAAGAGGGACGCATGAAAGCGATGATTCTCGCCGCAGGCAAAGGCGAGCGCTTGCGCCCGCTGACCCTGCACACGCCCAAGCCGCTGGTGCGTGCCGGCGGCGTCCCGTTGATCGAATATCACCTGCGCGCGCTCAAACGCGCAGGCTTCACCGATGTGGTGATCAACCACGCTTGGCTCGGCCAGCAGATCGAGGATTATCTGGGTGATGGTCAGCGCCTGGGGTTGAACATCGCCTATTCGCCTGAAGGCGAGCCGCTTGAAACCGGTGGAGGCATTTTTCGCGCGCTGCCGTTGCTGGGCGACGAACCGTTTCTGGTGGTCAATGGCGACATTTGGACCGATTGCGATTTCGCGCCGCTGAAGGCACCGATCAAAGGGCTTGCGCACTTGGTGCTGGTGGACAACCCGCTGCATCACCCGACCGGCGACTTTGCGCTGGTGGGGGGTGAGGTTCGGGACGACGCCAGCCTGTCGCGCCTGACCTACAGCGGCATTGCCGTGTTGCACCCGCAGTTGTTTGCCGGGTGCAGCGCAGGTGCTTTCAAGCTCGCGCCTTTGCTGCGCGATGCGATGGGCAAAGGGCGGGTGACCGGTGAGCATTTCACCGGTCGCTGGGTGGATGTCGGGACCCATGAGCGCTTGGCGGAAGTCGAACAGATGCTTGCGGTGAGACCCTAAATGCTCTGGCCATTCACAGTGATCGGCGGTGGCGTCGGGTATGCGATTGCGAGCATTCCCGGCGCCATGCTGGGGGCCTTGTTGGGACAGGCGCTGGACCGGCGCCTGCATGTGCAGAGCCTGGCCGAACTGCGCGAGCGCATCAGCGGACGTAGCGTTCCTCGTGACGACGAATTGATTTTCATCCTGCTGGGGCGGCTGGCCAAAAGCGACGGTCGGGTCGTTGACGGCCATATTCAGCAGGCGCGCATTGAGATGCAGCGACTGGACATGACCGATCCCGCGAAGCGCCGGGCGATTGCGGCGTTCAATCGCGGCAAGGACGGTCGCGATAATCTGCGTGTGCACCTGACGCGCCTGAAACCGCAACCGAATGCGGCCGAAGGTTTGTTGCGCGCCTGCTGGCGTATGGCCTGGGCAGACGGCAGAGCCACGCGCGCGGAGCGTGAATTGATCGTGCTGTGGGGCAAATGGCTGGGCTGGCCCGCCGACAAGGTTGAGGCATTGTCATCGACCGAGGACGAGCAAAGGGCTCGTGCGCCTGCCAGCAGCGGGGGCGACTATCAGGAAGCGCTGCGACTGCTGGGCGTGAGGTCTGATTCGGAGCCTGCGCAGATCAAGCGGGCCTACCGTCGTTTATTGAGCCGCCACCATCCCGACAAGGTCGCGGGATCAGGTGCCAATCAACTTCAGGTGCGTGATGCCACCGAAAGGACTCGAGAGCTGCACAACGCCTATGCCGTCATTCGTGATCGGCGCGGGTTTCGGTGACTTCCAAGGTTGTACGTCAACTGTAGGAGCGCGCTTGCCCGCGATTGCGGAGGGTCAGACGCTTCGTCATTGGCGGCAGATCGCAATCGCGGACAAGCGCGCTCCTACAAGGTGAATCGAACTTACTGACTCTCCAGCCACCCACGCACACGGCGGAACAGTTGGTCCTGTTCCATCGCCGGATTTCCCGCAATCGTGCTCAGGGCCACTTGAGTGAAGCGTGCATTCTTCACACGTTTGCTCGCATCCAGGCGGTCCTGAGCCTGTTGCCGCGCGACGGTTCGTTCCTTGTTGACGAAGTCCGCTGTCGCGACTTTCAGGCTCGGCAGCAGCTCCAGCAACGTCGGCGTATCCTTTCCGGTATCGACCGCTGTCACCATCACCAGTTTCTGAACGGCAGGCGAAGCGTGTTCGCTCATGTAGCGCGCAGCCCAGTAGGCGCCTGTGCCGTGGCCTAGCAATACGACGGTGCGTGCTTTGTTCTGCTGAGCGAACGCCACGGCACTGTCGATACGGGCAAAGATTTTTTCCGCATTAGCCTTGGCCAGTTCCGCTTGTGCCGCCGCTTGCTCGGCGGCAGCGGCCGCATCGGCTTCGGCACTGGCTGCCGGATCGGGCGCTTTGGCCTGTGCGTCTTTGGCCTTGTCCTTGTCGGCGGCTGCTTTGTCGCCCGTGGGAGCCGGATCTGCGGCGCGTGCGAAAACGTCGTTGTCGGCGTCCGGCATGCTCAAGCTCAAACTCGACCAACCCACGTTAGGGAGCTTGCGACGCAGCGGCCCGACGGTATTGGGCCAGTCAGGTGATTCGTCCGCGCCGGGCACAATTACCACCGCGCCCTTTGGCTCATCGATATTGGCGGGTTTCCACAGGGCCAGGAAGCTGTCGTCGCCGGCTTGCAGCTGTTGTTGTTCGGCTTGTGGCACCGAACGCTCCAGCGCCAGCGCATCTTCCTGGCTGCGAGAGGGTAGGGCTGCGCGCTCGACGGGCGTTTCGGCAGGCGTGGCGTCTTTGGCCGGTGCAGGGTCTGCCGCCATTGCGATCTGCGAGCAAGGTAGTATCAGCGTCAGGCAAATCGCGGGAAACATTGCGCGAATGGTGTAGGACATCGGATATTCCAAAAGCCAGAAACAATTCCGGCAGCCTAATGGGTTGATGACGGTTTGTCAGGCCGGTATCGGCGAACGCGTCGGGAGCCAGGCACCACACATGATTGAACGAGGATTCAGGGAAGTGGAGATGACGGGTTGAGAATCCACGTGCTGTGCCTTCGGGTTATCGGCTGTCCAAGAGCGCTCTTGATGCTTCTGGTGCTGATCGTCCTCTGTTCAATGGCGCAGGCTGGCGTGCCCACCGCGCCGCCCGACCCGCTCAGTGGACCGCAGCGAGACTGGCTCAATCAACGCGCTCAATTGCGGGTCGGGTTGGTGTTGCAGGCACCCTATGCGCAATTTGACCGACGGGCGCAGGTGCTGTCAGGTGCCAACGTCGACCTGGTCAACCTGATGGCCAAGACCCTGCAAGTCGATTTGCTGTGGCGCAACTTTTCGGATCAGGCAGAACTTGAAAAAGCGCTCGCTGATGGCGAGATCGACTTTGCACCCGGCCTGACGCAAACCCCGGCCGGCCTTCGCCTCTGGCTGTACTCCGATCCTTATATGCGCGTCCCGCAACTGTTGGTCGGTGAGCGCGATGGCTCGGGTGTTGTCGATCTTGAGAAACTGGACAGCCAGGTGCGTGTCGCCGTGCGCATGCCCAGCACCACTGCGGACTACCTGCGCTCCAACTACACCCACCTCAATCTGCAGGGTGTGCCGATGGAACGCCAAGCGTTGCAGTTGCTGTTGAGCCAGCAGGCACGGTACGCCGTCGTCGACGAAGCGCAACTCAGTCGGTTGTCCCGGGAAAGCGAGTTCGCGGGTCTGGCCGTTGTGGGCGATATCGGCTTTCCGCAGCTACTGCGGGTCGCCTCTCGGCGCGACATGCCCGAGCTGGCCGAGATCATCAGTCGTGCGCTGAACGTGATTGCGCCGAAAGACCTCGACCAGCTGCACGCCCAGTGGTTGCAGCCCAAGTACCCGCAAGTCAGTGGGTCCCCGGGCCTGTGGAAAAACCTCACCCTGCTGTTGTTAGTGCTGGTGTTGGCGAGCGCCGCCATTGTGCTCTGGCAACGCAAGCAACAGCAGGCGCTGGAGCGTGAATTGCTGGCGGCGCGTGAAGACATTGCCAAGCGTCGGGCGGGGGAGGAGTCACTGCGTCTGGCGCAGTTCTCCATCGACCAAAGCACGGTAGGCATTCTTTGGGTCAACTGGGACAGCCACGTACGTTACGCCAACCGGGCGGCGGAGAGCATGCTGGGGTATGCGCCTGGCGGTGTGGTCGATCGTCCTTTGATCGATTTCGAACCCGGACTGAACATGGATCGCTGGCTTAACCTGTGGAAGAACGCACGCTCCAGTGATGAAGCCCCGCAGAGTTTCGAAAGTAATTGTGTTCGCGCGGACGGCAGCATCCTGCCAGCGGATGTCTCGCTGAGCTTTTTGCGCTTTCGCGAGGCCGAATACCTGGTGGTGTTCATCACCGACGTGACCGAACGCCGTCGCTCGCTTGCCGCGTTGCAGGAAAGCGAAGCCCGCTTGCAGGTTCTGGCCGAGCAACTGCGGGATTTGTCGGCGCACCTTGAAACGGTTCGGGAAGAGGAAAAGGCGCGCATCGCCCGCGAGGTTCACGACGAGCTGGGTCAGATGCTGACCGTGCTGAAACTGGAAACGTCCATGTGCGAACTCGCCTACGCCGACCTCGATCCAGGGTTGCGGGATCGCCTGAACAGCATGAAGCGCTTGATCGCCCAGTTGTTTCAGCTGGTGCGTGACGTCGCTACCGCGCTGCGTCCGCCGATCCTCGATGCCGGCATCGCCTCGGCTATCGAGTGGCAAGCCCGGCGTTTTGAAGCGCGCACGCAGATTCCGTGTCTGGTTCAGGTGCCGGACAACCTGCCGGCGTTGCCGGACGCGACCGCTATCGGTCTGTTTCGTATCCTGCAGGAGTCGCTGACCAACGTCATGCGTCACGCCGAGGCGCACACCGTCGAGTTGAACCTGAGCCTGAACAACGGCGTGCTGTGCATGAGCGTGGCCGACGACGGCAAAGGCTTCGATCAACGGGCAGAGCGTCCGGCGTCGTTCGGGCTGGTGGGCATGCGCGAGCGTGTATTGATCATGGGCGGACGATTGCATCTGGACAGCACGCTGGGAGAAGGCACAACCTTGCGCATCTACATTCCCCTGGAACAGGTCGCGCAGGAGCAAGTGCAGTGATTCGTGTATTGGTCGCCGAAGACCACACCATCGTTCGTGAAGGCATCAAGCAGTTGATTGGCCTGGCCAAAGACCTGCAGGTAGTGGGGGAGGCCAGCAATGGTGAACAGTTGCTCGAAGGCCTGCGCCATATCGAGTGCGAAGTCGTGCTGCTCGACATCTCCATGCCCGGCGTGAACGGTCTGGAAGCCATCCCGAGAATTCGAGCACTGAACAACCCTCCCGCCATTTTGGTGCTTTCAATGCACGACGAGGCGCAGATGGCGGCGCGTGCCCTGAAGATTGGCGCTGCCGGATACGCCACCAAGGACAGTGATCCGGCATTGCTGCTGACCGCGATCCGACGGGTGGCGGCGGGTGGTCGTTACATCGATCCGGACCTGGCTGACCGCATGGTGTTCGAAGTCGGCCTGACAGATAGCCGGCCGCTGCATTCACTGCTGTCCGAGCGCGAGTTCTCGGTGTTCGAGCGCCTGGCCCAAGGCGCCAATGTCAACGACATCGCCCAGCAACTGGCGCTCAGCAGCAAGACAATCAGCACCCACAAGGCGCGCCTTATGCAGAAGCTCAACATTACTTCGCTGGCGGAGCTGGTGAAGTATGCGATGGAGCACAAGCTGGTGTGATCGCGTGTCTGAAAACGACCGTTTTCAGCGCCTGCAATGACCCCTTCGCGAGCAAGCTCGCTCCCACAGAAAGACTGCGACCCGCTGTAGGCGCGCGCTTGCCCGCGAACGGGTTTCAACGTGCGAAATCCGTCTGCCTGACTGCATGCCTATTCCCGCCGTCCGTGTAGGGCAATTCCTACAGAGCACCTTCCATAGCGCCTAGGATAATCTCTCCTACGCCCCGATTTGCGCGGTCTGCCGGCTAATCTAGGCTTGTTCCCACGGTTGATTAAACAAAGGTGTGGGTAATGAGCAACGTCGATTCAAGCGCTGGGGCGAGTGATGTTCTGGTCAGCTTTCGTGGTGTGCAAAAGAGCTACGACGGCGAAGCCCTGATCGTCAAAGACCTCAACCTGGACATCCGCAAGGGCGAGTTTCTCACCCTGCTCGGGCCTTCGGGCTCGGGCAAGACCACCAGCCTGATGATGCTCGCCGGTTTTGAAACGCCGACCGCGGGCGAGATTCTGCTGGCCGGCCGCTCGATCAACAACGTGCCACCGCACAAACGCGACATCGGCATGGTGTTCCAGAACTATGCCCTGTTCCCGCACATGACGGTCGCCGAGAACCTGGCGTTCCCGCTGTCAGTGCGCGGCATGAGCAAGACCGACGTTGCCGAGAAGGTCAAGCGTGCGCTCGACATGGTGCAGCTCGGGACGTTCTCCCATCGTTATCCGGCGCAGTTGTCCGGTGGTCAGCAACAGCGTGTCGCATTGGCCCGCGCGCTGGTGTTCGAACCGCAACTGGTGCTGATGGACGAACCCCTCGGCGCGCTCGACAAGCAGCTGCGTGAACACATGCAGATGGAGATCAAGCACCTGCACCAGCGTCTGGGCGTGACGGTTGTCTACGTGACCCACGACCAGGGCGAGGCGCTGACCATGTCCGACCGGGTAGCCGTCTTTCACCAGGGCGAAATCCAGCAGATCGCGCCGCCGCGCACGCTGTACGAAGAGCCGAAAAACACCTTCGTCGCCAACTTCATCGGCGAGAACAATCGCATCAACGGCACCTTGCTCAGCCAGAGCGGCGACCGCTGCGTGGTGACCTTGGGCCGCGGCGAGAAAGTCGAGGCCCTGGCGGTCAACGTGGGCGCACCGGGCGACTCGGTCACGCTGTCGATTCGTCCTGAGCGCGTGAACCTCAATGGTCGTAGCGAAAGCTGCGTCAACCGTTTCTCCGGACGTGTGGCTGAATTCATCTATCTGGGCGATCACGTGCGTGTGCGCCTGGAAGTCGCCGGGAAAACCGATTTCTTCGTCAAGCAGCCCATCGCCGAGCTGGACCCGGCATTGAGCGTTGGCGACGTTGTGCCCATTGGATGGCAGGTCGAGCACGCTCGCGCGCTGGATCCTTTGCAGGAAGCGCATTGATTCATCCGCTGTAGTCGCAAACAGAAGCACCCAGAGGCGACCGAATCGCCCCCCCCATTGCTTAACCAACATTGTTCGTGGAGAGAAAACCAAATGCTCAAGACATTGAAGCTCACCGCTCTATCGGTCGGCATGATGTGCGCGGCGCAAGCCATGGCCGCCGACCTGACTGTCATTTCCTTCGGTGGCGCGAACAAGGCTGCGCAGGAAAAGGCCTTCTACGCACCGTGGGAAAAAGCGGGCAGCGGCAAGATCATTGCGGGCGAGTACAACGGTGAGATGGCCAAGGTCAAAGCCATGGTCGACACCAAGAGCGTGAGCTGGGATCTGGTCGAGGTCGAATCGCCAGAGCTGTCTCGCGGTTGCGACGAGGACATGTTCGAGACGCTCGATCCGGCCATTCTGGGCAAGAAAGAAGACTACGTGCCAGGTGCGATTCAGACCTGTGGCGTAGGCTTTTTCGTCTGGTCGACCGTATTGGCGTACAACGCCGACAAGCTGAAATCCGCACCGACCGGCTGGGCCGATTTCTGGAACACCGAGAAATTCCCGGGCAAACGCGGCCTGCGTAAGGGCGCCAAGTACACCCTGGAATTCGCGCTGATGGCTGACGGCGTCGCACCGAAAGACGTCTACAAAGTGTTGGCGACCAAAGAAGGCCAGGACCGCGCCTTCAAGATGCTCGACAAGCTCAAGCCAAGCATTCAGTGGTGGGAAGCGGGCGCACAGCCGCCTCAGTTCCTGCAGTCTGGCGACGTCGTGATGAGCTCGGCCTACAACGGTCGCATCGCCGCCGTGCAGAAGGAAAGCAACCTGAAAGTGGTCTGGACCGGCGGCGTGTATGACTTCGATGCATGGGCCATTCCGAAGGGCGCGAAAAACGCCGAGGAAGCGAAGAAATTCATCGCTTACACCCTCAAGCCTGAGCAGCAGAAGACCTACTCCGAGAACATCGCTTACGGCCCGGCCAACAAAGAGGCGGTCAAGTTGCTGAGCGCCGACACGTTGAAAAACATGCCGACCACCGAAGAGAACATCAAGGATCAGGTACAGATCGACGTGAAATTCTGGGCTGACTTTGGCGAGAACCTCGAGCAGCGCTTCAACTCTTGGGCTGCCAAGTAAGCCTGCGACAGACGTCGCCGCTTGGCGTCGTGATTTGAGTTAGATCCGGGTGCGTTTCCTTTCTCGTGGAGTGAGAAACGCACCCTTTGTTGAAAGATTTCGGAGTTCGCTATGGCCACCGCCGTGCCCCTGACTGAAGGCGCCAGCCCGACCTTGAAGCAACGCCTGGCCCGTGCCGAGCGCGTCAACCGCTGGAAGGCTCAGGCGTTGATCGCGCCATTGGCGATTTTCCTGCTGCTGGTGTTTCTGGTGCCGATTGCGGCGCTGCTGTACAAAAGCGTGAGCAACCCTGAAGTGGTTGGCGGCATGCCGTTGACCGTTGTTGAAGTGGCGAAGTGGGATGGCAAAGGCCTGCCTCCCGAGTCGGTCTATAAGGCCGCGAGCCAGGATCTGGCCGAAGCCCGCAAGAATCAGACACTGGGCGACTTGTCCAAGCGCCTGAACCAGGAGCTAGCCGGTTACCGCAGTCTGCTGGCGAAAACGGCCCGTGCCGTTCCGTTCAAGGACGAGCCAGCTTCTTATAAGGAAGCGCTGGAAGCCGTCGATGAGCGCTGGGGTGATCCCGCGTACTGGCAGGCGATCCGTCGCAACACCTCAAGCCTCACCCCTTATTATTTGCTGGCCGCTGTGGACCACCGCATCGATGACCTCGGTGAAGTGGCGCCAGCGACCCCGGATCAAGCGATCTACATCGACATCTTTGCCCGGACATTCTGGATGGGCCTGGTGATCACGGTGATCTGCCTGTTCCTCGCGTACCCATTGGCCTACCTGCTGGCGAATCTGCCTGCACGTCAAAGCAACTTGCTGATGATTCTGGTGCTGTTGCCGTTCTGGACCTCGATTCTGGTGCGTGTCGCGGCATGGATCGTACTGCTCCAGTCGAGCGGTCTGATCAACGGTGCCCTGATGGCGTTGGGCATCATCGATAAACCGCTGGAGCTGGTGTTCAACCGGGTCGGCGTCTACATCTCGATGGTGCACATCATGCTGCCGTTCATGATCCTGCCGATCTACAGCGTCATGAAAGGCATCTCGCCTACGTACATGCGGGCCGCGATTTCGCTGGGCTGCAACCCCTTCGCCAGCTTCTGGCGCGTGTACTTCCCGCAGACCTATGCCGGTGTTGGCGCAGGCTGTCTGTTGGTGTTCATCCTGGCTATTGGTTACTACATCACCCCGGCCTTGCTCGGCAGCCCGAACGATCAGATGGTCAGCTACTTCGTGGCCTTCTACACCAACACCAGCATCAACTGGGGGATGGCGACGGCGTTGGGTGGTTTGCTGCTGCTGGCGACTGTCGTGCTGTACCTGATCTATAGCTGGCTGGTCGGCGCCAGCCGCCTGCGTCTGAGCTGAGGAGACTGAAATGTTGAGCCCTTATTCCTCGCCCATCGAGCGGGTCTGGTACTACGCACTGCGCATCCTGTGCGGGCTGATTCTGTTGTTCCTGGTGTTGCCGGTGCTGGTCATCGTGCCGTTGTCGTTCAACTCGGGCAGTTTTCTGGTGTACCCGCTGCAAGGCTTCTCGTTGCACTGGTACCAGGACTTCTTCGGTTCGGCCGAATGGATGCGTGCGCTTAAGAACAGCCTTATCGTCGCGCCTGCAGCGACCGTTCTGGCCATGGGCTTCGGGACATTGGCAGCGATCGGTCTGACCCGCAGCAACTTCCCCGGCAAATCGCTGGTCATGGCATTGGTCATCTCGCCGATGGTCGTGCCGGTGGTCATCGTGGGTGTTGCCAGTTACCTGTTCTTCGCGCCCTTGGGGCTGGGTAACAGCTACACCTCGCTGATTCTGGTGCACGCGGTGCTGGGGGTTCCGTTCGTGATCATCACCGTTTCTGCCACGCTGCAAGGTTTCAACTACAACCTGGTGCGGGCGGCGGCCAGTCTTGGCGCGTCACCGTTGACGGCGTTCCGTCGCGTGACCTTGCCATTGATCGCGCCGGGCGTGATTTCAGGCGCCTTGTTTGCCTTTGCGACCTCGTTTGACGAAGTCGTGGTGACCCTGTTCCTCGCAGGCCCCGAACAAGCGACGCTGCCACGGCAGATGTTCAGCGGCATCCGCGAGAACCTTAGCCCGACCATCGCAGCCGCCGCGACCTTGCTGATCGGTTTTTCGGTGGTGCTGCTGCTCGCCCTGGAATGGTTGCGCGGACGCAGCGAGAAGCTGCGCACCGCGGTGGAGTAAACCGCCGGCGCATGACGCTGATTCATGAACTGATGATCGTGCCCACGCTCTGCGTGGGCATGCATGCCCTGACGCTCCGCGTCACACGGACGCGGAGCGTCCAGCCAGCCGTTACCACGCAGAGCGTGGGAACGATCAGCTCGTGTGTCTCCAGCACCAAAGATCCTCTGTAGGAGCGCGCTTGCCCGCGAATCGCGGAACGTCTGTGATGAATGTATCGACTGGCACAACGCATCGCGGGCAAGCGCGCTCTAGCAGGTAGGGCTGCGTCCACTCTCCGGCTTTGTATCAATTGCTCATTCACCGTTTAAACTCCGTTCCTTGCGATCAACC
The DNA here is from genome assembly GCF_039697315.1 of Pseudomonas abietaniphila. Taxonomy (NCBI): domain Bacteria; kingdom Pseudomonadati; phylum Pseudomonadota; class Gammaproteobacteria; order Pseudomonadales; family Pseudomonadaceae; genus Pseudomonas; species Pseudomonas abietaniphila. The sequence goes on along the minus strand of NZ_CP155619.1, from coordinate 2,585,190 downwards.
ACGCACGGAGCCCCTCGGTGAACGTCAACGACGCCAGTTTCGAAGAACTGCTCAACGCTTTGCATGACGGCGTCTACATCACCGACGGTGATGGCAAGACGCTCAAGGTCAATCAGGCCTATGAGCGGCTGACCGGCCTCAGCGGCGCGGACCTGATGGGCCGCCCCATGCAAGAGCTGGTCAAGGAAGGCGTCATTTCTCAATCGGCCTCGTTGCGCGTACTGCAGGAAGGCCGACCGGTGTCGGTGATGCAGAGCCTCAGTCAGGGCAAGAAACTGCTGGTGAGCGCCACGCCGATTCTCGACGCCGAGCACCGTATTTCCTACGTGGTCAGCACGGTTCGCGACATGACCGAACTGCTGCGCATGAAGCACGAGCGTGATGAGCTTCAACAGCTCAAACAACTGCGCAACAGCACGGCCAAGCTGCACGCCGGTCAGCGTGACAACCTTCTGCATTCTCCTCTGATGGCCGATCAGGAAGTGTCCGGTCGGGTCTTTGCCCTCGCCCGTCAGGTCGCTAGCAGTTCAGTCAAAGTCCTGCTGCAAGGCGAAACCGGCGTCGGCAAAACACTCGTCGCGCAGTTCATCCACAACGCCAGCCCGCGCGCCAGCGAGCCGTTTCTCGCCCTCAACTGCGGCGCGCTGCCCGAAAACCTGATCGAGGCCGAGCTGTTCGGTTACGCGCCAGGCGCCTTCACCGGCGCGGGCCCCAAAGGCAAGCGTGGTCTGCTGGAGCTGGCGCACCACGGCACGTTGTTTCTCGACGAAATCGGCGACCTGCCATTGCCGGTTCAAGTGAAGCTGCTCAAAGTCATCGAAGAGAACCGGTTTATCCCGGTCGGCGGACTTGAGTTGAAAGAGGTCGATGTGCGCATCATCAGCGCCACCCATCACGATCTCAAACAGTTGGTGGCGGAAGGGCGCTTCCGCGCGGATCTGTTCTATCGCCTCAACGTGGTGCCGATCAATATTCCGGCCCTGCGCGAGCGCAGTGAAGAAATCCCGCCGCTGCTGCATTACTACCTTGAGAGCTTCAATGCCCGGTACGAGCGCCAGGTGCAGTGGAGCCTCGAAGCCCTTGATCTTATGTGTGAATACGCATGGCCCGGCAACATTCGCGAGCTGATCAACATCGTCGAGCGGATGGTGGTGACCAATCAGAACGGCACGATCGAGGCCCTGGATCTGCCGGAAGAGATCCTCAACCTCAACCCGCAGAACACCGACGACAGCCGCTTGCCGTTGCGCAAGGTGCTGGAAAACGCCGAACGCTCGGCGATTCGCGCCGCGTTGCAGGTTCACAAGACCACCCGCCTGGCGGCCAAGGCGCTGGGTGTCAGTCAGGCGACGGTGGTGCAGAAGATGAAGCGCTGGGAGCGATCCGACTAAAGCGTTCTGATCAGTATTTCAATCAAGCCCTGTTAAATCGATCAAAAAACTAATCAAGACTGATCGCTCAAAAGCCCTCCGGACATCGTGTGAATCGCGCAAAGCCTCATGGGTCTGGGCTGTGCGAGGATTGGCACAGCTTTCGCTATCTCATCCTGCACGTCTTCCAATAAAACAACGCACACAGGACGAGCCCGATGAGCCTCTCTGCCTCCAACATCAGCGCCTTTAAAATCGCCAACAAACTGATCACCGGCCAAGCCGCCATCGAACAGCTTGCCGCTGAACTGACTCGCCTCAACGTCAACAACCCCTTGATTGTCACGGACGCCATTCTGGTTAAGTCCGGCACCGTCGACCTGGCGCTGGCGCAGCTGGGAGGCCGTCGTTACGGCATCTTCGATCAGGTCAAACCCGAGCCCGAAATCTCCATCGTCGAAGACTGCACCCGCGCGTATCGCGACGGCGGCCACGACGGCTTGATCGGTCTGGGTGGCGGCAGCGCCATCGACATCGCCAAAGGGGTTGCAGCGTTTGCCGGTCACGAAGGTCCGCTTGCCGAACTGTTTGGCGTGGACCTGGTGAAGCGCAAAGGTCCTGCGCTGATTGCCATCCCCACCACCGCTGGCACTGGCTCGGAAGTCACCAATGTGGCGATCTTCTCGGACAAGGAAGCGCAGCTGAAAAAGGGCATCGTCAGCGATTACCTGCTCCCGGACGTGGCCCTGGTCAGCCCGATCATGACCTTGACCTGCCCACGCAGTGTGACAGCGGCCAGTGGCGTCGACGCGCTGGTGCATGCCGTCGAGTCTTACCTGTCGGTCAACGCTTCGCCAATCACTGATGCCATCGCCCTGGGCGCCATCAAACTGATCGCCAAGGCGCTGCCCAAGGCCTACGCCAACCCGGCCAACCTGCAGGCCCGTGAAGACATGGCGACCGCGAGCCTGATGGCGGGCATGGCGTTCGGCAACGCGGGCGTGGGTGCTGTGCATGCGCTGGCGTACCCGTTGGGCGGTCGTTTCAACATCGCCCACGGCGTCAGCAATGCCTTGTTGCTGCCGTACGTGATGGAGTGGAACAAGATGGCGTGCGTCGAGCGCTTCCGTGACATCGCCGAAGCCATGGGCGTGCGTGTTGCCGAGCTGAGCGACAAGGACGCAGCCGATCAGGCTGTTAAAGCCATGGCGGATCTGTGCGCCGCCGTGGACATCCCGTCCGGCATGCGCAGCTTCAACGTGCCAGAGGATGCGATTCCTGCGATGGCCGAAGAGGCGAGCAAGATCGACCGCTTGATGCGCAACAACCCGCGCAAGCTGACCGCCGCCGACATCGAAAAAATCTACCGCGCAGCCTACTGATCCCGAAACGCCACGACGCCCGGCCCGTTCGGGCGTCAGCCATTACAAGACCAATAAAACAGGTGCAGACAATGTCCAACACTCCCCAACAGCGGAGCGAAAGCCCGTACATCCCGCTCGGCCCTTTCAAGGTGCGGTTGCCGTTCATTCACTACACGTTCGAGATGCCGGACTACCTGCAAGGTCTGTTGATGTGCGCCGTGGACCTGGCCGCTATCCCGCTGATGACCGAGCTGCTGGGCATGCCTTTCGAGGTCGCCCTGGCCGTGGTGATGCTCAACGGGTTGCTTTACCTCACTCACCACCTGCTCGGCGACCCGACCGTGCCGGGCTGGATCACCCCTGCCGTCCCGCTGTTGATGGCTTACTGCGCGCAATTCCCCATGGGCCCGGAGCGTGTCCATGCCTTGATTGCCTTCCAGCTGATGCTCGGGGTCTTCTCGATTGCGCTCGGGGCCACCGGGATGGCGAAGAAGGTCGTGGAATATGTGCCGTCCGCGATCAAGTCCGGGATCATCGTCGGCGCCGGATTGAGCGCGGTGATCGCCGTGTTTCAGGTGGGTGGCAAGTTCAACGTGCTGCCGTGGACCATTTCCATCGCAGTCGGCATCGCGTTCTACCTGATCTTCTCCCAGCACTTCAATGAGCTGAAACAGCGCAACCGCTTCTGGTGGAACTTCGCCAAGCTGGGCATCTTGCCGATCATCCTGTTGGCGGTGGTGATTGCGCCGCTGTTCGGTGAGGCGCCGTGGCCGACCATTCAGTGGGGCATCAGCAAGCCAGACTTCGCCGGGTTGTGGGAGCACTACACGGTGTTCGGTCTGGGCATGCCGCCGTTGTCGATGTTTATCTCCGCGCTGCCGACCATGCTGGCGGTTTACATCATCGTTTTTGGCGACGTACTGAGTGCGAAATCGCTGCTCGATGAAGCGGAAACCGTGCGTACCGACGAAGTCGTGGACTACAACCCGGATCGCGCTCACTTGATCTTCGGGGCGCGTAACGCGTTCATGAGCATCTTCGGTCCGGACGTGGCGATGTGTGGACCGAAATGGGCCGCGATGCTGGTCGTGGTGATCGAGCGTTTCAAAGGTGGCCCGAAGGCCATGCAGTCGATCATCGGTGGCGTTGGCTCGTTCCGTTGGGGCACCAATACCGGCTTGCTGCTGTTGCCGGTCGTGACTCTGGTTCAGCCGATTCTCGGTGTGGCGCTGTCGCTGACCCTGCTGATTCAGGGCTACGTGAGTGTGCGTCTGGGCATCCTTGAAGCGCGCAGCCAGCGTGACCTGGGGATTGCAGGTGTGATCGGCGCGGTCCTGGCGATCAAAGGCGCGAGCTGGGCGTTCGGCATCGGCGTGGTGCTGTGCCTGCTGATCTACGGCAAGAACTTCTTCAAGGGCGAAGTGGACGGAACGTTCAGCAAGGATTTGAAAGCGGTTGACGCCAAGCCAGCCGCGAAGGCCGAACGCGTGAAGGAAGAAGCGTTGGTGGATTGATTCTGCTTAGAGTGATGTTCTGTGGGAGCTGCCGGAGGTTACGACGGTGGCGAATGCTGGTTGTCTGACACACCGCTTTCGCCACCGTCCTAACCTCCGGCAGCTCCCACAATGGATCGTGGCGGGATTCACTGGAAACCGCATTCATCCGCCACCCAACACACGTTTCAAACTCTTGGAGTACAATGCGCGCCACCGTGATTTCGCTCAAAAAAGGTGCGTCATGCAGCCCTTCGCTATTGCTCCGTCGATTCTGTCCGCCGATTTCGCCCGTCTGGGTCAGGAAGTCGACAATGTCCTGGCCGCTGGCGCCGACATCGTCCACTTCGACGTCATGGACAACCACTACGTCCCCAACCTGACCATCGGTCCGATGGTGTGCTCGGCGCTGCGCAAGTACGGCATCACCGCGCCGATCGACGTTCACCTGATGGTCAGCCCCGTCGACCGCATCATCGGCGACTTCGTCGAGGCCGGCGCGACCTACATCACGTTTCACCCGGAAGCGACCCAGCACATCGACCGCTCCCTGCAACTGATCCGCGAAGGCGGTTGCAAGTCTGGCCTGGTGTTCAACCCGGCGACCCCGCTGAACCTGCTCGAATACGTCATGGACAAGGTCGACATGATCTTGCTCATGAGCGTCAACCCGGGTTTTGGCGGACAGAAGTTCATTCCCGGCACGCTCAACAAGCTGCGCGAAGCACGCGCGCTGATCGACGCGTCCGGCCGTGACATCCGTCTGGAAATCGACGGTGGCGTCAACGTGAACAACATCCGTGAAATCGCCGCAGCGGGGGCCGATACGTTTGTTGCAGGTTCAGCTATCTTCAATGCGCCGGACTACCAAGAGGTCATTGAGAAAATGCGTGCAGAACTGGCGTTGGCGCGTTGATGAGCGGCTTCGAACAGCTGTTTCCGGGTCGTCTGCCCAAACTGATCATGTTCGATCTGGATGGGACCCTGGTCGATTCGGTGCCGGATCTGGCCGCAGCTGTAGACAAAACCCTGATTCAGCTCGGACGAGCGCCAGCGGGTATCGAGCGCGTGCGCGACTGGATCGGCAACGGCGTGCGCGTGCTGGTACGCCGGGCGTTGGCGAACGACATGGATCATTCCGGCGTGGACGAAGCGTCCACTGAGTCGGCGCTGGCGATTTTCATGGAGGCCTACGGCGGGGACCATTCGCTGACCAAGGTCTATCCCGGCGTGCGTGAAACCCTGAAATGGCTGCAGAAAAATGGCGTGGAAATGGCCCTCATCACCAACAAGCCCGAGCAGTTCGTCGCGCCGTTGCTGGATGACATGAAACTGGGCCGGTTCTTTCGCTGGATCGTGGGCGGCGATACTTTGCCGCAGCAGAAGCCCGATCCTGCGGCGCTGTTCTTCGTTATGAAAATGGCCGGTGCGCCGGGCTCGCAATCGCTGTTTGTCGGTGACTCGCGCAACGACGTGCTGGCCGCCAAAGCTGCCGGTGTTGCGTGTGTGGCATTGAGCTACGGCTACAACCACGGTCGCCCGATTGCCGAGGAATCTCCGGCGCTGGTGATCGACGATTTGCGCAAACTGATTCCCGGTTGCTTAGATCTTGGGGCTGAGATAACGTTGCCCGACGTTAAAGCTCCCTCCTTTAGAGAATCCATCGTGGTGGTCACTCGCAAACTCTGGATGAAAGTCATCAAGGCCCTGGCCCGTTGGCGTTGGCGCGCCTGACTTGAATCTGGCCGGACGTCCGGCGCGTTTGCACACCTGACCGTTTTACCCTCAGACCACGAGGCTGATCATGACCCGCGAAGAATTCCTGCGTTTGGCCGCCGACGGCTACAACCGCATTCCGCTTGCCCACGAAACCCTGGCCGACTTCGACACACCGTTGTCGATCTACCTGAAGCTCGCCGACGAGCCGAACTCCTATCTGCTGGAGTCGGTGCAAGGCGGCGAAAAGTGGGGGCGTTATTCGATCATCGGGCTGCCCTGCCGCACGGTCATGCGTGTGCATGGGCACACCATCAGCGTGGCCCAGGACGGTGTCGAGATCGAACGTCTCGAAGCCGAAGACCCGCTGGCGTTCGTCGAGACGTTCAAGGCGCGTTACAACGTGCCGACCATTCCCGGTCTGCCACGCTTCAACGGCGGTCTGGTGGGTTATTTCGGTTACGACTGCGTGCGTTACGTAGAGCCGCGTCTGGGCGCTTGCCCGAACCCGGACCCACTGGGTGTGCCAGACATCCTGCTGATGGTGTCCGATGCCGTGGTGGTGTTCGACAACCTGGCGGGCAAGATGCACGCGATCGTGCTGGTCGACCCCGCTCAGCCAGACGCTTACGAAAGTGGCCGGGCGCGTCTGGAACAGCTGATGGACAAACTGCGCCAGCCGATCACCCCGCGTCGCGGCCTGGACCTGACCCGTCCGCAAGCGGCCGATCCGGTGTTCCGCTCCAGTTTCACGCAGGGTGACTACGAAAAAGCCGTCGATACGATCAAGGAATACATCCTGGCGGGCGACTGCATGCAGGTCGTGCCGTCGCAGCGTATGTCCATCGACTTCAAGGCTGCGCCGATCGATCTGTACCGCGCGCTGCGTTGCTTCAACCCAACGCCGTACATGTACTTCTTCAATTTTGGTGACTTCCACGTCGTCGGCAGTTCGCCGGAAGTGCTGGTGCGCGTCGAAGACAACCTGATTACCGTGCGTCCTATTGCCGGTACTCGCCCTCGCGGCGCGACCGAAGAAGCGGACCACGCGCTCGAAGTCGATCTGCTGTCCGACGACAAGGAAATCGCCGAGCACCTGATGCTCATCGACCTGGGTCGTAACGACACGGGCCGCGTCTCGGAGATCGGCTCGGTGAAACTGACCGAGAAAATGGTCATCGAGCGTTACTCCAACGTCATGCACATCGTGTCCAACGTGACCGGCCAGTTGAAAGCCGGCCTGACGGCCATGGACGCCCTGCGGGCGATTCTGCCGGCAGGTACGTTGTCGGGTGCGCCGAAGATTCGCGCGATGGAAATCATCGACGAGCTTGAGCCGGTCAAGCGTGGCGTTTACGGTGGCGCGGTCGGGTACCTGGCGTGGAACGGCAACATGGACACCGCCATCGCTATCCGCACCGCCGTCATCAAAAACGGCGAGCTGCACGTTCAGGCGGGTGGCGGCATCGTTGCCGACTCGGTGCCCGCGCTTGAGTGGGAAGAAACCCTGAACAAACGCCGCGCCATGTTCCGCGCGGTGGCGTTGGCAGAGCAGACGCCCGAGGCGTGATTGAGTTGCACCTCACAAGGACGGCGCCAGTGGCGCCGTTTTTTATGGCCGGCGCAAATCCCCTGTAGGAGCGCGTTTGATGCGGGATAGGAGAGCGGCGTTAAAAATCCAGGCTCAGCGCCAGATTCACCCCTTGCTGCGTGACGTCGTCGTTCTTTCGCCAGTTGTAACCCGCACGCAGTGTCAGATCCGGGGCTAGCTTCTGGCTAAGTCCCACACTTGCGCGGTTCAAACTACGCTGCGCCTCGTAACCCTGCAGATTGAAATCCACGCCGGGCACACTGTTCAGCGCAATGGTCACGTCTTGTTGATCAGTGTCGAACTCTCGCTCGTGTGCGACTTCACCGAACACTTGAGTCTGCGGCGTGATAGCGAACTTGCCCTGCAAACCTGCGCCCAGACGTTTCGAACGGCGGGTCTGATCGTCGTAGTTGAGCGCGGTGGAGCGGGTGCTGTTTTCCGAATAGCCATCGACCTCTACATGCGAGTAATCGGCGCTGATGAAGGGCGAGAAATGCCAGCCGCTGGTCTGCTCGGCAAGATCGAATCCCACTCGGCCACTGAGCGCCCAAAGATTGCCATCGGTGTCGCCTTTCTCCGCACCCTCGCTGACGCCTAGCGCAAACTTGCGCTTGAGATTGTCGTAATCGAGCTTGCCGCCCGATGCAGCGAGATCGGCCCACCAGTGATTCGCCTGAAATTGCACAAAAGCTGTCGCGATGTAGCTGTTGAGTTTGTAGTCCGAATCCCGTGGTCCTGCTTCCAGCGTCTGCCGGTAGGCGCCCGCGACCAGGCCAGCACGCCAGTCTTCGGCAAACCGGTAGCTGCCGCCGATGGTCAGGTTGTAGCCATGGCCGTCGCCGCTGGCGGAATTGCTCTGCGCATCGAAGTCCAGTTTCTGACCGCCGCCGGCGACGATGGCGCGCCATTCGCCGACGTTTTGCCAGCTGCCCCAATCGGCCAACCATTGACTGCGCAGCTCATCCTGTTGAGCGCGCAAGGTGCCATTGGCCATTTCCGGCAACAGCGTGATCTCCCAAGGCGCAGACAGAATCGAATAGCCGTAGTCTGCGATGAGGCGCTGGCCCGCAACGGTGGGGTGCACGCCATCGTTGAACAGCAATTTGGTCGGGTCGGGCGTGGTGCCGCCGATGCCATACACGCTGTTGGCCGTGCAGCCGTTGCCGCTGAAACAGGTGCCCACTAGATTCTGATCGGCCGCCAGTCCAAATTGCGCGGGATTGGCCAGCGTCTCGCGGACCAGGCCCGGAACGTTCAGCGGAATCACCTCGGCATTGATTTGCCCAAGACGATTCACCAACTGTTGGTTGAACACGCCGCTGAGCAACGTCGACGGGACTTGCAACGGCGTGCCGAAAACAGCGGGCGTCTGGCCGATATCGGGCAGCAGCCAGACCATGATGTAACGCGCACCGGCCTGCGACAGCACCTGCGCGCTGTCAGCCAGATTATTCGCGGCACTGACCGCTTGCCCTGGGCTAAGCACCCGCCCCTGCAGAAAGTCGTTACCACCGCCCGTCAGGTAATACAGCGCATTCGGGTCGGCACGGAAGCCGGTTTCCGCCAGATAACCCGGTCGCGTCCGGAAAACGGTCGTCACGCCGGTCGTCGTGTCGGTATTGGCGACCTGCGACTGAGTGGTGATCGCCTGAAGAATCTGATCAGTACGATCGCCACCCACCGCCCAGTTGTTGCCGTCATCCAGCCCCTGGGCTGCTCGGACCGGCGACGTTGATGACTGTAGGTCGCCCGGTGCCACCCCCAGCATCCCGCCCAACAAGGTCGATGAGTTCAAGCCAAACACTTCGCCGCTACCGTTCAGGTAGGTAGGGCCAACGCGATTGGTGAAACGCAGTGTCGCGCCCGGTGGTCCGCCCGCATCGGGAAACTGGCCAGCGTCGGCCAGGCTGTCGCCGAAGACGATCATCGTGGAGTAGGGGGAGGATGCAATGGCCGAGGTGCAGGTGAGCGAGAGCAGGCACGCCGCGAATGGTCGGCGCAGGGTTGCTTTTAACATCGAGATATTCCTTCTTGTTTTTATTGCTGTACGAGAAGGTAGCAGCCCCGAAGCATATCGCCATGTCTTGTATCAATCGTCAGGCGCTGTGTAACAAGCAGGATAATATTCGGGCGGAACAGGCTATTGGCCATCACTTTGGTGGGTGATGGAACCAAGTAAGGGCGTCCGTTTCAGGGACGCCTGTGTAGCCCGCGGATCCGTCAAAGCGTCGTCGTGGCGCTTCGGCGTTTAATAGCATCGATAAGTTTTAATGTCAGCGAATTGTAATCGCGGTCAAAGTGATGTTTACCGGGTAGTTGAAGCACTTCTCCAACGATAGTTGAGTCCGTGCAGCCGCTTTTTTTCTTTTCTTTTACGCCATATACGCACAGCACCTTGCGGGCCGGGAGCTTGGCCATCTCAGATCCGGTTTCTATCCCGTTGCTGCTTTCTTTAATCCAGCCATCTAGATGAATCTCGAAACTGCCTTTACGTGCGAATGCCAGTAACAGAATACTGTCTATGGCATCCTTGTCTTTTTCTTGCATTCGATTATAAATAGCGGGAAGTACATCGGCGCCGAATGAATACCCCGCCAGTACGAAATGTTTTATTCCCCATCGAGCACGGTAGTTGTCCATGAGTGCAGTCAGGTCGGCAGCACTTTCTTCAGGGGACTTATATTTCCAGTAATAACGTAGCGTATCGACACCCACTACCGGATATCCCTCGCCACCCATTATTTCAGAGATTTCCTTGTCCAGATCCCGCCAGCCGCCGTCGCCGGAGTAGAACACCGTCAACGTGTCAGAGGCTGGTGTCGGTGCGATTTCGGTGACCTGCATCTCCGATAAGGTGTGTGCCAACGGCAGGGTTCGATCACTCACCGTAATGCTGCTGGTCGGTTCCTGACGCTGGATATTTGACATGCTCGGCGTAGGGGGCAGGCACACCTTGAGCCGGTGTTTCGACTCAGGCCTTTGATGCAGGCTGTACGCAGCGGAAGTTGCAGTGACGAGTACGATGGCAAACGCGGCCCAGTATTTTTTCGGCGACATGGTTTTATGGACTCTACATCCGCCGGCCTTTGCCGGGGCAATCATAAGATAGGGGCGTGTAGATAAAACCGTGACTCACGTGACGCAGTAGCCTACAGTGACTTCGTAGCGGCCATTATCAATACGCGCAGAAATATATCCTATAACGTTGAGCGCGTCTTTATGCGTCGGACACATTTCATAGAATCGAAAGTTAGCTGCCTAATAAAGTAAGAGCGCAGGGTGGCGAATAAAAAAGTGTCCACCTGAACAGTGGACACTGGAGCCCTAAAGAGTGGGTCAAGAGGAGACGTTTGGCTTAGGCTTTTGTCGTCTGTTTCGGAGCTTATGAGCGACGGGCTTTCAGGCGCCCGGGCTCACTTGTTTTTGCGGGAGGCGGGCCGAGCCGATCCAGTGGATGGCCATCGCGATCAGACCCAGCAGGATTCCAAAGGCGACGATCCCTTGCCAGTCGAGTCGCGCCATCAGCCAGCCGCTGATGATGGTGCCGACCGCGCCACCGAAGAACGTGGCGGTCATATAAAGGCTGTTGATGCGGCCTTGAGCTTTCGGGTCGACCGCAAAGGCACGGGTCTGGTTGGACACAAGGCCCGCCTGTACGCCGATGTCGAGCACGATGACCCCGATCACAAGGAAGATCAGAGAGGACTCGGCCCCGGCGAGGAGCAGGAAGGACAACGTCACAATGGCGATGCTGGCGCCAATTACCTTGCGCGCGCCGAGGGTGTCCGAGGCACGACCGCCCAGCGAAGCGGCAAGTGCGCCGGCCGCACCGATGATGCCGAATCCACCCGCCCAGGCACTGCCCAGATGCATGGGGCCATCCGCGAGCAGCGCGGCCAGGTTCACCCAGAAGGCGTTGAAGCACGCCCACAGCAGCGCTTGGACGATCATCGATTCGCGAATCGGGCGGTTGTCGCGCATCAACGGCCACAGTGAAGCCAGCAGACGACCGTAGGAAAGTTGGGTGCTGGGCACGCCCTTTGGCAGCAGCGTTGCGGCGGCGATGAAGACCGGGATCATGAAGGCTGCTTCTACGCCGAACACCGCGCGCCAACCGTAGGTGTCACCCACCACGCCGCTGATGGTTCGGCCCAGCAGAATGCCGACCATGATGCCGCTGACCACGGTTCCCACGTTACGTCCGCGTTCACTGGGTTGCGACATCACAGCGGCGAAAGGCACCAGTTGCTGTGGGACGCAGCTGACCACACCCAGACCGAACGCCGCGGCAATCAACGTCCAGATGCTCGGCGCTGCTGCGGCGGCGATACCGAAAATGAAGGCGACCGCGATTTGTCCGAGGACCAGTTTGCGACGATCAAAACGGTCGCCCAACGGCAACAGCAGTGCGAGTCCAAAGGCAAACCCCAGCAGGGCTGCGCCGGCCACGAGGTCCACGGTCGTTTGGTCAACGTCAAGACTTGAGGCGATCAACGGCAGGATGGGCTGTACGCAGTACAGATTAGTGATCACCGCTCCGGCAATGATCGCCATCATGATGATTTTGCCGCGTGATGCTGTTGTGGGGGCGGCGGGAGTTTCGGAAGCGCTCATGGCACCCTCCTGTGGATACGTGGCTCCGGCACTTGCAGCCAATCTGTCGTGTACCGGTGGTGAGCCTCGAACCCTACGCCCTCGCATTGGTGAAGATAATTCCCTAAGATCGGGAATCATTCTTCCAGATTCCGAGAGGCTTGCCGTTGAACCGCCTTGACTCGATGTTCATCTTTGTCACCGTTGCGGACGCTGGCAGCTTGTCAGCCGCCGCGCGCCGACTCGGTATGCCGCTGGCGACGGTCAGTCGCAAAGTCGCGGAGCTGGAAACGCACCTGAAAACACGCTTGCTGCACCGCACCACGCGTCAGCTTTCACTGACCGAAGCCGGAAGTGCTTACCTGGTCGCGTGCAGGCGCATTCTTGAAGACATCGGTGAGGCGGAGCGGGCGGCGACGGGGGAGTATTCGGCGCCGAAAGGCGAGCTGACGGTCACGGCGCCCGTGGTATTCGGCCGCTTGCACGTGGTCCCCGTGATTGCTGAGTTTCTGGCGCATTACCCGCTGATCACCGTCAACCTCATGCTGACCGATCGCGTGGTGCATTTAATGGAAGAGCACGGTGATATCGCCGTGCGCATAGGTGAGCTGCCCGACAGTTCACTCATGGCGACCCGCGTGGGAACGGTGCGGCGCGTCGTGTGTGCGAGTCCCGCCTACTTGAGTCAGCGCGGCGAGCCCATGCACCCGGCTGATCTGGCCGGGCATGACTGCATCACCTTTGAGGTACTGGAGTCCAAGCGCGCCTGGGTATTCGGCGCTGGCCGCTCTCAGGTGTCGGTGCCTGTTCAGTCACGGCTCACGGTAAACACCGCCGAGGCTGCCATCGATGCATCGGCACTGGGTGTCGGCTTGATTCGCGTTCTGTCTTATCAAGTGGCGGAGGCTGTGCGTCATGACGCGCTTCGTGTGGTGTTGGCGTCGTATGAGTCGGCGCCCTTGCCCGTCAGTCTCGTGCACACCGGTCAGGCGCCGCTGCCGTTGAAACTGCGCGCGTTTCTGGATTTCGTCGCGCCTCGGCTAAGGGCCAGGATGTCCCGACTGCTCGGTGAAACGGGCCCTGTTTGACGGGTGGAAACACCGAGACAGGCTGATCCGCGATATACAGGCCGTTCTGACTGCATCCACTCAAATTTTTCTATCGTACAATGCGGTTGCGCCGCTTGGTTCGGTACGCTAATGTCCCAAAACGTTTAGATGAGACCCCTTCCGTGACGACTGTCAGCAAACTCTTGATGCGCGTTATCAAGGCTCACGCCCGCTGGCGTTGGCGCGCCTGACTCTTTTCCCTGCCGGCTCTCCCGGCCCTGTAACACCCTGCCTTCGAACCGTGACGTCTGCCCCAGTCGAGCTATGCACCGACTGCACAAACGGGCGCAAAACGAACACGGACTCTGAAAGGTTTGAATAAAGGTCAGTGATTCCAAGAGGTTGAGCACACCATGCTGCTGATGATCGATAACTACGACTCCTTTACCTATAACGTCGTGCAGTACCTTGGCGAGTTGGGCGCCGACGTTAAAGTGATCCGTAACGACGAAATGACCGTCGCTGAAATCGAGGCGTTGAACCCCGAGCGCATCGTCGTTTCCCCTGGCCCTTGCACCCCGAATGAAGCGGGCGTGTCCATCGACGTGATCAAGCACTTCGCCGGTAAACTCCCGGTGCTGGGCGTCTGCCTGGGCCATCAGTCCATCGGCCAGGCGTTTGGCGGCGACGTCGTGCGCGCACGTCAGGTGATGCACGGTAAAACCAGCGATCTGATCCACGAAGACAAGGGCGTGTTCGAAGGGTTGAAACACCCGCTGACGGTCACCCGCTATCACTCGCTTGTGGTCAAGCGCGAGACATTGCCCGACTGCCTGGAAATGACCGCATGGACCCAGCTCGAAGACGGCTCCGTCGATGAGATCATGGGCTTGCGTCACAAGACGCTGAATGTCGAGGGTGTGCAATTCCACCCTGAGTCGATTCTTTCCGAGCAGGGTCACGAGCTGTTCGCCAACTTCCTCAAGCAGACCGGCGGCACTCGTCAGGGTTAAGGACACTTCGATATGGCAATGGATATCAAGACGGCGCTGGGCCGGGTTGTGACGCAGCTGGACCTGAGCACCGACGAAATGCGCGATGTCATGCGCGAAATCATGACCGGCCAGTGCACTCAGGCGCAGATCGGTGCCTTTCTGATGGGCATGCGCATGAAGAGCGAGAGCATCGACGAGATCGTCGGCGCGGTCTCGGTCATGCGTGAGCTGGCCGACAAGGTCGAACTCAAGACCCTCGACGGCGTGGTCGACATTGTCGGCACCGGCGGCGACGGCGCGAATATCTTCAACGTCTCGACGGCCGCGTCGTTCGTCATCGCAGCGGCGGGCTGCACGGTCGCCAAACACGGCAACCGTGCTGTCTCCGGCAAAAGCGGCAGTGCCGATCTGCTGGAAGCAGCGGGTGTCTATCTGAACCTGACGCCGGTTCAGGTGGCGCGCTGCATTGACAGCGTCGGGATCGGCTTCATGTTCGCGCAAACCCATCACGGGGCAATGAAACATGCCGCCGGTCCGCGTAAAGAGTTGGGCCTGCGCACGCTGTTCAACATGCTGGGTCCACTGACCAACCCTGCGGGCGTCAAGCATCAGGTTGTCGGCGTGTTCAGCCAGGCGCTCTGCCGCCCGCTTGCTGAAGTGCTGTCGCGTATGGGCAGCAAGCACGTGCTGGTGGTTCACTCGCAGGACGGCCTGGATGAATTCAGCCTTGCGGCGCCGACCTATGTCGCTGAACTCAAGAACGGCGAAGTCACCGAGTACTGGGTGCAGCCGGAAGACCTTGGCATGAAGAGCCAGAGCCTGTTCGGCCTGGTGGTCGACAGTCCCGCGCAGTCTCTGGAATTGATCAGGGATGCGCTGGGTCGACGCAAAACCGAGAACGGCCAGAAAGCGGCTGAAATGATTGTGCTCAACGCGGGCGCCGCGCTCTACGCTGCCGATCATGCCACCTCCCTCAAGGAAGGCGTGGCGTTGGCACACGATGCGCTGCACACCGGGCTTGCACGCGAGAAGCTTGAAGAGCTGGGTGCCTTTACCGCGGTATTCAAACAGGAGAATGAAGGATGAGCGTGCCGACGGTACTGGAAAAGATTCTCGCCCGTAAGGCCGAGGAAGTCGCGGCGCGGCGCGCCAGCGTCAGCCTGTCCGAACTGGAAACCCTGGTGTCTACCGCCGATGCTCCCCGTGGCTTCGCCAAGGCATTGATCGAGCAGGCGAAGCGCAAGCAGCCGGCCGTCATCGCTGAGATCAAGAAGGCTTCGCCGAGCAAGGGCGTGATTCGCGAGCATTTTCAGCCCGCTGAAATCGCCAAAAGCTACGAGGCGGGCGGCGCCACTTGCCTGTCTGTGCTGACCGATATCGACTTCTTCCAGGGTGCTGATGCGTATCTGAAAGAAGCCCGTGGTGCCTGCAAACTCCCGGTGATCCGCAAGGATTTCATGATCGACCCGTATCAGGTCGTAGAAGCCCGTGCGTTGGGCGCAGACTGCATCCTGCTGATTGTTTCTGCGCTGGACGACGTTCAGATGGCCGAGCTGGCTGCGGTCGCCAAAGCCAACAAACTGGACGTACTGGTCGAAGTGCACGACGGCGATGAGCTGGAGCGTGCACTGAAAACCCTCGATACACCGCTGGTCGGCATCAACAACCGTAACCTGCACACGTTCGATGTCAGCCTGGAAACCACACTGGACCTGTTGCCGCGCATCCCGCGCGACCGACTGGTGATCACCGAAAGCGGCATTCTCAATCGTGCCGACGTCGAGTTGATGGAAATCAACGACGTGTACTCCTTCCTGGTCGGCGAAGCATTCATGCGCGCCGAGAAGCCGGGTGTGGAGCTGCAGCGTCTGTTCTTCCCGGAAAAAGGTACGGCGATCAAGTCCAGTAACCTGGATTGAGACGGCCACAGGTTCGTCGGCACGAGGCGTGATCATGACCACCCAGGTAATCGACATCTGCGTTGAAGCTGGCCTCAAGGCTGAACAGGACCTGTTGGCCTCGGTCTGCGCGGGCGATGCCGATTATGGTCTGTTGTTCTGGCGACCCAATGATCACGCCCTGGTGATGCCGCGACGCTTGAGCCGTCTGGGTGGTTTCACCGAAGCCAGCGAGACCCTGGCCGATATCGGTTGGCCGGTTCTGCTGCGTGAAAGCGGCGGCGAACCGGTCCCGCAGTCACCTGCGACCGTGAACGTCGCGCTGGTATACGTTCAGCCCAAATCCGATCTGGACAGGGATCGTATCGAAAACGCCTACATGCGCCTGTGCCAGCCCATGCTCGATGTGTTGACCGATCTCGGTGGCGTCGCGTCTTTGGGTGAGGTTGACGGCGCGTTTTGCGACGGTCGTTTCAACGTCAATCTGGATGATCGCAAGATGGTCGGGACAGCCCAGCGATGGCGTCAGAGTCAGGGTGGACGACGGCCGGTGGTGCTGGCCCATGGCGCGATGCTGCTGGATAACGAGCGCGTCGACATGGTCAATGCCGTCAACCGCTTCAATCAGATGTGCGAGCTGGAGCAGCGCTGTCGTGCGCAGAGCCACATTGCCCTGCACGAGCTATTCGCTGCGCCGGACTTTCTGGACCGGTTGGGCGAGCGCTACGCGGACATGTTCGCCCGCTTGTAGTCACGGTCGCGCTTTCAGCGAGTGCCGAAGACCACCATCGTTTTGCCACGCACATGTACCAGTTTCTGTTCTTCCAGAGACTTGAGAACACGGCCCACCATCTCGCGTGAACAGCCCACGATACGACCGATTTCCTGACGCGTGATCTTGATCTGCATGCCGTCGGGGTGCGTCATGGCATCTGGCTGTTTGCACAGATCGAGCAGACTGCGTGCGACGCGTCCGGTGACATCGAGAAATGCCAGGTCGCCGACTTTGCGTGTGGTGTTGCGCAGACGCTCCGCCATTTGTCCGCCGATCGCGTACATCAGCTCGGGGTCGTGCTGGCTCAACTCGCGGAATTTCGTATAGCTGATTTCGGCGACTTCACACTCACTCTTGGCTCGGACCCAGGCGCTGCGCTGGGGGCCGGTCGCCGCTTGCTGGAACAGGCCGAGCTCGCCGAAGAAATCACCGCTATTCAGGTAGGCGACAATCATCTCCCGGCCTTCGTTGTCCTCGATCAGAATCGTGACCGACCCTTTGATGATCAGGTACAGCGATTCTGACTGTTCGCCCGCGCAGATGATGTTGCTCTTGGCGGCGCAGCGCCTTCGTTGCGCGTGAGGAAGAAGTTTGTCGACCAGCTTCACTTTGTTCGGAGGGGTCATGGCGACCATGGCTGTATCCCGTAAAAAACTGCGCCCTGAGGCATTCTTATAGGTATCGGCAGTATTTCCGATTTGTCACAGTTCAGCAGCGGCATTTCGCCATTTTTTCGGAAATTTCCTACATTTCTGTCGCTTATCGACATTTCCGGTCCACTCAGCGACATCGTGGCCCTGTGCTAAGCTGGCCGCCTTTTTTCTAGCATTGGAGACCTGGGGATGAAAGCGCGTATTCAATGGGCGGGTGAGGCCATGTTCCTCGGCGAGTCGGGCAGCGGTCACGTGGTCGTGATGGATGGCCCGCCCGAGAGCGGCGGTCGCAACCTGGGTGTGCGCCCGATGGAAATGGTGCTGATTGGCCTGGGTGGCTGCAGCAACTTCGACGTGGTCAGCATTCTGAAAAAAGCCCGCCAGCCGGTCGAAAGCTGCGAGGCGTTTCTGGAGGCCGAACGCGCCACCGAAGACCCCAAGGTATTCACCAAGATTCACCTGCATTTCGTGGTGAAAGGCCGTGGTCTGAAAGAGACTCAAGTCAAACGTGCCATCGAGCTTTCCGCCGAGAAGTATTGCTCGGCGTCTATCATGTTGGGTAACGCTGGCGTTGAAATCACCCACGATTACGAAATCATCGAATTGGGTTGATTCAACGCCCAATTTTCATAAATGAGGCGCAGGCTATGGCATGCGACTTCCGAGGTCTGCATAATGCGCCCCTTTTTCAGGGCGCGACCGCCGGAACCTTGCCGGCTCGCCTCCGACCAGACAACCAAAATCGCCAACGCGAAGAGGTGTTAACCGTCCTACGCGACTGAGCCGGGCTCAGTTGACGGGCATGCTTGATCACGCGGCCTGGGCCGCACCCATATAGAGAGTTTTTAACGGTGAAAAGCAAACTCAAGCTCCACGGGTTCAATAACCTGACAAAGACCTTGAGCTTCAACATCTATGACATCTGCTATGCGGAAACCCCGCAGGACCAGCAGGCCTACGTCGAGTACATCAACAGCGTGTACGACGCAGAACGCCTGACGCGGATTCTTACCGATGTTGTCGATATCATTGGTGCCAACATCCTGAACATAGCGCGTCAGGACTACGATCCCCAAGGTGCCAGTGTCACGATCCTGATATCCGAGCAGCCGGTGACGCCAACCGACAGCCAGATCGAAGAATCGCCCGGCCCGTTGCCGGAAACCATTCTTGCTCATCTGGACAAGAGCCACATCACGGTCCACACCTACCCGGAAATTCACCCGGTCGACGGTATCGCGACCTTCCGCGTGGACATCGACGTGTCGACCTGCGGCGTGATTTCCCCGCTGAAGGCTCTGAATTATCTGATTCACAAGTTTGAATCCGACATCGTGACCGTCGACTATCGCGTGCGCGGTTTCACCCGTGACGTCGAAGGCAAGAAGCACTTCATCGATCACGAGATCAATTCGATCCAGAACTACCTCTCTGAAGACACTCGCGACAGCTACCAGATGACTGACGTGAACGTGTATCAGGAAAACCTGTTCCACACCAAAATGCTGCTCAAGCAGTTCGAACTGGACAACTACCTGTTCGGCGACGCGACCAGCAACCTCTCGCCAGAACAGCGCGAGCAGGTCACAGGCCGTGTGAAGCACGAAATGCTGGAAATCTTCTACGGCCGCAATATGCCGAACTGATGATGTTTCCCGCATGAACAAGAAAGGCGCCTATCGAGGCGCCTTTTTTGTTTACCCACAAGACATCTGCGTCTGGGATAGCCTCTTCGCGAATGAATTCGCATCCCACAGGATGCACCGCGTCGACTGTGGGCGCGACTTCATCCGCGAGAGGCCGTTGTTGTCAACGCAGGGGCATCAGATCCGGTACGTACTCTTGGTCATCACCTTGGCCAGCAGGCTCATGCCGAACTTTACCGGCCGCGGGAAACGAAATCCGCCGGCATCGATAGCACCTTCGGCGTGTTGTTCTTCGTCAGTGCGCATCTGTTCCAGAATGGCGCGGGACTTTTCGTCCTCGATCGGCAATTGCTCCAGGTGCTCGTTCAGATGTTTGCAGACCTGATCTTCCGTGGCGGCAACGAACCCCAGGCTGACTTTGTCGCTGATCAAACCGGCAACCGCGCCAATACCGAACGACATGCCGTAGAACAAAGGGTTGAGCACGCTGGTGTGGCTGCCCAATTGGCGGATGCGTTGTTCACACCACACCAGATGGTCGATTTCCTCTTCGGCGGCGTGCTCCATCGCCTTGCGCACGTGCGGCAGCTTGGCGGTCAGGGCTTGTCCCTGATACAGCGCCTGGGCACAGACTTCGCCTGTATGGTTGATGCGCATGAGGCCAGCGACATGTTTCGTGTCGACTTCGCTCATCTTGATGTCGGGTTGAACGATCGCAGGCGAGGGGCGGTGAGCGTGCGCGCTGGCAGGCAGCAGCGTTTTCATCGCAGCATCGGCTTGCAGAAGGAAACGGTCGATAGGGGAGTAGTGACGTTCGGTAGCCATGGGCACCTCCGGATAAATCCACGGCGGCCAGTCTACCTCAATCGATGTGACGAGGCTTGTTCTGCGTCAGCCCGCCGAGACGCGTGTTAGACGCTCGGCAGGTGTAAGTCGTTGAATTCCCGACTCAGCCCGGAGGCCAGGTCATCTGGCGCTTGCCCAGTACATGCATATGAATGTGATAGACGGTTTGCCCGCCTTTCTCATTGGTGTTCATGACCACCCGGAAACCGTCCTCGCAACCTTGCTCCTTCGCCAGGCGTTGCGCGGTGAAGAGAATGTGGCCTAGCAAGCCTTTGTCTTCTTCGGTCACGTCATTGAGCGTACGAATCGGCTTTTTCGGGATAACCAGAAAATGCACTGGTGCCTGTGGGGCAATGTCATGAAAAGCCAGCACTAGGTCATCTTCATAGATGATCTTCGCCGGTATTTCCCGATTGATGATCTTGGTGAACAGAGTTTCCACAGCCTTGTCTCTCCGTTTCTTGTGGGGAGTGGACCGAGTGTACTGAGCGTATCCGCGCACGCCCAGCCGTTTCTCGCTGTCGAGCGATTCAGACCGAAGTGCGCGACTTCAGCATCGATCCCCAGATTTTCCGCGCCATCCAGCGACCTGTCAGGCGCGGTAGCTTGGCCAGGAAGCGGTTACGCCTTCCTGGAATGATGATCGCGCGGTTCTTGTCGAGGGCGCGAACGGTGTACAGCGCAATCTCCTCGGCTGTCATCGTCTTGTCGTCGGTGAACTTGTCTGCGTTGAGTTGTGCCGTGCGGAAAAACGATGTCCGCGTCGGGCCCGGACACAGCACCGAAATCTTCACACCGGTTTTTTTCAGTTCCTCGCGCAGGCCTTCGGAAAAGTGCAGTACGTAGGCCTTGCTGGCGGCGTACGTGCTCATCCACGGTCCTGGCTGAAAGCCCATGATCGAGGCGACGTTGAGGATCTGTCCGCCGCCTTGCACTGCCATCAGGTTGCCCACCGTATGGCAAAGGCGAGTCAGGGCCAGTACGTTGAGGTCCAGCAAGTCTTGTTCCTGCGCCCATTCCTGGGCGAGGAACGGCCCGCTGTTGCCGATGCCCGCGCAGTTGACCAATAGATCAATCTGCCGTTCGCCTTCTTCCAGCTCGAGCAGAAAACCCGAGAGACGTAAGGGTTCGCCTAAGTCGCAGGCGCGAAACAGCACCTCGACGCCAAAGCGCTGAGTGAATTCGAGCGCGATGCTTTCAAGCATGTCCCGATGGCGCGAGACCAGAATCAGATTGCGGCCACGGCGGGCCAAGGCTTCAGCCATGGCCAGGCCGATGCCGCTGGATGCGCCAGTGACCAGGGCGTAACGGGTCATGCGGTTCTCCCGTGAACGTGTAGCAGATGTTGAGACAGCCTCCTTGCTGCCAGACAGTTATTGGTCGTCTTCGCTGTCGGAAGAGTCACCAGCATCGGCAGGGTCGGCAGGGTCGGCAGGGTCGACAGGGACAACAGGTTGCGTGGCGTCGTCCGAATCGTCGTCGTTGGGTAACGTCTGCTCATAGTCTCCGGTAGTGGCCTCGACCTGGTCTTGAATCTTCTGCAAACCACCCATCATCCCGCCAGCGAACACCAGCGCGAGGAAGACAACCCACAAGGTGGCGAGCACTTTGACCGATCGAGTGTTCGGCGGTTGTGGTGGGCCATATCGATTCGGCCCGCTGTTGCCTGGAACCGCCATCATCAAGAAAGGGAAGAAGCCTCCGACTACGGGCACCAGATTCAACAGAAGCAGCCAGGCGGACCATCCAGCGTCATGCAGTCGCTGGGCTCCAATCTGAATGCTGACCACGAGGAAGGCGACAAAAAGCACCGCCGCGAGCAAACCGCCAGCCGTCAACGAGATCGCCATCACCTGAAGGCACAGCATAAAGGCGGCCATCAGCGCGAAAACCATCACCATGCTCCAGGCCAGGTAGCGCAGACGACCAATTCGACCCTGGATCGTAAAGACCTTGAGTTCTCCGACAGCAGGCCAGTCCTGGGCCATCGATGCGCGCGGAGGCGCATAAGGGGAGGCGGCAGGTTCGAAAGCGGGTTTCTGCGGTTCGGGGGCGGAAATTTCTTCAAGCGTCCAGGTGACAGGCTGCTCGGGTTCGATCCGGGCTTCAACGCCTGCATCGTTCAAGGCTTTCATATAGCGCTGCGCGTCATCTTGCGTCAGGCCGCGTTTCACGGTCACAGGCTTGCCGGTGAACAGCCGATCCATGCTGGATACGTCGCTTTTGAACAACTGAGCCAGGTTCAGGCGTGCCGTTTCCAGATCGACACCCGTTCGCAGTTGCCCTTCGAAAACAATCTTGAAGTGTTCCGCCATGCTTGGCTTCCTTGTCTTGGGTTGGATGCGTCACCACGGGGTGATCAAAACGGCTTCACCACCACCAGGATGACAACAGCGAGCAGGATCAGTACCGGGACTTCGTTAAACCAGCGATAAAAAACATGGCTGCGGCCCTTTTCGCCTCGGGCGAAGCGTTTGACCTGCGCGCCACACATGTGGTGATAACCGATCAACAGCACGACCAGCGTCAGCTTGGCGTGCAGCCAGCCTTGTTGAAGGAACCCTGGGCTGAGTGTAATTAGCCAGATACCAAACACCAGTGTGGCGATCATCGCCGGTCCCATGATGCCGCGATAGAGCTTGCGCTCCATGGTGCAGAAACGCTCGCGGCTAACGGTGTCTTCGCTCATGGCGTGGTAGACAAACAGGCGGGGGAGATAAAACAAGCCGGCGAACCAGCAGACCATCGAAACAATGTGCAGCGCTTTGATCCATAGATAGAGCATTTTGGTTTTTCCAGGGGCACGGTGGCGCAAATAGTAGTGGCTTGCGTGCCCGTACGTCACGTTCACGGTTGTCCCGAACGCGCTGGACTCCTATTATCAGCGGCTTTCCAGTGGTTTCGTTGAGGGGCAGGTTATGGTCAAGGTCGGTATCGTCGGTGGCACGGGTTACACCGGCGTCGAGTTGCTGCGTCTTCTTGCACAGCATCCACAGGCTGAAGTGGTGGCGATCACCTCGCGCTCCGAGGCAGGTTTGCCCGTTGCCGACATGTACCCGAACCTGCGAGGCCACTATGACGGTCTGGCGTTCAGCGTGCCGGACGTGAAGGTTCTCGGCGCTTGCGATGTCGTGTTCTTCGCCACCCCGCATGGTGTCGCCCACGCGCTGGCCGGTGAATTGCTGGCAGCAGGCACCAAGGTCATCGACCTGTCGGCTGACTTCCGCCTGCAGGATCCGGTTGAGTGGTCCAAGTGGTACAACCAGCCGCATGGTGCGCCGGAGCTGCTCGACGAGGCGGTTTACGGCCTGCCTGAGGTCAACCGCGAGAAAATCAAAGGCGCTCGCCTGATCGCTGTGCCGGGGTGCTACCCGACCGCCACTCAGTTGGGCTTTCTGCCATTGCTGGAAGCGGGTCTGGCCGATCCGACTCGCCTGATTGCCGACTGCAAATCCGGCATCAGCGGTGCAGGTCGCGGGGCTAGCGTCGGCTCGCTGTATGCCGAAACCAGCGAGAGCTTCAAGGCGTACGCCGTAAAAGGGCATCGCCATTTGCCGGAAATCAGCCAAGGCCTGCGCCGTGCGGCGGGCGGTGACATCGGATTGACCTTCGTGCCGCACCTGACGCCGATGATCCGCGGTATTCACGCGACGCTGTACTCGACCGTCGTCGACAGGTCGGTTGACCTTCAGGCTTTGTTTGAAAAGCGCTACGCCGATGAACCGTTCGTCGATGTGATGCCGGCGGGCAGCCATCCTGAAACACGCAGCGTACGCGGCGCCAATGTCTGCCGCATCGCGGTGCACCGTCCTCAGGATGGCGACCTGGTGGTGGTGTTGTCGGTCATCGACAACCTCGTCAAAGGCGCATCGGGCCAGGCGGTGCAGAACATGAACATCATGTTCGAGCTGGACGAGCGCATGGGGCTGTCTCACGCCGCATTGTTGCCCTGAAAGCAGCTTCGAGCGGCGAGCTTCAAGCTGCAAGTTGGAAGCGCGCATGATGCTTTTAGCTTGCAGCTTATCGCTTGAAGCGTGTCGCCGCCGTCAGAATAGTTGACCAATTTTCTAGGACAAGCGGATAATGCGCGCATTACGCATTATGACGGCTTAGCGCCGGGAGATATCGAGCATGAGCGTTGAATCCTTCACTCCTACGGCTCTGGAATTCACGCAAGGTGCAGCGCACAAAGTGAAAACCCTGGTCGACGAAGAGGGCAATGATCGCCTGAAGTTGCGGGTGTTCGTCACGGGCGGTGGCTGTTCCGGTTTCCAGTATGGTTTTACATTCGACGAAGACGTGGCAGACGATGACACCATCGTTGAGCGCGAGGGCGTAAGCCTGGTTGTCGATCCGATGAGCTTCCAGTATCTGGCTGGCGCAGAGGTGGACTATCAGGAAGGTCTCGAGGGTTCTCGTTTCGTGATCAAGAACCCGAACGCTGCCACGACCTGTGGTTGCGGTTCGTCTTTCTCGATCTGATTCACGGGCTGTAAACGAAAACGCCGCGCATATGCGCGGCGTTTTGCGTTGGGGCTGAGCACATTACGCCGGGTAGATAGCACCCAGAACGCGAAGGCCTTTAGCGCCTGTGACGCTTGGGCGGTTGGCCGGGACGCTTTCCAGCGCACAGTGGGCCAGCCATGC
The DNA here is from genome assembly GCF_039697315.1 of Pseudomonas abietaniphila. NCBI lineage: Bacteria > Pseudomonadati > Pseudomonadota > Gammaproteobacteria > Pseudomonadales > Pseudomonadaceae > Pseudomonas > Pseudomonas abietaniphila. Next base: position 2,560,554 of record NZ_CP155619.1, on the reverse strand, counting down.
GAACGCCATCGCCTCAACCCAGTCAGGGTCGACACCAAACTCGGCCGTGCTCGAAACCTTGGTGTTGGGCAGCAGCGCAGCCAATCGTTTCATCAGCGCCTTATTGTGAGCGCCACCGCCACAGACCAGCAGTTCTTTGGTCTGTGCCTGAGCCGATTGCAACGACTCGGTGATGCTCAGCGCGGTGACTTCGAGCAACGTGGCCTGCACGTCTTCAGGCTTCAGCGTTGGCAGCTGAAACATGTGATGGTGAACCCAGCCCAGGTTGAATACCTCACGCCCGGTACTCTTTGGGCCTTTGGTCTGGAAGAACTGGTCGCTCAGCATGGATTTCAGCAAATCGGCGTTAACCGTCCCGCTCTCGCTCCACGCGCCGTCTTTGTCGTAACTCAATCCACGTTGGGCCTGAATCCAGGCGTCCAGCAACACGTTACCCGGGCCGGAATCGAAGCCGGACACGGGCTTATCGATCTCGATCAGGCTGAGGTTGCTAAAACCGCCGACGTTCAGGACAGCGCGATAGTCCTTGTTGTCGTCAAAGAGTGCCTCATGGAATGCAGGAACCAGCGGGGCGCCTTGGCCACCTGCTGCGATGTCGCGCTTGCGAAAATCACTGACAACGGTGATACCGGTCAGCTCTGCGAGCAGCGCAGGGTTACCGATCTGGACTGTAAAGCCTCGTGCGGGCTCATGACGAATCGTCTGGCCATGGCTGCCGATAGCGCGAATCTCACCCGCCAGGACCTTCTGCTGGTCCAGCAGCGCGAGCACGCCTTGCGCGGCCAAACGGACCCACTTCTGCTCGGCAATCCCCGCGCGCGCGAGCTCGTCCGGACCGCTTGAGCAAAGCCCAAGCAGCTCGGCGCGCAAGTCGTCAGGCATCGGGATGTAGTAGGTGCCGAGCAAGCGTGGTCGGTCATCCTGTTCTACGAGCGCGAAGTCCAGTCCATCAAGACTGCTTCCGGACATTACACCTACATATAAAGTCATGGGTCAGCGCTTACTCGAGGCCAGCATGGTGGCCTTTTCCTGGTCCATGCGCGCCATCAGAGGTTGGCTTTCCTGCATGAACCGCTGTTTTTCGGACTTGGCGATCGGGTCTGCCATAGGCAGCTTCTGACCCAGCGGGTCAACGTGAACGCCGTTTACCTGGAATTCGTAATGTACATGCGGACCTGTCGAAAGGCCTGTTGTTCCAATATAGCCGATGACCTGGCCCTGCTTGACGCTGCTGCCATTCTGGATGCCTTTTGCGAAACCCTGCATATGGCCGTAGAGCGTGCGGTAGGTTTCGCCATGCTGGATGATCACGGTATTGCCGTAACCGCCGCGACGACCGGCCAGAATAACCTTGCCATCGCCCGTCGCCTTGATCGGCGTACCGCGTGGTGCAGCATAGTCGATGCCTTTGTGGGCGCGGATCTTGTTCAGAATTGGGTGTTTGCGACCCATGGAGAACATGGAGCTGATGCGGGCGAACTCGACCGGCGTGCGGATGAATGCCTTGCGCATGCTGTTGCCGTCGGCGGTGTAGTAATTGGTGTTGCCTTGCTTGTTGGTGTAACGCACAGCGGTGTAGGTCTTGCCGCGGTTGGTGAAGCGTGCAGACAGGATGTTGCCCGTGCCGACCGTCTTGCCGTTGGCGACCTTCTGCTCGTAGATCACGTCAAATTCGTCGCCTTTGCGGATGTCTTGAGCGAAGTCGACGTCGTATCCAAAGATGTTGGCCATGTCCATGGTCATGCTGTGACTCAGGCCTGCACGTTGTGCCGACTGCGACAGCGAGTTGCTGATCACGCCGTGGACATAAGCGGTGCGCACGTTGGGTTTGCTGACGTCGCGGGTAAAGGTATAGCCCTTGTCGGTTCTCGAGAGGCTGATGCTTTCCAGATCGCTGAGTTTGCTGTGCAGCTGTTTGAGTTTGCCGTCCGGCGTCAGCTCGAACTGCAATACCTGACCGTTTTTAAGCTGGCTGAACTGCTTGGCTTGCTTGTCGCTGGCAATCACTTCATGAACGGCGGCGGCAGGAAGGCCTACCTTTTCGAACAGCGTAGAAAGCGTATCGCCCTTAGAGACGACAACTTCCTTATGGCTTGGGCTCTTCGGAGCGGCCGCTGCAGCGACTTCCGGCGCGGCGGGCTTGGTTTCCGGTTTGGTTGCGGCCGTGTCTTCAGGTTCGTCGGCAGCATTGTCGATCTGAGCAAAAGGAGAAGCTGACGTGTCTTCTGTGGCTTTGTTCTGATCTTGAGCGTCTTGTTCTTGCTTGAACTGCTCGACCGGCGTGTCCAGTTCGAGGGTGAGATTGGTTTTCTTGGCTTCGACATCGCTGGATGGAAAAACCAGAAGAGCCAGGCTCAGCAACGCGGCGATACCGCTGGCAGCTAGCAGGTGGCTCTTCGGATAAAGCGGGGGCGCTTTAGGCGGAGTGTCGTTCATAGGTAATTTTGACTTTGAAAAAAGATGAAATGGAAAAGATGAATGACATGATGAAGATGAAATAACTGTATAAAATATAACCAAATCCTCCCTGAGGCAAGCGCGTGTACGGATCGCTTCTCGATTCGTCGACCTTCTTCGGTGAGAACTTGTATTTGGGCGGTGATCTTGTATGGTTGTTTCCCTTTGAAATAAGGCATTACGGGGCTGTTATGAAGTCGGTTGAAGAGCAGCTAGCGCTGATCAAGCGTGGCGCGGATGAACTCCTGGTCGAGTCCGAACTGGTCGCGAAGCTTAAGCGTGGTCAGTCACTGCGCATCAAGGCCGGTTTTGACCCTACGGCGCCCGATCTGCACCTGGGTCACACGGTGCTTATTAATAAGCTGCGTCAGTTCCAGGAGTTGGGCCATCAGGTCATCTTCCTGATTGGCGACTTCACCGGCATGATCGGCGACCCGAGCGGCAAGAGTGCAACGCGCCCTCCACTGACGCGCGAGCAAGTGCTCGACTATGCGGAAACCTATAAGGCCCAGGTCTTCAAGATTCTTGATCCCGCCAAGACCGAGGTGGCGTTCAACTCCACCTGGATGGATCAGCTGAGCCCTGCCGACTTCATTCGTTTGTCCTCCCAATACACCGTGGCTCGCATGCTTGAGCGTGATGACTTCGACAAGCGTTACAAGTCGAACCAGTCGATCGCCATCCATGAGTTCCTGTATCCGCTGGTGCAAGGTTACGACTCGGTTGCATTGCGTGCCGATGTCGAACTGGGCGGCACCGATCAGAAGTTCAACCTTCTGATGGGTCGTGAGCTTCAGCGTGCGTATGGTCAGGAAGCGCAGTGCGTGCTGACCATGCCTTTGCTTGAAGGTCTGGACGGCGTGAAGAAGATGTCCAAGTCACTGGGTAACTACGTGGGCATCCAGGAAGCGCCGGGCATTATGTACAGCAAGCTGGTATCGATCCCTGATGCGCTGATGTGGCGCTATTTTGAGTTGTTGAGCTTCCGCAGCATGGAAGAGATCGATGGCTTCAAGGCTGACTGTGAGGCGGGTGCGAATCCTCGCGACATCAAGATCAAGCTGGCAGAAGAGATCGTTGCCCGTTTCCATTGTGAAGAAGCTGCTGCGTCGGCCCACCGTTCTGCGGGCAACCGTATGAAGGATGGCGAGCTGCCGGAGGATCTGCCGGAGATCGCTGTGTCGGGTGGTGAGGACATGCCGATCGCTGCCATCCTTAATAAGGCAGGCCTTGTGAAGAACTCGGCAGTGGCTCGCGATCTGTTGGCCTCCGGTGGCGTGCGTATCGATGGAGAGGTTGTTGATCGCAGCTTTATCTTCAAGCTGGGTGCTACGCATGTCTGTCAGGCGGGCAAGAAGGCTTTTGGGCGCGTTACGCTGAATTTGGAATAAAGTTTAAATAAGTGCTTGACGCCCCTCTGAATCTCTCTATAATTCGCCCCACTTCCGGCGCAGACGAAACGGAAAACTCCTTGAGAATCAACGAGTTGGACGAAGTAAGCAGCGAGGACGGGCTTCGGTTCAGATGCTTGAATCGACAGCGGTGAAAAAGGGAGTTGACAGCAGATTGTAACGCTGTAGAATTCGCCTCCCGCTGACGTGAGACGCCAAGTCGAACGAAGCGCAAGTGGTTGAAGTTGCAAAGGAAACTTTGAAAACTTCTTAAAATAACCGCTTGACAGATACAGAGGACGCTGTAGAATTCGCGCCTCGGTTGAGACGAAAAGCTCTTAACCAACCGCTCTTTAACAACTGAATCAAGCAATTCGTGTGGGTGCTTGCGCTGTAAGACTGAAGTCAACTGATTATCAGCATCGCAAGTTGCTCCACGAGAAATCATGGTTTAACCAACGATTGCTGAGCCAAGTTTATAGGGTTTTCTCAAAACCCGATTGCAGTATTGAACTGAAGAGTTTGATCATGGCTCAGATTGAACGCTGGCGGCAGGCCTAACACATGCAAGTCGAGCGGATGAAGGGAGCTTGCTCCCTGATTCAGCGGCGGACGGGTGAGTAATGCCTAGGAATCTGCCTGGTAGTGGGGGACAACGTCTCGAAAGGGACGCTAATACCGCATACGTCCTACGGGAGAAAGTGGGGGATCTTCGGACCTCACGCTATCAGATGAGCCTAGGTCGGATTAGCTAGTTGGTGAGGTAATGGCTCACCAAGGCGACGATCCGTAACTGGTCTGAGAGGATGATCAGTCACACTGGAACTGAGACACGGTCCAGACTCCTACGGGAGGCAGCAGTGGGGAATATTGGACAATGGGCGAAAGCCTGATCCAGCCATGCCGCGTGTGTGAAGAAGGTCTTCGGATTGTAAAGCACTTTAAGTTGGGAGGAAGGGCATTAACCTAATACGTTAGTGTTTTGACGTTACCGACAGAATAAGCACCGGCTAACTCTGTGCCAGCAGCCGCGGTAATACAGAGGGTGCAAGCGTTAATCGGAATTACTGGGCGTAAAGCGCGCGTAGGTGGTTTGTTAAGTTGGATGTGAAATCCCCGGGCTCAACCTGGGAACTGCATCCAAAACTGGCAAGCTAGAGTAGGGCAGAGGGTGGTGGAATTTCCTGTGTAGCGGTGAAATGCGTAGATATAGGAAGGAACACCAGTGGCGAAGGCGACCACCTGGGCTCATACTGACACTGAGGTGCGAAAGCGTGGGGAGCAAACAGGATTAGATACCCTGGTAGTCCACGCCGTAAACGATGTCAACTAGCCGTTGGGAGTCTTGAACTCTTAGTGGCGCAGCTAACGCATTAAGTTGACCGCCTGGGGAGTACGGCCGCAAGGTTAAAACTCAAATGAATTGACGGGGGCCCGCACAAGCGGTGGAGCATGTGGTTTAATTCGAAGCAACGCGAAGAACCTTACCAGGCCTTGACATCCAATGAACTTTCCAGAGATGGATTGGTGCCTTCGGGAACATTGAGACAGGTGCTGCATGGCTGTCGTCAGCTCGTGTCGTGAGATGTTGGGTTAAGTCCCGTAACGAGCGCAACCCTTGTCCTTAGTTACCAGCACGTTATGGTGGGCACTCTAAGGAGACTGCCGGTGACAAACCGGAGGAAGGTGGGGATGACGTCAAGTCATCATGGCCCTTACGGCCTGGGCTACACACGTGCTACAATGGTCGGTACAGAGGGTTGCCAAGCCGCGAGGTGGAGCTAATCCCACAAAACCGATCGTAGTCCGGATCGCAGTCTGCAACTCGACTGCGTGAAGTCGGAATCGCTAGTAATCGCGAATCAGAATGTCGCGGTGAATACGTTCCCGGGCCTTGTACACACCGCCCGTCACACCATGGGAGTGGGTTGCACCAGAAGTAGCTAGTCTAACCTTCGGGGGGACGGTTACCACGGTGTGATTCATGACTGGGGTGAAGTCGTAACAAGGTAGCCGTAGGGGAACCTGCGGCTGGATCACCTCCTTAATCGAAGACTCAGCTTCTTCGCAAGTTCCCACACGAATTGCTTGATTCATTGAAGAAGACGATTGGGTCTGTAGCTCAGTTGGTTAGAGCGCACCCCTGATAAGGGTGAGGTCGGCAGTTCGAATCTGCCCAGACCCACCAATTACCGGTGCACCCTGTAGCGATACGGGGCCATAGCTCAGCTGGGAGAGCGCCTGCCTTGCACGCAGGAGGTCAGCGGTTCGATCCCGCTTGGCTCCACCATTACCGAGGTAGTTGGGTACAGACAGTTGTCCGCTAAAGCTTAGAAATGAGCATTTCCTTCGCATGAAGGCTGAATGTTGATTTCTGATCTTTGTCAGAATCGTTCTTTAAAAATTTGGGTATGTGATAGAAAGATAGACTGGATGGCACTTTCACTGGTGTTCATTCAGGCTAAGGTAAAGTTTGTGAAATGCAAACTTTCGGCGAATGTCGTCTTCACAGTATAACCAGATTGCTTGGGGTTATATGGTCAAGTGAAGAAGCGCATACGGTGGATGCCTTGGCAGTCAGAGGCGATGAAAGACGTGGTAGCCTGCGAAAAGCTTCGGGGAGTCGGCAAACAGACTGTGATCCGGAGATGTCTGAATGGGGGAACCCAGCTGTCATAAGACAGTTATCTTACGCTGAATACATAGGCGTAAGAGGCGAACCAGGGGAACTGAAACATCTAAGTACCCTGAGGAAAAGAAATCAACCGAGATTCCCTTAGTAGTGGCGAGCGAACGGGGACCAGCCCTTAAGTTGATTTGAGATTAGCGGAACGCTCTGGAAAGTGCGGCCATAGTGGGTGATAGCCCTGTACGCGAAAATCTCTTGTCAATGAAATCGAGTAGGACGGGGCACGAGAAACCTTGTCTGAACATGGGGGGACCATCCTCCAAGGCTAAATACTACTGACTGACCGATAGTGAACCAGTACCGTGAGGGAAAGGCGAAAAGAACCGCGGAGAGCGGAGTGAAATAGATCCTGAAACCGTATGCGTACAAGCAGTGGGAGCCCACTTTGTTGGGTGACTGCGTACCTTTTGTATAATGGGTCAGCGACTTATTTTCAGTGGCGAGCTTAACCGAATAGGGGAGGCGTAGCGAAAGCGAGTCTTAATAGGGCGTCTAGTCGCTGGGAATAGACCCGAAACCGGGCGATCTATCCATGGGCAGGTTGAAGGTTAGGTAACACTGACTGGAGGACCGAACCGACTACCGTTGAAAAGTTAGCGGATGACCTGTGGATCGGAGTGAAAGGCTAATCAAGCTCGGAGATAGCTGGTTCTCCTCGAAAGCTATTTAGGTAGCGCCTCATGTATCACTGTAGGGGGTAGAGCACTGTTTCGGCTAGGGGGTCATCCCGACTTACCAAACCGATGCAAACTCCGAATACCTACAAGTGCCGAGCATGGGAGACACACGGCGGGTGCTAACGTCCGTCGTGAAAAGGGAAACAACCCAGACCGTCAGCTAAGGTCCCAAAGTCATGGTTAAGTGGGAAACGATGTGGGAAGGCTTAGACAGCTAGGAGGTTGGCTTAGAAGCAGCCACCCTTTAAAGAAAGCGTAATAGCTCACTAGTCGAGTCGGCCTGCGCGGAAGATGTAACGGGGCTCAAACCATGCACCGAAGCTACGGGTATCATCTTTTGATGATGCGGTAGAGGAGCGTTCTGTAAGCCTGTGAAGGTGAGTTGAGAAGCTTGCTGGAGGTATCAGAAGTGCGAATGCTGACATGAGTAACGACAATGGGTGTGAAAAACACCCACGCCGAAAGACCAAGGTTTCCTGCGCAACGTTAATCGACGCAGGGTTAGTCGGTCCCTAAGGCGAGGCTGAAAAGCGTAGTCGATGGAAAACAGGTTAATATTCCTGTACTTCTGGTTATTGCGATGGAGGGACGGAGAAGGCTAGGCCAGCCTGGCGTTGGTTGTCCAGGTTTAAGGTGGTAGGCTGAGATCTTAGGTAAATCCGGGATCTTAAGGCCGAGAGCTGATGACGAGTGTTCTTTGGAACACGAAGTGGTTGATGCCATGCTTCCAAGAAAAGCTTCTAAGCTTCAGGTAACCAGGAACCGTACCCCAAACCGACACAGGTGGTTGGGTAGAGAATACCAAGGCGCTTGAGAGAACTCGGGTGAAGGAACTAGGCAAAATGGCACCGTAACTTCGGGAGAAGGTGCGCCGGTGAGGGTGAAGGACTTGCTCCGTAAGCTCATGCCGGTCGAAGATACCAGGCCGCTGCGACTGTTTATTAAAAACACAGCACTCTGCAAACACGAAAGTGGACGTATAGGGTGTGACGCCTGCCCGGTGCCGGAAGGTTAATTGATGGGGTTAGCTAACGCGAAGCTCTTGATCGAAGCCCCGGTAAACGGCGGCCGTAACTATAACGGTCCTAAGGTAGCGAAATTCCTTGTCGGGTAAGTTCCGACCTGCACGAATGGCGTAACGATGGCGGCGCTGTCTCCACCCGAGACTCAGTGAAATTGAAATCGCTGTGAAGATGCAGTGTATCCGCGGCTAGACGGAAAGACCCCGTGAACCTTTACTATAGCTTTGCACTGGACTTTGAATTTGCTTGTGTAGGATAGGTGGGAGGCTTTGAAGCGTGGACGCCAGTTCGCGTGGAGCCATCCTTGAAATACCACCCTGGCAACTTTGAGGTTCTAACTCAGGTCCGTTATCCGGATCGAGGACAGTGTATGGTGGGTAGTTTGACTGGGGCGGTCTCCTCCTAAAGAGTAACGGAGGAGTACGAAGGTGCGCTCAGACCGGTCGGAAATCGGTCGTAGAGTATAAAGGCAAAAGCGCGCTTGACTGCGAGACAGACACGTCGAGCAGGTACGAAAGTAGGTCTTAGTGATCCGGTGGTTCTGTATGGAAGGGCCATCGCTCAACGGATAAAAGGTACTCCGGGGATAACAGGCTGATACCGCCCAAGAGTTCATATCGACGGCGGTGTTTGGCACCTCGATGTCGGCTCATCACATCCTGGGGCTGAAGCCGGTCCCAAGGGTATGGCTGTTCGCCATTTAAAGTGGTACGCGAGCTGGGTTTAGAACGTCGTGAGACAGTTCGGTCCCTATCTGCCGTGGACGTTTGAGATTTGAGAGGGGCTGCTCCTAGTACGAGAGGACCGGAGTGGACGAACCTCTGGTGTTCCGGTTGTCACGCCAGTGGCATTGCCGGGTAGCTATGTTCGGAAAAGATAACCGCTGAAAGCATCTAAGCGGGAAACTTGCCTCAAGATGAGATCTCACTGGAACCTTGAGTTCCCTGAAGGGCCGTCGAAGACTACGACGTTGATAGGTTGGGTGTGTAAGCGCTGTGAGGCGTTGAGCTAACCAATACTAATTGCCCGTGAGGCTTGACCATATAACACCCAAGCAATCTGCGACTCGATGAGCACAGATTGCGGTGACTGTGAAGACGACACGCACCGAAAGTTTGCAGCACACAGGCAAAACCTGATCACATACCCGATTTACTGAAGCGAGGCCATACGGTCACGAGTCAGTACCCGAATTTCTTGACGACCATAGAGCGTTGGAACCACCTGATCCCATCCCGAACTCAGCAGTGAAACGATGCATCGCCGATGGTAGTGTGGGGTTTCCCCATGTGAGAGTAGGTCATCGTCAAGATTAAATTCCGAAACCCCATCTGCGAAAGCAGATGGGGTTTTGTTTTTGCGCGTGAAAAACATTTCTCCAGTTATTTCTCTCTCAAGCTGCGCTTGAGCCGGCCGCAACCCCTCGTTCTGGCTCCACTTCATAGTCGAGAATCAGGTTTGCCGGCATTTCACACCGCGACTCATCGAACCTCTCTTGCTGTTGCAAGCACCCTTTAAAGCGGCTTTCTCTGAGTCCTAGGCGCCTACTGCATGGGTAGCTATCATGCATGCCTCTCAACAGGCGAAATAAGAATGCAGACGTTACTGAAGCTTCTGAAAGATGGGGCGTTTCACTCCGGCGAAGACCTAGGAGCTGTCATGGGGGTGAGTCGCAGTGCTGTCTGGAAAAAGTTACAGCAGCTTGAGGCTGAGACGGGACTGGAAATCCACAAAGTGCGCGGTCGCGGCTATCGGCTCGCTGACCCTCTTTTCCTGTTGGATGCGCAATGGATCGAGCAGGCTGGCTCGGATTGGGCCGTTCGTGTTTACGACAGTATCGACTCTACCAACGCCCAGGCCATGCGCTTGATTGATGATGGGGAGTCGTTGCCTCTTCTTGTTCTTGCTGAGCGGCAGACGGCGGGCAGAGGCCGGCGAGGTCGCAAGTGGGTGAGTCCGTTTGCCGAGAATCTCTATTACAGCCTGGCAATGCGTGTTGACGGGGGGATGCGTCGGTTGGAGGGTTTGAGCCTCCTTGTAGGTCTCGCCGTAGTCAAAATGCTGCGAGAAATGGGAATAAATGGAGCGGGATTGAAGTGGCCTAATGACATACTTGTGGGGGGGCGAAAGCTGGCTGGGGTCTTGCTCGAGCTGACCGGGGATCCGGCCGATGTCTGTCATGTCGTGATAGGCATTGGCATCAACGTCAATATGCGCGCCTCTGACGAGGTTGATCAATCTTGGACGTCCATGCTGCTTGAGTCTGGTGGCGTTATAGATCGCAACCAGGTCGTGGCGCGCTTGAATAAAGAGCTAGGTGCTTATTTGTCCGCGCATCGCGAGACGGGGTTTGGTGCCTTTCAAGCGGAGTGGGAAGCCAATCATCTTTGGCAGGGCCGGCCTGTGACACTGCTTGCAGGTTCTAGCGCGGTGGAGGGTGTAGTCGTCGGGATTGATGCGGTCGGCGCGTTGCGACTGAGAGTTGGTGATCAGGTGCAAAGCTTCAGTGGCGGAGAACTGAGTCTGAGGTTGCGTGCTGCCCCTGAGGCGTAAGCTGGTTTCATAAAAGAGTGGAGAGGCGTTGTGGCAGCCTTGAACGCCGTAGCGCTGTTGTTTGGGTCGTGATGAGGTCGTTATGCGCTGGTTTTTTTTGCTGCTGGTGATGTTGAATGGCTTTTACTACGTATGGCACCAGCAAGAAGCTCCTTTGAGGCCTAAGGAGGTAGCACCCTTGTCACTGTTCAAGGGCGCTCAGCAGGATATCCGCCTCTTGAGCGAGTCTGGCGGTGCGCCATCCTCCGATTTCCCTTCGCGCCAAGCTGACAATCAATGCCTTTATCTCGGCGGTGGGATTGCGCAAGGCGAAGCGAAGACAATCGAGCAGCGCCTCACGAGCCTGGATATTCGAACTCAATTTGGCAGACGGCTGGATGACCTGGGGGCAATTTATTGGTTAAAAGTCGAGCCTGATAGTCGTCGTCTTATGGATGATGGTCTATTAAGCGGATTGAAGCAGGACTTCCCTCAGTTAAAAAGTAAAATAATGTCATGTGAAGGCATTGCAACCGCGGATTAGTTTGCATAGAATGGCGCCCGCTTCGCAGTGCAGGACAAATTGAAATGCACGTGAAGCAAGAGTCAACGTTTGTAACCTCAAGTTTTTATTGAGAAAAAGGTTGACAGAAGGGTGGCATGATATAGAATGTCGCCTCGCTTAGGAGGGGTTCCCGAGCGGCCAAAGGGATCAGACTGTAAATCTGACGTCTACGACTTCGAAGGTTCGAATCCTTCCCCCTCCACCAAATTTCGAGCGTAAGCAACATGCTCGGCGGGTATAGTTTAGTGGTAGAACCTCAGCCTTCCAAGCTGATGATGCGGGTTCGATTCCCGCTACCCGCTCCAAGTTTTGTTGGTTGTGCAATGTGTTTTGCTCTTGTAGCTCAGTTGGTAGAGCACACCCTTGGTAAGGGTGAGGTCAGCGGTTCAAATCCGCTCAAGAGCTCCATTACTAAGGCAGATATGAAAGTATCTGCCTTTGTTTTAGGTGGTTCGTCAGGTTCGGTGTTTCGGCTTGAAGCCTGGATCTGGTTGGTCGCTAGCAGTGTTCGATGGTGTCGGAAGGTCAGGCTTGTCGAATAGCTGTTGAAATCTTCCTGTCAGGTCAGCATAATGGTCGGCCTGATTTTGCTTTTAGGTCAGTAGCTCAATTGGCAGAGCGACGGTCTCCAAAACCGTAGGTTGGGGGTTCGATTCCCTCCTGACCTGCCAGATTCGCGTAACGTGTCTGGCTTTCTTTTCACAGGATTTTAGTAGATGAATCCAAAGGCTGAAGCCCAAGACTCTCGTTTTGATCTGGTTAAGTGGCTCGTCGTAGTCCTCTTGGTCGTTGTGGGTGTTGTTGGAAATCAATACTACTCGGCGCAGCCAATCCTGTATCGCGTACTTGCTTTGCTCGTGATCGCCGCTGTCGCAGCCTATGTAGGGTTGCAGACTGGCAAGGGCAAGGCTTTCTTCGTGTTGGCCAAGGAAGCTCGCGCCGAGATTCGTAAAGTCGTATGGCCTACTCGTCAAGAAACCACCCAGACTACCCTCATCGTGGTAGCTGTGGTTCTGGTTATGGCGCTGCTGCTGTGGGGTCTAGATTCCCTGCTCGGCTGGCTTGTTTCCTTGATCGTCGGCTAAGGGTGTCCCGTGGCTAAGCGTTGGTACGTAGTGCATGCCTACTCGGGTTACGAGAAGCATGTTATGCGCTCTCTGATCGAGCGTGTAAAGCTGGCAGGCATGGAAGATGGTTTCGGCGAAATTCTGGTCCCTACCGAAGAAGTGGTAGAGATGCGTAACGGCCAGAAACGCAAAAGCGAGCGTAAATTCTTCCCTGGTTATGTGCTTGTCCAGATGGACATGAATGAAGGTACTTGGCACTTGGTCAAGGACACTCCTCGTGTCATGGGCTTCATTGGTGGGACGGCAGACAAACCTGCTCCGATCACTGATAAGGAAGCTGAGGCAATTCTCCGTCGCGTTGCTGATGGCAGCGACAAGCCAAAGCCGAAGACGCTGTTCGAGCCGGGCGAAGTGGTTCGCGTTACCGATGGTCCTTTCGCGGACTTCAACGGTACGGTTGAAGAAGTTAACTACGAAAAAAGCCGGATCCAAGTGGCTGTGCTTATTTTCGGACGCTCTACTCCGGTGGAGCTCGAGTTCAGTCAGGTCGTAAAGGCATAACTGAGCTAGAAATCCCATACCCCGCAGCCTTGGGCTGTGGGGTTTTGTCGTCACTGGGATAAACGCGCAAGTAACCGGGGAGCCTTTCGAGGCGTTTGAACCCGTAATTGGAGTGCCTCATGGCCAAGAAGATTACCGCTTACATCAAGCTTCAAGTGAAAGCCGCTCAGGCTAACCCAAGCCCACCTGTTGGTCCTGCTCTGGGTCAGCACGGCGTGAACATCATGGAATTCTGCAAGGCCTTCAACGCCCGTACTCAGGGTCTTGAGCCAGGTCTGCCGACTCCAGTGATCATCACTGTCTACAGCGACCGTAGCTTCACTTTTGAAACCAAAAGTACCCCTGCTTCGGTTCTGTTGAAGAAAGCAGCTGGCCTGACCAGCGGCTCGGCTCGTCCGAACACCGTCAAAGTTGGCACCGTTACCCGTGCTCAGCTGGAAGATATCGCGAAGATTAAAAACGCTGATCTGACTGCTGCTGACATGGAAGCTGCCGTGCGTACCATCGCCGGTTCTGCTCGTAGCATGGGCCTTAACGTGGAGGGTGTGTAATGGCTAAGCTGACCAAACGCCAAAAGGCAATCGCTTCCAAAGTTGAAGCTGGCAAGTCTTATAGCTTCAACGATGCGGCAGCTCTGCTGACCGAGCTGTCGACCGTTAAATTCAGCGAGTCCGTAGACGTTGCTGTGAACCTCGGTGTTGACCCGCGTAAATCTGACCAGGTTGTTCGTAGCGCTACTGTGCTGCCACACGGCACTGGCAAGACCGTTCGCGTTGCTGTCTTCACCCAGGGTCCAGCTGCTGAAGCTGCTCTGGCTGCCGGCGCTGATCGCGTTGGTATGGACGACCTGGCTGCCGAAATGAAAGGCGGCGACCTGAACTATGACGTCGTTATTGCCTCCCCGGACGCAATGCGTGTTGTAGGTCAGTTGGGTCAGATCCTCGGTCCACGTGGTCTGATGCCAAACCCGAAAGTCGGTACCGTTACTCCAGACGTAGCTAACGCGGTCAAGAACGCGAAAGCAGGTCAGGTTCGTTATCGCACCGACAAAAACGGCATCATCCACACTTCCGTAGGCAAAGTTGGCTTCGATGCTGACAAGCTGCGTGAGAACGTTGAAGCCTTGATCGCTGATCTGAAGCGTATCAAGCCAGCTTCCTCGAAAGGTATCTATGTCAAGCGCGTAACCCTGAGCACCACCATGGGTCCAGGCCTGGTCATCGACCAAGGTTCGTTGAACGCGTAAGACCGGCAGGGTGTGGGTAACCGCACCTTTGCAAATATTGGGGTCCCTGCCTGGCGGGGGCTATCCAAGACCGTAGGCGGCGCAAGTCTTAAAACACAAGCCTACGCAGATGGTGCTCCCGGTTCCTTACCGAATCAGACACCAAAACGACATCAGGCTTCGGCCAGATGAAACGGTAACAAGCAGGAGTTAAACCCGTGGCAATTAAACTCGAAGACAAGAAGGCCATCGTCGCTGAAGTCAACGAGGCTGCCAAAGTCGCTCTGTCCGCTGTCGTGGCTGATGCCCGTGGCGTAACAGTAGGCGCGATGACCGGACTCCGTAAAGAGGCTCGTGAAGCTGGCGTTTACGTACGCGTTGTACGTAACACCCTGCTCAAGCGCGCTGTTGCTGACACTGAATACAGTGTCCTCAACGATGCGTTCACCGGCCCGACCTTGATCGCGTTCTCCAACGAACACCCAGGCGCTGCTGCCCGTTTGTTCAAAGAGTTCGCTAAGGGTCAGGACAAGTTCGAGATCAAGGCAGCTGCGTTCGAGGGCAAGTTCCTCGCAGCTAATCAGATCGACGTACTGGCAACCTTGCCGACCCGTGACGAAGCAATTTCTCAGCTGATGAGCGTGATTCAAGGCGCTACCAGCAAATTGGCTCGTACTCTGGCGGCAGTTCGCGAACAGAAAGAAGCTGCTGCAGCCTAAGGCCGCACACCTCTTCTCGCGTATTTTTGTTTATTTCGAAGGCCGCATAGGCCCTCACACAATTCAGGAATTAGAGTCATGTCTATCTCTCAAGACGATATCCTCAACGCCGTAGCTGAAATGTCCGTTCTGCAGGTTGTTGAGCTGATCAAAGCTTTCGAAGAAAAATTCGGCGTTAGCGCTGCTGCTGCTTCGGCTGGTCCAGCTGCTGCTGCCGCTGTTGTTGAAGAGCAAACCGAATTCAACGTCATGCTGACCGAAGCTGGCGAGAAGAAAGTTAACGTCATTAAAGCAGTTCGTGAACTGACCGGTCTGGGCCTGAAAGAAGCCAAGGCAGTCGTTGACGGCGCTCCAGCAATGGTTCTGGAAGCAGTCGCAAAAGACGCTGCTGACAAAGCCAAAGCTGCTCTGGAAGAAGCAGGCGCTAAAGTCGAGCTGAAGTAAGCATCGACCTTGCGTCTCCAGCCCAAGCGTTAAGCGAAAGGCTGATGGCTGGTGGCTTCTGCCACCGGCCTTTTTCCGTTATTGGCGACCGATCAGGTCGGCGTCACTAACGTGCTTCAACCACCTCGAACGGTGGCGCAAACCATGGGGTTTGCAAGATTTTCTGGTCACTCCCGTCGGGAGAGGCCAAACAAGCAGGTGACCAAGCTGGGGAACGCTGATGGCTTACTCATATACTGAGAAAAAACGTATCCGCAAGGACTTTAGCAAGTTGCCGGACGTCATGGATGTGCCTTACCTCCTGGCCATCCAGCTGGATTCGTATCGTGAATTCTTGCAAGCGGGAGCGACTAAAGATCAGTTCCGCGACGTGGGCCTGCATGCGGCCTTCAAATCCGTTTTCCCGATCATCAGCTACTCCGGCAATGCTGCTCTGGAGTACGTTGGTTATCGCCTGGGCGAACCGGCGTTTGATGTCAAGGAATGCGTGCTGCGCGGTGTGACGTACGCCGTACCTTTGCGGGTAAAAGTGCGCCTGATCATTTTCGACAAAGAATCGTCGAACAAAGCGATCAAGGACATCAAAGAGCAAGAAGTCTACATGGGTGAAATCCCCCTGATGACTGAAAACGGTACCTTCGTTATCAACGGTACCGAGCGTGTCATCGTTTCCCAACTGCACCGTTCCCCGGGCGTGTTCTTCGATCACGACCGCGGCAAGACGCACAGCTCGGGCAAGCTGCTGTACTCCGCTCGCATCATTCCTTACCGTGGTTCGTGGCTGGATTTCGAGTTCGATCCCAAGGACTGTGTATTCGTCCGTATCGACCGTCGCCGCAAGCTCCCTGCATCGGTTCTGCTCCGTGCACTGGGCTACACCACTGAAGAAGTGCTGGACGCGTTCTACACCACTAACGTTTTCCACGTTCATGGCGAATCCCTGAGCCTGGAGTTGGTGCCTCAGCGCCTGCGCGGTGAAATTGCCGTTCTGGACATTCTGGATGACAAAGGCAAGGTCATCGTCGAGCAAGGCCGTCGTATCACTGCGCGCCACATTAACCAGCTCGAAAAAGCCGGCATCAAGGCGCTCGAAGTTCCTCTGGACTACGTACTGGGCCGCACGACCGCCAAGGCGATCGTACACCCGGCTACCGGTGAGATCATTGCCGAGTGCAACACCGAGCTGAACACCGAGATCCTGGCGAAAATCGCCAAGGCTCAGGTTGTCCGTATCGAAACGCTGTACACTAACGACATTGATTGCGGCCCGTTCATCTCCGACACTCTGAAGATCGATTCGACCGGCAACCAGCTGGAAGCCCTGGTCGAAATCTATCGCATGATGCGTCCTGGCGAGCCGCCAACCAAGGATGCTGCCGAGACCCTGTTCAATAACCTGTTCTTCAGCCCAGAGCGTTATGATCTGTCGGCTGTTGGCCGGATGAAGTTCAACCGCCGTATCGGTCGCACCGAGATCGAAGGTTCGGGTGTTCTCTGCAAGGAAGATATTGTTGCGGTCCTCAAGACCCTGGTGGATATCCGTAACGGCAAAGGCATCGTCGACGACATCGACCACCTCGGTAACCGTCGTGTTCGTTGCGTAGGTGAAATGGCCGAGAACCAGTTCCGTGTGGGTCTGGTGCGTGTTGAGCGTGCGGTCAAAGAGCGTCTGTCGATGGCAGAAAGCGAAGGTCTGATGCCTCAGGACCTGATCAACGCCAAGCCAGTCGCTGCTGCGGTCAAAGAGTTCTTCGGCTCCAGCCAACTGTCGCAGTTCATGGACCAGAACAACCCGCTTTCCGAGATCACCCACAAGCGTCGTGTTTCCGCTCTGGGCCCTGGCGGTCTGACTCGTGAGCGCGCGGGCTTCGAAGTTCGTGACGTACACCCGACGCACTACGGTCGTGTTTGCCCGATCGAGACGCCGGAAGGTCCGAACATCGGTCTGATCAACTCGTTGGCAGCCTATGCCCGCACCAATCAGTATGGCTTCCTTGAGAGCCCGTACCGCGTGGTGAAAGAAGGTCTGGTTACCGACGAAATCGTCTTCCTGTCCGCTATCGAGGAGGCCGATCACGTGATCGCCCAGGCTTCGGCGACCATGAACGACAAAGGTCATCTGATCGATGAGCTGGTAGCTGTTCGTCACCTGAACGAATTCACCGTCAAGGCGCCGGAAGACGTCACCCTGATGGACGTTTCTCCGAAGCAGGTTGTTTCGGTTGCAGCTTCGTTGATTCCGTTCCTCGAGCACGACGACGCCAACCGTGCGTTGATGGGTTCGAACATGCAGCGTCAGGCTGTACCGACTCTGCGTGCTGACAAGCCGCTGGTAGGTACCGGCATGGAGCGCAACGTTGCGCGTGACTCCGGTGTTTGCGTCGTTGCCCGTCGCGGCGGTGTCATCGATTCCGTCGACGCCAGCCGTATTGTTGTTCGCGTTGCAGATGACGAAGTTGAGCCAGGCGAAGCCGGTGTCGACATCTACAACCTGACCAAGTACACCCGCTCGAACCAGAACACCTGCATCAACCAGCGTCCGCTGGTGAGCAAGGGTGATCGCGTTCAGCGCAGCGACATCATGGCTGATGGCCCGTCCACCGACATGGGTGAGCTGGCTCTTGGTCAGAACATGCGCATCGCGTTCATGGCATGGAACGGCTTCAACTTCGAAGACTCCATCTGCCTGTCCGAGCGTGTTGTTCAAGAAGACCGTTTCACCACGATCCACATCCAGGAACTGACCTGTGTGGCTCGTGATACCAAGCTTGGCCCAGAAGAAATCACCGCTGACATCCCTAACGTGGGTGAAGCAGCGCTGAACAAGCTGGACGAAGCCGGTATCGTTTATGTAGGTGCTGAAGTAGGCGCTGGCGACATTCTGGTTGGTAAGGTCACGCCTAAGGGTGAGACTCAGCTGACACCAGAAGAGAAGCTGTTGCGTGCGATCTTCGGTGAGAAAGCCAGTGACGTTAAAGACACCTCCCTGCGCGTGCCAACCGGCACCAAGGGTACGGTCATCGACGTACAGGTCTTTACCCGTGACGGCGTAGAGCGTGACGCTCGTGCCCTCTCGATCGAGAAGAGCCAGCTGGACGAGATCCGCAAGGATCTGAACGAAGAGTTCCGTATCGTTGAAGGTGCAACCTTCGAACGTCTGCGTTCCGCTTTGGTAGGTCGTACGGTTGAAGGTGGTGCTGGCCTGAAGAAAGGTCAGGAAATCACCGACGAAGTACTCGACGGTCTCGAGCATGGCCAGTGGTTCAAGCTGCGCATGGTTGAAGACGCGCTGAACGAACAACTCGAAAAAGCCCAGGCTTATATCGTTGATCGTCGCCGCCTGCTGGACGACAAGTTCGAAGACAAGAAGCGCAAACTGCAGCAAGGCGATGACCTGGCTCCAGGCGTGCTGAAAATCGTCAAGGTCTACCTTGCCATCCGTCGCCGCATTCAGCCGGGCGACAAAATGGCCGGTCGCCACGGTAACAAGGGTGTGGTCTCCGTGATCATGCCGGTTGAAGACATGCCGCACGATGCCAATGGCACGCCGGTGGATATCGTCCTCAACCCGTTGGGTGTACCTTCGCGTATGAACGTTGGTCAGATTCTCGAAACCCACCTGGGCCTCGCGGCCAAAGGTCTGGGCGAGAAGATCAACCGTATGCTCGAAGAGCAGCGTAAAGTCGTTGAGTTGCGCAAGTTCCTGAACGAGATCTACAACGAGATTGGCGGCCGTCAGGAAAACCTCGACGACCTGTCTGATCAGGAAGTTCTGGATCTGGCGAAGAACCTGCGTGGCGGCGTTCCAATGGCAACTCCGGTTTTCGACGGTGCCAAGGAAAGCGAAATCAAGGCGATGCTGCGCCTGGCGGACATGCCGGACAGTGGCCAGATGCAACTGTTCGACGGTCGTACCGGTAACAAATTCGAGCGTCCGGTAACTGTTGGCTACATGTACATGCTGAAGCTGAACCACTTGGTGGACGACAAGATGCACGCGCGTTCCACTGGTTCTTACAGCCTGGTTACCCAGCAGCCGCTGGGTGGTAAGGCGCAGTTCGGTGGTCAGCGTTTCGGGGAGATGGAGGTCTGGGCGCTGGAAGCGTACGGCGCGGCATACACTCTGCAAGAAATGCTCACAGTGAAGTCGGACGATGTGAACGGTCGTACCAAGATGTACAAAAACATCGTGGACGGCGATCACCGTATGGAGCCGGGCATGCCCGAGTCCTTCAACGTGTTGATCAAAGAAATCCGTTCGCTCGGTATCGATATCGATCTGGAAACCGAATAACACGTGACGCGAATCGAGAGTGGGTCGGTATGACCACTCTCTGCTCCGCCAGGAGGAAAGGCCTTGAAAGACCTACTGAATTTGCTGAAAAACCAGGGTCAAGTCGAAGAGTTCGACGCCATCCGTATTGGATTGGCATCGCCTGAGATGATCCGTTCGTGGTCGTTCGGTGAAGTTAAAAAGCCGGAAACCATCAACTACCGTACGTTCAAACCTGAGCGTGACGGCCTGTTCTGCGCCAAGATCTTTGGCCCGGTAAAGGATTACGAGTGCCTGTGCGGTAAGTACAAGCGCTTGAAGCATCGTGGCGTGATCTGCGAAAAGTGCGGCGTTGAAGTTGCACTGGCCAAGGTCCGTCGTGAGCGTATGGCTCACATCGAACTGGCGTCCCCGGTTGCCCATATCTGGTTCCTGAAATCGCTGCCGTCCCGTATCGGCCTGCTGATGGACATGACCCTGCGTGATATCGAGCGCGTTCTCTATTTCGAGAGCTATGTCGTTATCGATCCAGGCATGACCACCCTTGAAAAGGGTCAGCTGCTGAACGACGAGCAGTACTTCGAAGCCCTCGAAGAGTTCGGTGATGACTTCGACGCCCGCATGGGTGCCGAGGCTGTCCGCGAGCTGCTGCACGCAATCGATCTGGAGCACGAGATTGGCCGTCTGCGCGAAGAGATTCCGCAAACCAACTCCGAAACCAAGATCAAGAAGCTGTCCAAGCGCCTGAAGTTGATGGAGGCCTTCCAGGGTTCCGGCAACCTGCCTGAGTGGATGGTGTTGACCGTTCTGCCGGTTCTGCCGCCAGATCTGCGTCCACTGGTTCCACTGGATGGCGGCCGCTTCGCGACGTCTGACCTCAACGATCTGTATCGTCGAGTGATCAACCGTAACAACCGTTTGAAGCGCCTGCTGGATCTGTCCGCTCCTGACATCATCGTGCGCAACGAAAAGCGTATGCTGCAGGAAGCTGTGGATGCGCTGCTCGATAACGGTCGCCGCGGTCGTGCCATCACCGGTTCCAACAAGCGTCCTCTGAAATCCCTGGCTGACATGATCAAGGGTAAGCAAGGTCGTTTCCGTCAGAACTTGCTCGGTAAGCGTGTTGACTACTCCGGTCGTTCGGTAATTACCGTAGGCCCGACCCTGCGTCTGCATCAGTGCGGTCTTCCCAAGAAGATGGCGCTTGAGCTGTTCAAGCCGTTCATTTTCGGCAAGCTGGAAATGCGTGGTCTGGCGACCACCATCAAGGCTGCGAAAAAGATGGTCGAGCGCGAGCTGCCGGAAGTTTGGGACGTTCTCGCCGAAGTTATCCGCGAACACCCAGTGTTGCTTAACCGTGCACCAACCCTTCACCGTCTGGGCATCCAGGCGTTTGAACCGGTTCTGATCGAAGGTAAGGCTATCCAGCTGCACCCTCTGGTCTGCGCGGCCTACAACGCCGACTTCGACGGTGACCAAATGGCCGTTCACGTGCCGCTGACGCTGGAAGCCCAGCTGGAAGCGCGCGCGCTGATGATGTCGACCAACAACATTCTGTCGCCAGCTAACGGTGAGCCAATCATCGTTCCTTCGCAGGACGTTGTACTGGGTCTGTACTACATGACCCGTGAAGCGATCAACGCCAAAGGCGAAGGTCGCGTGTTCGCGGATCTGCAGGAAGTCGACCGCGTATTCCGCGCCGGCGAAGCTGCTCTGCACGCCAAGATCAAGGTTCGTATCAACGAAACCGTTAACGATCGTGATGGCGGCAGCGTGACCAATACCCGCATCGTCGACACGACTGTCGGCCGTGCGTTGCTGTTCCAGGTGGTTCCGGCTGGCCTGTCGTACGACGTGGTCAACCAGCCAATGAAGAAAAAGGCGATCTCCAAGCTGATCAACCAGTGCTACCGCGTGGTTGGTTTGAAAGAGACTGTCATCTTCGCTGACCAGCTGATGTACACCGGTTTTGCCTACTCGACGATCTCGGGCGTTTCCATTGGTGTTAACGACTTCGTTATCCCGGATGAGAAAGCACGCATCATCGACGCGGCGACCGAAGAAGTTAAAGAGATCGAAAGTCAGTACGCCTCTGGCCTGGTAACTCAGGGCGAGAAGTACAACAAGGTAATCGACCTCTGGTCCAAGGCGAACGACGAAGTTTCCAAGGCGATGATGTCCAACCTCTCGAAAGAGAAGGTTGTCGACCGTCACGGCGAAACCGTGGACCAAGAGTCGTTCAACTCGATGTACATGATGGCTGACTCGGGTGCGCGGGGTTCCGCAGCACAGATTCGTCAGCTGGCCGGTATGCGTGGCCTGATGGCCAAGCCGGACGGCTCGATCATCGAGACGCCGATCACCGCGAACTTCCGTGAAGGTTTGAGCGTACTTCAGTACTTCATCTCGACTCACGGTGCTCGTAAAGGTCTGGCGGATACCGCGTTGAAAACCGCGAACTCCGGTTACCTGACCCGTCGTCTGGTTGACGTGGCACAAGACCTGGTTGTGACCGAAGTGGACTGCGGCACCGAGCAAGGCCTGGTCATGACGCCGCACATTGAAGGCGGCGACGTGGTAGAGCCTTTGGGCGAACGTGTACTGGGTCGTGTTATTGCCCGTGACGTGTTCAAGCCTGGCACCGAGGACGTCATCGTTCCGGCCGGTACTCTGGTGGACGAGAAGTGGGTCGAATTCATCGAGCTGAACAGCATCGACGAAGTGATCGTACGCTCGCCAATCAGCTGCGAAACCCGCTACGGCATCTGCGCCAAGTGCTACGGTCGCGATCTGGCCCGTGGTCACCAGGTGAACATCGGTGAAGCTGTCGGTGTTATCGCCGCCCAGTCGATCGGTGAGCCAGGTACCCAGCTGACCATGCGTACGTTCCACATCGGTGGTGCGGCAAGCCGTACTTCCGCTGCCGACAGCGTTCAGGTGAAAAACGGCGGTATCGTCCGTCTGCACAACCTGAAGCACGTCGAGCGTCTTGACGGCAACCTGGTCGCGGTATCGCGTTCCGGTGAGCTGGCGATCGCCGACGAGTTCGGTCGTGAGCGTGAGCGTTACAAGCTGCCCTACGGTGCAGTGATCTCGGTGAAGGAAGGCGACAAGGTCGACGCTGGCTCTATCGTAGCCAAGTGGGATCCGCATACTCACCCGATCGTTACCGAAATGAAAGGTACCGTGACCTACGTGGGCATGGAAGAAGGTATTACGATCAAGCGCCAGACCGACGAACTGACCGGTCTGACCAACATCGAAGTACTCGACGCCAAAGACCGCCCTGCAGCCGGCAAGGACATCCGTCCTGCGGTGAAGATGGTCGGTATCGATGGCAAAGATCTGCTGCTTCCGGGTACTGACGTACCGGCTCAGTACTTCCTGCCTGCGAACGCCCTGGTCGGTGTTGCGGACGGCGCTCAAGTGGGTGTGGGTGATGTTATCGCCCGTATTCCACAAGAGACTTCCAAGACCCGTGACATCACTGGTGGTCTGCCGCGCGTTGCTGACTTGTTCGAAGCGCGTCGTCCGAAAGAAGCGTCGATCCTGGCAGAAGTCAGCGGTACGATCGCGTTCGGTAAAGAGACCAAAGGCAAGCGTCGTCTGGTGATTACACCGAACGACGGTAGCGATCCGTATGAAGAGCTGATTCCTAAGTGGCGTCACCTGAACGTCTTCGAAGGTGAGCAAGTGAACCGCGGTGAAGTGATCTCCGACGGTCCTAGCGATCCGCATGACATCCTGCGTCTGCTGGGTGTCAGCGCTCTGGCGAAATACATCGTCAACGAGATTCAAGACGTTTACCGCCTGCAAGGCGTGAAGATCAACGACAAGCACATCGAAACGATTCTTCGTCAGATGCTGCGTAAGGTCGAGATCTCCGAGTCGGGTGATTCGAGCTTCATCAAGGGCGACCAGATGGAGTTGACGCATGTACTGGTTGAGAACGAGCGTCTGGCGGCGGATGAGAAATTCATCTCGAAGTTCACTCGCGTGCTGCTCGGTATCACCAAGGCATCGTTGTCCACCGAATCGTTCATCTCGGCGGCCTCCTTCCAGGAGACCACTCGCGTACTGACCGAAGCGGCTGTAACCGGCAAGCGCGACTACCTGCGCGGCCTGAAAGAAAACGTGGTCGTGGGTCGTTTGATCCCGGCCGGTACCGGTCTGGCTTATCACAGCGAGCGTAAGCGTCGTCGTGAAATGGACAAACCGACCCGTGTGAGTGCGAGCGAAGTTGAAGCAGCACTGACCGAAGCGTTGAACTCAAGCAGTAATTGAGAGTAAGGCCCTGATTTTCATGTCATCCAGACCGCAGGCAATTTGCTGTGAGAGGGTGGCATAAGGTCGGGGCTTTGCCTTGACTGGGGACAGGATCCTCTTTAGACTCTTGTACCCCTAAATTTGGCGGGACGTGTGTCCTGCCATTTTGCTTTTCTTGTAAGACAATAGCGTCGCAAGACAACAGTGGAGCTAGTAGATGGCAACTATCAACCAGCTGGTACGTCAGCCGCGTAAGCGTATCGTCGAGAAATCCGACGTGCCTGCGCTGCAGAACTGCCCGCAACGTCGTGGCGTGTGCACTCGCGTGTACACCACTACGCCGAAAAAACCTAACTCGGCACTGCGTAAAGTATGCCGTGTGCGTCTGACCAACGGTTTCGAGGTTTCCTCGTACATCGGCGGTGAAGGCCACAACCTGCAAGAGCACAGCGTCGTCCTGATCCGTGGCGGCCGTGTAAAAGACTTGCCAGGTGTTCGTTACCACACCGTTCGCGGCTCCTTGGATACATCCGGCGTTAAAGGCCGTAACCAGGGTCGTTCGAAGTACGGTACCAAGAAGCCTAAGTAGTAGCGGCTTTTTGTAAAACTGAATCATCTATTTTTCTGAGTCGATAAGAGTAAGGTCGGAGGCGTCCCGTAAGGGCACCGATTCCGAGCGAACCTGAAGACCGTTTGAGGGCTTATCCATGCCAAGAAGACGCGTAGCAGCCAAGCGCGAAGTGCTTGACGATCCAAAATACGGAAGCCAGATCCTGGCGAAGTTCATGAACCACGTGATGGAAAGCGGCAAGAAAGCCGTTGCCGAGCGTATCGTTTATGGCGCGCTGGAAAAGGTTAAAGAACGCAAGAACAGCGACCCCCTGGAAATCTTCGAGAAAGCTCTCGACGCCATCGCTCCGCTGGTCGAAGTAAAGTCGCGCCGTGTAGGCGGTGCTACTTACCAGGTTCCGGTCGAAGTTCGTCCGTCCCGTCGCAATGCTCTGGCAATGCGTTGGCTGGTAGACTTCGCGCGCAAGCGCGGTGAGAAGTCTATGGCTCTGCGTTTGGCTGGCGAACTGCTGGATGCCGCTGAAGGCAAAGGTGCTGCGGTCAAGAAGCGTGAAGACGTGCACCGTATGGCTGAGGCCAACAAGGCTTTCTCGCACTACCGCTTCTAATCTCAGCGTCACTATTTTTGCGAGGGCTTTATGGCTCGTACTACTCCGATTAACCGCTACCGTAACATCGGTATCGTTGCTCACGTGGATGCTGGTAAAACCACCACCACCGAGCGCGTCCTTTTTTACACTGGCAAAAGTCACAAGATGGGCGAGGTGCATGACGGCGCCGCGACCACAGACTGGATGGTTCAGGAGCAGGAGCGTGGTATTACCATCACTTCTGCTGCTATTACCGCCTTCTGGCAGGGTTCTCAGAAGCAGCACAAGGACCAGTACCGTTTCAACGTCATCGATACCCCGGGTCACGTAGACTTCACCATTGAGGTTGAGCGTTCCCTGCGTGTGCTCGACGGCGCGGTCGTGGTGTTCTGTGGTACTTCCGGTGTAGAGCCGCAGTCCGAAACCGTATGGCGTCAAGCCAACAAATACGGTGTTCCGCGTATCGTTTACGTGAACAAGATGGACCGTGCTGGCGCTAACTTCCTGCGCGTGATCGCTCAGATCAAGCAGCGTCTGGGTCACACCCCAGTGCCGATTCAGCTGGCTATCGGTTCCGAAGATAACTTCCAGGGTCAGATCGATCTGATGACCATGGAAGCGGTTTACTGGAACGACGCTGACAAAGGCATGGCTCCACGCCGTGAGCCAATTCCTGCCGAGTTGCAAGAATTGGCCGAAGAGTGGCGCAGCAACATGGTTGAGGCTGCGGCCGAAGCCAGCGAAGAACTGATGAACAAATACCTCGAGGGTGAAGAGCTCTCCATCGAGGAAATCAAGGCGGCTCTGCGTCAGCGTACTATTGCCGGTGAGATTGTTCTGGCAGTTTGCGGTTCCTCGTTCAAGAACAAGGGCGTGCCTCTGGTTCTCGACGCCGTTATCGACTACCTGCCTGCTCCAACCGACATTCCTGCTATCAAGGGTTCCAACCCTGATAACGAGGAAGAAGAGATGGAGCGTCATGCAGACGACAACGAGCCGTTCTCGGCTCTGGCGTTCAAGATCGCTACCGACCCATTCGTGGGTACTTTGACCTTCGTCCGCGTTTACTCGGGCGTGTTGGCATCCGGCGACGGCGTGATCAACTCGGTCAAGGGCAAGAAAGAGCGCGTGGGTCGTATGGTGCAAATGCACGCTAACGCCCGTGAAGAGATCAAGGAAGTTCGCGCTGGCGACATCGCGGCCCTGATCGGCATGAAGGACGTCACCACTGGTGAAACCCTGTGCAACGCCGACAAGCCAATCATCCTCGTGCGGATGGATTTCCCGGAGCCGGTTATTTCGGTTGCGGTTGAGCCAAAAACCAAGGATGACCAGGAAAAAATGGGTATCGCACTGGGCAAACTTGCTCAGGAAGACCCTTCTTTCCGCGTCAAGACTGATGAAGAGACTGGTCAAACGATCATCTCCGGCATGGGCGAATTGCACCTGGACATCCTGGTTGACCGGATGCGCCGTGAGTTCAACGTCGAAGCCAACATCGGTAAGCCTCAGGTTTCGTATCGTGAGCGCATCACGAAAAACTGTGAAATCGAAGGCAAGTTCGTTCGTCAGTCCGGTGGTCGTGGTCAGTTCGGCCACTGCTGGATTCGTTTTGCACCTGCTGACGAAGGTCAGGAAGGTCTGCAATTCCTGAACGAAGTAGTGGGTGGTGTGGTTCCTAAGGAATACATCCCGGCTATCCAGAAAGGTATCGAAGAGCAGATGAAGAACGGCGTAGTTGCCGGCTATCCGCTGATCGGCCTGAAGGCTACCGTGTTTGATGGTTCTTACCACGACGTCGACTCGAACGAGATGGCGTTTAAGGTGGCTGCCTCCATGGCGACCAAGCAACTGGCCCAGAAGGGCGGTGGTGAGTTGCTTGAGCCGATCATGGCGGTAGAGGTTGTTACGCCTGAAGACTATATGGGTGACGTGATGGGCGACCTCAATCGTCGTCGCGGCATGATCCTGGGTATGGAAGACACGGTTTCCGGCAAGGTAATTCGCGCCGAGGTTCCGCTGGGTGAGATGTTCGGTTATGCGACCGATGTCCGCTCCATGTCCCAAGGTCGCGCAAGCTACTCTATGGAATTCAAAAAATACAATACAGCGCCGTCGCACATCGTCGAAACTGTAACCAAAAAACAAGGCTGATTCAGCGCCTTTAGGCTAGGAGTTATTTGTCGTGGCTAAAGAAAAATTTGAACGTAACAAACCGCACGTCAACGTTGGCACTATCGGTCACGTTGACCACGGTAAAACCACTCTGACCGCTGCTCTGACTCGCGTCTGCTCCGAAGTTTTCGGTTCGGCTAAAGTCGACTTCGACAAAATCGACAGCGCGCCAGAAGAAAAAGCTCGTGGTATCACCATCAACACCGCTCACGTTGAATACGATTCGGCCGTTCGCCACTACGCGCACGTTGACTGCCCAGGTCACGCCGACTACGTAAAAAACATGATCACCGGTGCTGCTCAGATGGACGGCGCTATCCTGGTTTGCTCGGCCGCTGATGGTCCGATGCCACAAACCCGTGAGCACATCCTGCTGTCCCGTCAGGTTGGCGTTCCGTACATCGTTGTCTTCCTGAACAAGGCTGACATGGTTGACGACGCTGAGCTGCTGGAACTGGTTGAGATGGAAGTTCGTGACCTGCTGAGCACTTACGAGTTCCCAGGCGACGACACTCCGATCATCATCGGTTCGGCTCTGATGGCTCTGAACGGCCAAGACGACAACGAGATGGGCACCTCTGCCGTTAAGAAACTGGTTGAGACTCTGGACAGCTACATCCCAGAACCAGTTCGTGCTATCGACAAGCCGTTCCTGATGCCAATCGAAGACGTGTTCTCGATCTCGGGCCGCGGTACTGTTGTAACTGGCCGTGTTGAGCGTGGCATCATCAAGATCCAGGAAGAAGTCGAGATCGTGGGTCTGCGTGACACCACCAAGACTACTTGCACTGGCGTTGAGATGTTCCGCAAGCTGCTGGACGAAGGTCGTGCTGGCGAGAACTGCGGCGTTCTGCTGCGTGGCACCAAGCGTGACGACGTTGAGCGTGGTCAGGTTCTGGTTAAGCCAGGTACCGTTAAGCCACACACTCAGTTCGAAGCTGAAATCTACGTTCTGAGCAAAGAAGAAGGCGGCCGTCACACTCCGTTCTTCAAAGGCTACCGTCCACAGTTCTACTTCCGTACTACCGACGTAACTGGTAGCTGCGAACTGCCGGAAGGCACCGAAATGGTTATGCCAGGTGACAACGTTAAAGTTTCCGTCACTCTGATCAAGCCAATCGCAATGGAAGACGGTCTGCGTTTCGCTATCCGTGAAGGCGGTCGTACCGTCGGCGCTGGCGTCGTAGCCAAAATCATCGCTTAAGCGTTGATTTGAGAAAAAGCCCCCGCTTGCGGGGGCTTTTTTATTGGGTTGACACTCTGTTAGCTCGTCTATAGAATTGCGCCTCCTTTTAACGGGCGTATTGCGCTCGGTGGGAAGTAGCCTGGAGTCTGAAATCCAATGCAAAATCAGCAAATCCGTATCAGGTTGAAGGCTTTTGACCATCGCCTGATCGACCAATCCACCCAGGAAATCGTGGAAACCGCGAAACGTACTGGTGCTCAAGTGCGTGGTCCAATTCCACTGCCTACCCGTAAAGAGCGGTTCACCGTTCTGGTCTCTCCGCACGTCAACAAAGACGCGCGCGACCAGTACGAGATCCGTACTCATAAGCGCGTTCTGGACATCGTCCAGCCAACGGATAAAACCGTTGATGCACTTATGAAGCTTGATCTTGCGGCAGGTGTGGAAGTGCAGATCAGCCTCGGCTAAGACTTGGGTCTTAGTCGTGTAACGCTCTGAAATGGGCGGCCATAGCGGGTGAAAGCCCCGTACACTCATGAGGTTTACAACATGACTATTGGTGTAGTCGGTCGTAAATGCGGTATGACCCGTATTTTCACCGAAGAAGGTGTCTCCATTCCGGTCACGGTCATTGAGATCGAACCGAATCGCGTCACCCAGTTCAAAACCGAAGAAAGCGATGGCTATCGTGCAGTGCAAGTCACTGTCGGTGAGCGTCGTGCTTCGCGTGTGACTGCCGCTCAGGCAGGCCACTTCGCTAAAGCGAACGTTGCCGCTGGTCGTACCGTCTTGGAATTCCGCCTTGAAGAAGGCGAATACAAGGCTGGCGATCTGATCAATGCAGAAATCTTCGCAGCTGGCCAACTGGTAGATGTTACCGGTCAGTCGAAAGGTAAAGGCTTCGCCGGTACCATCAAGCGTTGGAATTTCCGCGGTCAGGACAACACCCACGGTAACTCCGTCTCCCACCGCGTCCCAGGCTCTATCGGCCAGTGCCAGACTCCTGGTCGTGTATTCAAGGGCAAAAAAATGTCCGGTCATATGGGCGCTGAGCGCGTGACCGTGCAGTCCCTGGAAGTAGTGCGCGTGGACGCTGAACGCAATCTGTTGTTGGTCAAGGGTGCTGTTCCTGGCGCTACTGGCGGCAACGTGGTTGTACGTCCAGCAGCCAAGGCTCGCGGTTAAGGGGAAGCTGACATGCAATTAAATGTAAATGACGCTCAAGCGATCGAAGTTTCCGAACTGACATTTGGCGGCGAATTCAACGAGACGCTGGTTCACCAAGCAGTCGTGGCCTACATGGCTGGCGGCCGTCAAGGTAGCAAGCAGCAGAAGACCCGTTCCGACGTTTCCGGTGGCGGTAAGCGCCCATGGCGTCAGAAGGGTACTGGCCGTGCTCGTGCCGGTACTATCCGTAGCCCAATCTGGCGTGGCGGTGGTACCACTTTCGCAGCACGTCCACAGGACCACTCTCAGAAGCTCAACAAGAAGATGTATCGCGCAGCACTGCGCTCCATCTTGGCTGAGCTGGTTCGTACTGATCGTCTGGTCGTGGTTCAGGACTTCGCTGTTGAAGCACCGAAAACCAAAGATCTGCTGAACAAGCTGAACGGCATGGGCCTGACTGACGTCCTGATCGTGTCTGACGCTGTTGACCAGAATCTGTACCTGGCTGCTCGCAACCTGCCGCACGTAGATGTACGTGACGTTCAAGGTTCCGATCCAGTTAGTCTGATCGCATACGACAAAGTGTTGATCACTGTGTCGGCCGTGAAGAAATTCGAGGAGCTGCTGGGATGAACCAGGAACGCGTATTTAAAGTTCTGCTTGGCCCGCACGTTTCCGAGAAGGCTACGGTTCTGGCAGACAAAAAAGGTCAGTTCGTTTTCAAGGTTGCTACTGATGCAACCAAGCTGGAAATCAAGAAGGCCGTCGAAAGCCTGTTCAGCGTGAAAGTAGAGCGCGTGACTACCCTGAATGTTCTGGGTAAGACCAAGCGTACTGCTCGCGGCCTGGGCAAGCGTAATGACTGGAAGAAGGCAGTAATCTCCCTTCAGCCAGGCCAAGATCTCGATTTCAGCAGCAGTGCTGAGTAAGGAAGGGGTGCATCATGGCAATCGTTAAATGCAAACCGACTTCCCCTGGCCGCCGTTTTGTGGTCAAGGTGGTCAACCAGGAGCTGCATAAAGGCGCTCCTCACGCACCGCTGCTCGAGAAAAAATCGAAGTCTGGTGGTCGTAACAACAATGGCCGTATTACCACTCGTCACATTGGTGGTGGTCATAAGCAGCATTATCGTCTGGTCGATTTCCGTCGCAACGACAAAGATGGCATCGCTGCCACTGTCGAGCGTATCGAATACGATCCAAACCGTACTGCTCACATCGCACTGCTGCTGTACGCAGACGGCGAGCGTCGTTACATCATCGCACCTAAGGGTGTGAGTGCTGGCGACCAGCTGATCGCAGGCGCTCTGGCTCCAATCAAGCCAGGCAACGCTCTGCAACTGCGCAACATCCCAGTCGGTTCTACCGTTCACGGTATCGAGCTCAAGCCTGGTAAAGGTGCTCAGATCGCTCGTTCCGCTGGTGCTTCGGCTCAGCTGATCGCTCGTGAAGGTGTCTACGTGACTCTGCGTCTTCGCTCCGGTGAAATGCGTAAAGTCCTGTCCGAATGCCGTGCAACTCTGGGTGAAGTTTCGAACTCCGAGCACAGCCTGCGTTCGCTGGGTAAAGCTGGTGCCAAGCGCTGGCGTGGCGTTCGCCCAACCGTTCGTGGTGTTGCCATGAACCCGGTTGACCACCCACATGGTGGTGGTGAAGGTCGTACCTCTGGTGGTCGTCATCCGGTATCGCCGTGGGGCTTCCCGACTAAGGGCGCGAAGACTCGTGGTAATAAGCGTACCGACAAAATGATCGTCCGTCGTCGCAAGTAAATAGAGGGATACGACAGTGCCACGTTCTCTGAAAAAAGGTCCTTTTATTGATCTTCACCTACTGAAGAAGATCGAAGTGGCGGCGGAAAAGAACGATCGCAAACCAGTTAAAACCTGGTCGCGTCGTTCGATGATCCTGCCACAAATGGTCGGTTTGACCATTGCTGTGCATAACGGTCGTCAGCATGTTCCTGTTCTCGTGAACGAAGACATGGTCGGCCACAAACTGGGCGAGTTTGCCGGTACCCGCACTTATCGTGGGCACGTGGCAGACAAGAAAGCCAAGCGTTAAGGGGTAAGGAACGATGGAAGTAGCCGCTAAGTTGTCGGGCGCTCGAATCTCCGCCCAGAAAGCCCGCTTGGTCG
The DNA here is from genome assembly GCF_039697315.1 of Pseudomonas abietaniphila. Taxonomy (NCBI): domain Bacteria; kingdom Pseudomonadati; phylum Pseudomonadota; class Gammaproteobacteria; order Pseudomonadales; family Pseudomonadaceae; genus Pseudomonas; species Pseudomonas abietaniphila. The sequence continues at coordinate 2,528,844 of NZ_CP155619.1, read as the reverse complement.
CCGACCAGATCCGCGGGAAGAAGGTGGGCGAAGCGCTCAACCTGTTGGCTTTCAGCAGTAAGAAAGCCGCCGAGATCATGAAAAAAGTGCTGGAGTCGGCCGTAGCCAACGCCGAGCATAACGAAGGCGCAGACGTTGATGACCTGAAGGTCTCCACCGTTTTCGTCAACGAAGGGCGTTCGCTGAAGCGCATCATGCCACGTGCCAAAGGCCGTGCTGATCGCATCGTCAAGCGGTCTTGCCATATCACTGTCAAGGTTGCTGACAAGTAACGGAGTCGAAGAGATGGGTCAGAAAGTACATCCCATTGGCATTCGCCTGGGAATCGTCAAGGAGCACACCTCCGTCTGGTACGCAGACGGTCGGACTTATGCGGACTACTTGTTCGCTGATCTGAAGGTGCGTGAGTATCTCCAAGACAAACTAAAAAGCGCGTCCGTAAGCCGTATCGATATCCATCGTCCGGCTCAAACTGCACGTATCACCATCCACACCGCTCGTCCCGGCATCGTGATCGGCAAGAAAGGTGAAGATGTTGAGAAACTGCGTCAGGACCTGACCAAGCAAATGGGTGTGCCTGTGCACATCAATATCGAAGAGATCCGCAAGCCGGAGCTCGACGGTATGCTGGTTGCGCAGAGCGTAGCTCAGCAGCTGGAGCGTCGCGTAATGTTCCGTCGCGCTATGAAGCGCGCAGTACAGAACGCCATGCGCATTGGTGCCAAAGGCATCAAAATCCAAGTGAGCGGTCGTCTCGGCGGTGCTGAAATCGCACGTACTGAATGGTATCGCGAAGGTCGTGTGCCACTGCACACCCTGCGTGCCGACATCGACTATGCCAACTACGAAGCTCACACCACTTACGGTGTGATCGGTGTAAAGGTTTGGATCTTCAAAGGCGAAGTAATTGGTGGTCGCCAAGAAGAGCTGAAGCCACAAGCACCAGCGCCTCGTAAAAAAGCTGCTAAGTAAGGGGTACGCCAAATGTTGCAACCAAAGCGTACGAAGTTCCGCAAGCAGATGACCGGCCACAACCGTGGTCTGGCACTGCGCGGTAGCAAAGTCAGCTTCGGCGAATATGCGCTGAAGTCTGTTGCTCGTGGTCGTCTCACCGCTCGTCAGATCGAGTCAGCGCGTCGTGCACTGACCCGTCACGTAAAACGTGGCGGCAAGATCTGGATCCGTGTATTCCCGGACAAGCCTATCTCCAAAAAGCCCCTCGAAGTTCGTATGGGTAAAGGTAAGGGTAACGTGGAGTACTGGGTTGCCCAGATTCAGCCAGGCAAAGTCCTGTATGAAATCGAGGGTGTTTCCGAAGAGTTGGCGCGTGAGGCTTTCGCCCTGGCTGCTGCAAAGCTGCCGCTCGCCACCTCCTTTGTTAAGCGGACGGTGATGTGATGAAAGCGAATGAACTTCGTGAAAAATCAGCACAGCAACTGAACGAGCAACTGCTCGGCTTGCTGCGCGACCAGTTCAATCTGCGTATGCAGAAAGCAACTGGCCAGTTGGGGCAGTCTCACCTGCTCTCGCAAGTTAAGCGTGACATCGCTCGCGTGAAGACTGTGCTCAACCAGCAGGCAGGTAAGTAATCATGGCTGAAGCCGAAAAAACCGTCCGTACGCTGACTGGCCGTGTTGTCAGCGACAAGATGGACAAGACCATCACCGTTCTGATCGAGCGTCGCGTAAAGCACCCGATCTACGGTAAATACGTTAAGCGTTCGACTAAGCTGCACGCGCACGACGAAACCAACCAATGCCACATCGGCGACAAGGTCACTATTCGTGAAACTCGTCCGATGGCCAAGACCAAATCTTGGGCCCTGGTTGATGTTCTCGAACGCGCTGTGGAAGTCTAAGGGCTAGGGGTCGGAGAAATTATATGATTCAGACTCAATCCATGCTCGATGTGGCCGATAACAGCGGCGCTCGCCGCGTTATGTGCATCAAGGTGCTTGGTGGCTCTCATCGTCGTTACGCTGGTATCGGTGACATCATCAAAGTAACCGTCAAGGAAGCAATTCCTCGCGGCAAGGTGAAAAAAGGCCAAGTGATGACTGCTGTTGTAGTCCGCACCCGCCACGGTGTTCGTCGTGCAGACGGCTCCATCATCCGCTTCGATGGCAACGCTGCTGTTCTGTTGAACAACAAGCAAGAGCCGATTGGCACCCGTATCTTTGGGCCAGTGACCCGTGAGCTTCGTACTGAGAAGTTCATGAAGATCGTCTCGCTCGCCCCAGAAGTGCTGTAAGGAGATCCGACATGCAAAAGATTCGTCGTGACGACGAGATCATCGTGATCGCCGGCAAAGACAAAGGTAAGCGCGGTAAGGTGCTCAAGGTTCTCGCTGACGACCGTCTGGTCGTTGGTGGGATCAACCTGGTGAAGCGTCATACCAAGCCTAACCCGATGTCGGGCGTACAGGGCGGTATCGTCGAGAAAGAAGCGCCACTGCACGCTTCCAACGTCGCCATTTTCAACGGCGCAACCAACAAGGCTGACCGCGTTGGTTTCAAAGTTGAAGACGGCAAAAAAATTCGTGTCTTCAAGTCGACCCAAAAAGCGGTTGATGCTTGAACACTGCTAGGTAGAAGACCATGGCACGACTGAAAGAGATTTACTGGAAGGAAATCGCACCCAAGCTTAAGGAAGAACTTAAGCTGGCGAACGTGATGGAAGTTCCACGCGTAACAAAGATCACCCTGAACATGGGTCTGGGCGAAGCGATCGGCGACAAAAAAGTCATCGAGCACGCTGTTGCTGACCTGGAAAAGATCACCGGTCAAAAAGTCGTTGTGACTTACGCTCGGAAATCCATCGCTGGCTTTAAAGTCCGTGAAGGTTGGCCGATCGGCGTCAAAGTGACTCTGCGCCGCGATCGTATGTATGAGTTCCTGGATCGTCTGCTGTCGATCTCCCTGCCTCGGGTTCGCGACTTCCGCGGCCTGAATGCCAAGTCCTTCGATGGTCGTGGCAACTACAGCATGGGCGTGAAAGAGCAGATCATTTTCCCGGAAATCGACTACGACAAGATCGATGCTCTCCGCGGTCTGGACATTACCCTGACCACCACTGCCAAGAACGATGACGAAGGCCGCGCTCTGCTGCGTGCTTTCAAATTCCCGTTCCGCAACTGATTGGAGTAGGAAAATGGCCAAGAAGAGCATGAAAAACCGTGAGCTGAAGCGTCAGCTCACCGTTGCCAAGTACGCCACCAAGCGTGCAGCACTGAAAGCAATCATCGTAGATCTGAACGCAAGTCCAGAAGCTCGTTGGGAAGCTACCGTTGCGCTGCAGAAGCAACCACGTGACGCAAGCGCTTCGCGCATGCGTAACCGTTGCCGCCTGACTGGTCGTCCGCACGGCGTTTACCGCAAGTTCGGCCTTGGCCGTAACAAGCTGCGTGAAGCTGCAATGCGTGGTGACGTTCCAGGTCTGGTTAAAGCCAGCTGGTAAGTCGTCCTTCTCGTTCTACGCGGGTGGGTTTCTCCGGAAACCGACCAGCGTAGGACCTGAATTCGAATCAAGCCCCTTTTGGGGCTTGATTCGTTTCTGGGGTACGTCTAGAATTGCCGGCTCGCCAGAGCCCGTGTTTTTACGTGCCTGAGTTTTTTTGGCGACAAGCAGTAGCCGCAAGGCTAATTATTTTGTATTAGGAGCGTCTAGCCCATGAGTATGCAGGACCCGTTAGCGGACATGCTAACTCGTATCCGTAATGCCCAGATGGCTGAAAAGCCCGTCGTAAGCATGCCATCCTCCACTTTGAAGGTGGCTGTAGCTAAAGTCCTGAAAGACGAAGGCTACATTGCGGGTTATCAGATCAGCAGTGAAACAAAGCCCTTGCTGTCTATCGAGCTGAAATACTTCGAAGGCCGTCCGGTCATCGAAGAAGTCAAGCGCGTTAGCCGTCCAGGCCTGCGTCAGTACAAGTCCGTCGATGATCTGCCAAAAGTTCGTGGCGGTCTCGGTGTGTCTATCGTCTCCACCAACAAAGGTGTGATGACGGATCGTGCTGCGCGCGCTGCCGGTGTCGGCGGCGAAGTGCTTTGCACTGTGTTCTAAGGGGGGGATAAGCATGTCACGCGTAGCTAAGAACCCCGTTAAGTTGCCAGCAGGCGTCGAAGTAAAACTCGTCGGCCAGCAGCTTTCGGTGAAGGGTGCCAAGGGTACTCTCGACCTGAACATTCACTCGTCCGTTGAAATTGTTGAAGAAGCTGGTGAGCTGCGTTTCGCTGCTCGCAATGGCGATCAACAAACTCGCGCAATGGCCGGTACCACTCGTGCGTTGGTAAACAACATGGTCCAGGGCGTAAGCCAAGGCTTCGAGCGCAAGCTCCAGCTGGTCGGTGTTGGTTACAAAGCGCAAGCAAAAGGCACGGTGCTGAACCTGGCCCTTGGCTTCTCGCACCCAGTGGACTACGAATTGCCAGCAGGCATCACCGCTGAGACCCCCAACCAAACCGATATCTTCATCCGTGGTATCGACAAGCAGTTGGTTGGTCAAGTGGCCGCTGAGATCCGCGACTTCCGCCGTCCAGAGCCATACAAAGGCAAAGGCGTGCGTTACGCGGACGAAGTCGTCCGTCGTAAAGAAGCCAAGAAGAAGTAGGGCATAGCAAATGACCGTCAAAAAAGTTACCCGACTGCGTCGCGCTCGCAAAGCACGCCTGAAAATGCACGAACTCGAAGTCGTGCGTCTCTGCGTGTACCGCTCTTCGCAGCACATTTATGCCCAGGTCATTTCGGCCGACGGCAGCAAAGTCCTGGCAAACGCCTCGACTTTGGACAAAGAACTGCGTGATGGCGCCACTGGCAACATCGACGCGGCCACTAAAGTTGGCCAGCTGATCGCTGAGCGTGCGAAAGCCGCCGGTGTATCTCAAGTGGCTTTTGATCGTTCCGGCTTCAAGTACCACGGTCGCGTCAAGGCGCTGGCTGATGCTGCTCGTGAAGGCGGGCTGGAGTTCTAAGTTATGGCAAATAACGACCAAAAACGCGACGAAGGCTACATTGAGAAGCTGGTTCAAGTTAATCGCGTAGCAAAAACCGTAAAAGGCGGCCGTATCTTCACTTTCACCGCGTTGACCGTGGTGGGTGATGGTAAGGGTCGTGTTGGCTTCGGCCGTGGCAAGTCACGTGAAGTGCCTGCTGCGATCCAGAAGGCAATGGAAGCTGCTCGCCGCAACATGATCCAGGTTGATCTGAACGGCACTACCCTGCAGTACGCCATGAAGTCCGCTCACGGTGCTTCGAAGGTTTACATGCAGCCTGCTTCTGAAGGTACTGGCATCATCGCCGGCGGCGCAATGCGTGCTGTCCTGGAAGTTGCTGGTGTTCAGAACGTTCTGGCCAAGTGCTACGGTTCGACCAACCCAGTCAACGTTGTTCACGCAACGTTCAAGGGTTTGAAGGCTATGCAGTCCCCTGAGTCCATCGCTGCCAAACGCGGCTTGAACGTGCAGGAGATCATCTGATCATGGCTACCGTAAAAGTTACTTTGATCAAAAGCATGACCGGCCGTATCCCTAACCACAAACTGTGCGTTAAGGGTCTGGGTCTGCGTCGCATCGGTCACACTGTAGAAGTCGTTGATACCCCGGAAAACCGTGGAATGATCAACAAGGCTTACTACATGCTGCGAGTCGAGGGTTAATCGATGAAACTCAATGATCTGAGTCCAGCGCCGGGTTCCCGTCGCGAGAAGCATCGTCCGGGCCGTGGTATCGGTAGTGGTTTGGGTAAGACCGGTGGCCGCGGCCACAAAGGTCAGACCTCCCGCTCCGGTGGCACCATTGCTCCGGGCTTCGAAGGCGGCCAACAGCCGTTGCATCGTCGTCTGCCTAAGTTCGGCTTCGTCTCTTTGAAGGCTATGGATCGTGCAGAAGTTCGCACCTCCGAGCTGGCTAAAGTTGAAGGCGTTGTAACTGTGCAGTCCCTGAAGGATGCCAACGTGATCAACCAAAACGTACAGCGTGTGAAAATCATGCTGTCCGGTGAGGTTACTCGCGCGGTCACCCTCAAAGGTATCGCAGCCACCAAAGGTGCGCGTGCGGCTATCGAAGCAGCTGGCGGCAAGTTCGAGGAATAAATGGCTAAGCAAGGTGCTCTCTCAGCGCTCAGCAAAAGCGGCGGGTTGTCCGAGCTCTGGGCTCGACTGCGTTTCCTGTTCCTGGCGATTATCGTCTACCGGATCGGTGCGCATATCCCAGTTCCAGGTATCAACCCTGACCGGCTGGCGGACCTGTTTCGACAGAATGAGGGGACCATTCTTAGCTTATTCAACATGTTTTCCGGTGGTGCGCTGGAGCGCATGAGCATTTTTGCACTGGGGATCATGCCGTACATTTCGGCATCGATCATCATGCAGCTCATGACCGCTGTCAGCCCACAACTGGAGCAGTTGAAGAAGGAAGGTGAGGCTGGTCGTCGTAAGATCAGCCAATACACCCGCTATGGCACCGTCGTCCTGGCGTTGGTTCAAGCTATTGGCATGTCCATTGGTTTGGCCGGTCAGGGCGTTGCTTTCTCTGCAGATATCGGCTTCCACTTCGTGGCGGTCACCACCTTCGTGGCTGGTGCGCTGTTCATGATGTGGCTGGGCGAGCAGATCACTGAGCGCGGTGTTGGTAACGGTATCTCGATGTTGATTTTTTCGGGTATCGTCGCCGGTCTTCCGAGAGCGATCGGGCAGTCTTTCGAGTCTGCACGTCAGGGTGATATCAACATTTTCGCTTTGGTCGCCATCGGTTTGCTGGCAGTAGCGATTATCGGTTTCGTGGTGTTCATTGAGCGTGGTCAGCGTCGTATCGCTGTTCACTACGCCAAGCGTCAGCAGGGCCGTAAGGTCTTCGCTGCGCAGACCAGCCACTTGCCGCTGAAAGTGAACATGGCCGGTGTTATTCCGGCCATTTTCGCAAGCAGCATCTTGCTGTTTCCGGCTTCGTTGGGTGCCTGGTTCGGTCAGTCTGAAGGTATGGGCTGGTTGCAGGACATCTCGCAGTCGATCGCTCCTGGTCAGCCGTTGAATATTCTGCTGTTTAGTGCAGGGATTATTTTCTTCTGCTTCTTCTATACGGCGTTGATGTTCAATCCGAAAGACGTAGCGGAAAACCTGAAGAAGTCCGGTGCCTTTATTCCGGGCATTCGTCCTGGTGAGCAGTCGGCGCGCTATATTGATGGCGTTCTGACCCGTCTGACCATGTTCGGTGCTCTTTATATGATGGCCGTGTGCCTGTTGCCCCAGTTCCTGGTGGTTGCTGCAAACGTGCCGTTCTACCTTGGCGGGACCTCGTTGCTGATCGTGGTCGTGGTTGTGATGGACTTCATGTCCCAAGTGCAATCTCACCTCGTTTCGCACCAGTATGAATCCCTGATGAAGAAAGCCAACCTGAAGGGCTACGGCAGCGGCATGCTGCGCTGAAGCACCCATAAGGTTCGAGGAGTTGGTGATGAAAGTTCGTGCATCGGTGAAAAAGCTGTGCCGTAACTGCAAGATTATTCGCCGCGAAGGTGTTGTTCGAGTAATTTGCAGCGCGGAACCACGTCACAAGCAGCGCCAAGGCTGAGTGTGATCTGTGCTATAAGCCCAGCAGCTAGTGCGCTGCTGGGTTGATTATTTGTTATTACAGCGATATTATCTCGCGCCCTATTTCTTGGCTTCCGGGGCGTAGGTAGCTGTCAATTGGAGTCCCACTGAATGGCCCGTATTGCAGGCGTTAACATTCCAGATAACAAGCATACTGTTATCTCGCTGACCTACATCTATGGTGTTGGTCGCACGACTGCACAGAAAATCTGTGCTACCACCGGGGTTAACCCGGCGGCAAAGATCAAAGATCTGAGCGACGAGCAGATTGAACAGCTGCGTGGCGAAGTCGCGAAGTTCACCACTGAAGGTGACCTGCGTCGCGAAATCAACATGAAAATCAAGCGCTTGATGGACCTCGGTTGCTATCGCGGTCTGCGTCATCGTCGTGGTCTTCCAGTACGCGGTCAGCGTACCAAGACTAACGCGCGTACCCGTAAAGGTCCGCGTAAGCCGATCCGCAAGTAATCGCCCCAGCGAATCGACAGGAATTAAATCATGGCAAAACCTGCTGCTCGTCCTCGTAAAAAAGTTAAAAAGACAGTGGTTGATGGCATCGCCCACATCCATGCATCTTTTAACAACACCATCGTGACCATTACCGACCGTCAAGGTAACGCTCTTTCCTGGGCTACCTCCGGTGGTTCGGGTTTCCGCGGTTCCCGCAAGTCCACCCCGTTCGCTGCTCAAGTAGCTGCTGAACGTGCTGGTCAAGCTGCGCTGGAATACGGCCTGAAAAACCTCGACGTTAACGTCAAGGGTCCAGGTCCAGGTCGTGAATCTGCAGTTCGTGCTTTGAACGGCTGTGGCTACAAGATCGCCAGCATCACCGACGTGACGCCAATCCCGCACAACGGGTGCCGTCCGCCGAAGAAGCGCCGCGTGTAATCCAGGAGATTGTAAAGAATGGCTCGTTACATTGGTCCAAAATGCAAACTCGCTCGTCGCGAAGGCACCGATCTCTTCCTGAAGAGCGGCGTGCGCGCGATCGAATCGAAGTGCAACATCGAAGCTGCACCAGGTATCCACGGTCAGCGCCGCGGTCGCCAATCCGACTACGGCACCCAACTGCGTGAAAAGCAGAAAGTCCGTCGTATCTATGGCGTTCTCGAGCGTCAGTTCAGCGGTTACTACAAAGAAGCTGCCGGCAAGAAAGGCGCTACGGGTGAGAACCTGCTGCAACTGCTCGAATGCCGTCTGGACAACGTCGTATACCGTATGGGTTTCGGTTCTACTCGTGCCGAATCTCGTCAACTGGTATCGCACAAGTCGGTTAGCGTCAACGGCAAAACCGTTAACGTTCCGTCCTACCAGGTTCGTGCTGGTGACGTAGTCGCTATTCGCGAAAAAGCGAAAAACCAACTGCGTATCGTCCAGGCTCTCGATCTGTGTGCCCAACGTGGCCGCGTAGAATGGGTAGAAGTAGACACTGAGAAGAAATCTGGCGTTTTCAAAAGCGTTCCAGCTCGCAGTGATCTGTCCGCCGACATCAACGAAAGCCTGATTGTCGAGCTCTACTCCAAGTAAGGGCTAGAAAATAGGTGCATCCATGCAGATTTCGGTAAATGAGTTCCTGACACCCCGCCACATTGATGTGCAGGTTGTCAGTCCAACCCGCGCCAAGATCACACTCGAGCCTCTCGAGCGTGGTTTCGGCCATACCCTGGGCAACGCGCTGCGCCGCATCCTGTTGTCCTCCATGCCCGGCTGTGCAGTAGTCGAGGCCGAGATTGACGGTGTACTCCACGAGTACAGCGCCATCGAAGGTGTACAGGAAGATGTCATTGAAATCCTGTTGAACCTTAAAGGTCTGGCTATCAAGCTGCACGGTCGAGACGAAGTTACGCTGACCTTGTCGAAGAAGGGTTCGGGGGTGGTTACCGCTGCCGATATTCAGCTGGATCATGATGTCGAGATCGTTAACCCCGATCACGTAATCGCTAACCTGGCGTCTAACGGCGCCCTGAACATGAAGCTCGTTGTAGCTCGTGGTCGCGGTTATGAACCAGCAGACTCGCGTCAGAGCGACGAAGACGAAAGCCGCAGCATCGGTCGCTTGCAGCTTGACTCCTCGTTCAGCCCGGTTCGTCGTATCGCATACGTGGTGGAAAACGCCCGTGTCGAACAACGTACTAACCTGGACAAACTGGTTATTGATCTGGAAACCAACGGTACTCTGGATCCTGAAGAGGCAATCCGCCGCGCTGCAACCATTCTGCAACAGCAGTTGGCTGCGTTCGTCGACCTCAAAGGTGACAGTGAGCCAGTGGTAGTCGAACAGGAAGACGAGATCGATCCGATCCTGCTTCGTCCGGTTGACGATTTGGAACTGACCGTACGTTCGGCCAACTGCCTTAAGGCGGAGAACATTTACTACATCGGTGACCTGATTCAGCGCACCGAAGTAGAACTGTTGAAGACTCCGAACCTGGGCAAGAAATCCTTGACTGAAATCAAGGACGTTCTGGCTTCTCGTGGTCTCTCCCTCGGCATGCGCCTCGACAACTGGCCGCCTGCAAGTCTTAAGAAGGACGACAAGGCGACTGCCTGATCGTCGTAATCACCGAACGTTGTGTTTGGTAAGGAATGAACCATGCGTCATCGTAAAAGTGGACGTCACCTGAGCCGTACCAGCTCTCACCGTAAGGCCATGTTCCAAAACATGGCGGTGTCGCTGTTCGAGCACGAGCTGATCAAAACTACCCTGCCGAAAGCCAAGGAACTGCGCCGCGTTGCCGAGCCGCTGATCACCCTGGCCAAGGTTGATAGCGTTGCTAACCGTCGTCTGGCATTTGACCGTACCCGTTCGAAAGAAATGGTCGGCAAGCTGTTCAACGACCTGGGCAAGCGTTATGCAACTCGTGAGGGTGGCTACCTGCGCATCCTCAAGTGCGGTTTCCGCGCTGGCGACAACGCGCCAATGGCGTACGTCGAACTGGTTGATCGTCCTGTCGGTGGCTCTGTAGAAGCTGCTGAATAAGACGTCAGTCGTTACAAAGAACCGGGCCTAGTGCCCGGTTTTTTGTTTTTCGGCATTCACTAAATACAACGCGTTATCAGTTACTTTGCGCAACTATTGCGCTAAGTCTAAGTGATAAACGGAACTCTCCTCATTTAGCCGCGTTTTAAGCACCAAATGTCAGAAATTGACAGCGTTTCTTCACTTTTCTGCTTCTGATCGAGTGACCTGTCTCTAATGTTGGTTCAAACTATCGACTTTCACGAAGGAGATTCACGGCGATGCAAGGCCACCCGGACGTCATCGATTACCTCAACACGCTGCTGACCGGCGAATTGGCTGCGCGCGATCAATACTTCATTCATTCCCGTATGTATGAAGATTGGGGTTTCAGCAAGCTGTACGAGCGTATCAACCACGAGATGGAAGAAGAGGCACAGCACGCTGATGCGTTAATGCGCCGGATTCTGATGCTTGAAGGTACGCCGCGCATGCGTCCGGATGATCTCGACGTCGGCACGACGGTCCCTGAGATGCTCGCCAGTGACCTCCGTCTCGAATACAAGGTCCGTGCTGCGCTGTGCAAGGGCATCGCGCTCTGTGAGCAACACAAGGACTACGTCAGCCGTGACATTCTCCGTGTCCAGCTGGCAGACACTGAAGAGGATCACACCTACTGGCTCGAAAAGCAGATGGGGTTGATCAAGTCCATTGGTCTTGAGAACTACCTGCAATCGCAGTTCTGACTCCGGCCCAACAAAAAGCCCCTGTCGTGATCTTCACGGCAGGGGCTTTTTAGTTTGTGTTGCGGTCAGTGATTACGCTCGATCACGTTCCAGCAGCGGCTTCAGGTAATGGCCTGTGTAGGATTGTTTCATCCCCGCCACTTGCTCCGGTGTACCTGTCGCGATGATCTGGCCACCTTTGGAGCCGCCTTCAGGACCAAGGTCTACCAGCCAGTCGGCTGTCTTGATCACGTCCAGGTTGTGTTCGATCACAACCACGGTGTTGCCGTGATCACGCAGGCGGTGCAATACGTCCAGCAACTGCTGAATATCGGCGAAGTGCAGACCTGTGGTCGGCTCATCGAGGATGTACAGGGTCTTTCCGGTGTCGCGTTTGGAGAGCTCCCGGGAGAGTTTCACCCGTTGTGCCTCGCCGCCCGACAGTGTGGTCGCTGATTGGCCCAGCTTGATGTAGGAAAGCCCCACATCCATCAAGGTTTGCAGCTTGCGCGCGAGGGCAGGCACGGCATCAAAGAACGCTCGCGCCTCTTCAATTGTCATCTCCAGCACCTCGTGGATGCTTTTGCCCTTGTATTTGATCTCCAGAGTTTCGCGGTTGTAGCGCTTGCTCTTGCACACATCGCACGGGACATAGATGTCAGGCAGGAAGTGCATTTCCACCTTGATCAGCCCATCGCCCTGACACGCTTCACAGCGGCCGCCTTTGACGTTGAATGAAAAGCGCCCTGGGCCATAACCGCGTGAACGCGACTCCGGCACACCCGCGAAGAGTTCACGGATTGGCGTGAACAGTCCGGTGTACGTCGCCGGGTTCGAGCGCGGCGTGCGGCCAATTGGGCTCTGGTCGATGTCGACGACCTTGTCCAGATGCTGCAACCCGTCGATGCTGTCGTGCGCCGCGGCCTCCAGCGTTGTTGCGCCATTCAGCGCGGTGGCGCTGAGCGGGAACAGCGTATTGTTGATCAGCGTCGATTTGCCTGAACCCGAAACGCCGGTCACGCAGGTCAGCAGGCCAATCGGAATTTCCAGATCGACGTTGCGCAGGTTGTTGCCGCGCGCGCCCTTGAGTTTGAGCGACAGTTTTTTGTTCCGTGGCGTCCGCTTGGCAGGCACTTCGATCTTTACGCGCCCCGAGAGGTATTTGCCCGTCAGGGAGTCCGGATGCGCCATGACTTCCTGCGGCGTGCCCTCGGCCACGATGTGACCACCGTGCACGCCCGCGCCCGGGCCGATGTCCACCACGTAGTCGGCCAGTCTGATTGCGTCTTCGTCATGCTCAACCACAATCACGGTGTTGCCGATGTCGCGCAGGTGGCGAAGAGTGTCCAGCAGTCGGTCGTTGTCACGTTGGTGCAGCCCGATGGACGGCTCGTCGAGGATGTACATGACACCCACCAGGCCGGCGCCGATCTGACTGGCAAGACGGATGCGCTGAGCCTCGCCGCCCGAGAGCGTGTCAGCACTGCGATCCAGCGTCAGGTAATCCAGACCCACGTTTACCAGGAACTGCAAACGCTCGCGGATCTCCTTGAGGATCTTGTCGGCGATCTCGCCGCGACGTCCGGTGAGCTTCAATCCGCCGAAATAATCGGTGGCGTCTCCGATGGGGAGGTTGGTCACGGCAGGCAGCGTTTTCTCACCGACCCAGACATGCCGGGCTTCGCGACGCAGGCGCGTACCACGGCAGTCCGGGCAGGGTTGGGTGCTGAGGAACTTGGCCAGCTCTTCGCGCACGGTTGCAGATTCGGTTTCCCGATAGCGGCGCTCAAGGTTAGGGACGATGCCCTCGAACGGGTGCGCGCGTTTAACGATGTCGCCGCGGTCATTCAGGTAACGGAAGTCGACGTTCTGGGAGCCGCTGCCGTTGAGCAGAACCTTCTGCTGATCTGCAGGCAATGCCTTGAACGGTACTTCCAGGCTAAAGCCATAGTGCTTCGCCAGAGAGCCGAGCATCTGGAAGTAATAAACGTTGCGCCGGTCCCAGCCACGAATCGCACCTTCGGCCAGCGTCAGTTCGCCATTGACCAGTCGCTTGGTGTCGAAGAATTGCTTCACGCCCAGGCCGTCACAGGTCGGACACGCACCCGCAGGGTTGTTGAACGAGAAGAGCTTGGGTTCCAGTTCACTGATCGCATGGCCGCAGATCGGGCAAGCGAAACGGGCGGAGAAGATCATCTCCTCGCCGGGCTCGTCGTCCATCGGCGCAACCAGCGCGATGCCGTCGGCAAGCTTCAGCGCGGTCTCGAAGGATTCGGCCAGGCGCTGTTGCAGATCGGCGCGCACCTTGAAGCGGTCGACGACCACGTCAATGGAATGCTTCTTCTGTTTGTCCAGTTTCGGCAGCTCGTCGAGCTCGCAGAGCTTGCCATTGACTCTGGCGCGCACGAAACCCTGCGCGCGAAGTTCTTCGAACACGGCAAGGTGCTCGCCTTTACGCTCACGCACCACGGGCGCCAGCAGCATCAGTTTGCGGCCTTCAGGCTCGGCGAGTACCAGGTCGACCATCTGGCTGACTGTCTGCGCTTCCAGCGGAATGTCATGATCCGGGCAACGCGGCTGTCCGACCCGCGCGTACAGCAGACGCAGGTAGTCGTAGATCTCGGTGATGGTGCCGACGGTCGAACGCGGGTTGTGCGACGTCGATTTCTGCTCGATGGAGATGGCAGGCGAAAGACCTTCGATCGTGTCGACGTCGGGTTTTTCCATCATTGAAAGGAACTGACGCGCATAGGCTGACAGCGATTCGACGTAGCGACGCTGGCCTTCGGCATACAGGGTGTCGAAAGCCAGCGATGACTTGCCCGAACCGGATAGACCGGTAATCACGATCAGCTTGTCGCGTGGCAGGGTCAGGTCGATGTTTTTCAGGTTGTGGGTTCGAGCCCCACGAATCAGGATCTTGTCCAAAGTGGCCTCGCACGGCGGGCGTCAAAACACAGGAGTATACGGCGAAATACTGGATGGATGCACACTATCGACATGCACGCTGCCAGGCATGGAAAAAAGAAAATTCCTGCGATGCGCGGCAAACCGTCGTATGTGCTGTACATCGATGGGACTGGTAGAATCGCCGCCGGTTCACATGAGGTTCTTCCATGCACGATTCTCACAGCGAGCGCATGAGTGGCAGCGAAACCCGCGCGGCGGGCGGTCTGGCCCTGGTGTTCGCGTTCCGTATGCTGGGCATGTTCATGGTTCTGCCGGTCCTCGCGACCTATGGCATGGACCTGGCTGGCGCGAGCCCGGCACTCATTGGTCTGGCGATTGGCGCATACGGCCTGACGCAAGCAGTGCTGCAGATCCCCTTCGGGATCATTTCCGACCGCATCGGTCGTCGTCCGGTCATTTATCTGGGGTTGGTGGTGTTTGCCCTCGGGAGTGTTCTGGCTGCCCAGTCGACCTCGATCTGGGGCGTGATCGCCGGCCGTATCCTGCAAGGGGCTGGCGCAATTTCCGCCGCAGTCATGGCGCTGTTGTCTGACCTGACGCGCGAGCAGCACCGTACCAAAGCGATGGCGATGATCGGCATGACCATCGGCGTCTCGTTCGCCATTGCCATGGTGGTTGGTCCGATCCTGACCAGCGCGTTCGGCCTGTCGGGACTGTTCCTGGCCACAGGCGCGATGGCGCTCGTCGGTATCGTGATCGTGGCGTTCGTGGTCCCCAAATCGACGGTGACGCTTCAGCATCGCGAGTCTGGTCTTGCAAAGCAGGCGCTGGGCGCGACCCTCCGCCATCCGGACTTGTTGCGTCTGGATTTGGGTATCTTCGCGTTGCACGCCATGCTGATGTCCAGTTTCGTCGCATTACCGCTGGCGCTGGTCGAGAAAGCCGGTTTGCCCAAGGAGCAGCACTGGTGGGTCTATCTGACCGCCCTGTTGATTTCGTTCTTCGCCATGATTCCTTTCATCATTTACGGCGAGAAGAAGCGTCAGATGAAGCGGGTTTTGCTCGGCGCCGTCTTGGTTCTGATGCTCACTGAACTATTCTTTTGGGAGTTCGGCGACACGCTTCGGGCGCTGGTCATTGGCACGGTGGTGTTTTTTACCGCGTTCAACCTGCTGGAAGCTTCGCTGCCTTCGTTGATCAGCAAGGTGTCCCCGGCGGGTGGCAAAGGCACGGCGATGGGGATTTATTCCACCAGTCAGTTCCTCGGTTCTGCCGCTGGCGGCATCCTCGGCGGCTGGCTGTTTCAGCACGGTGGACTGGGCGTGGTGTTCCTCGGCGGTGCCGGTCTGGCCGCCATTTGGCTCGCGTTTGCTGTTACCATGCGCGAACCTCCGTACGTGACCAGCCTTCGCTTGCCGTTGTCGCCCGAGGCTCAACGCGACACAGGCCTGGCCGATCGCGTGTTGGCCGTACGTGGAGTAACAGATGCAGTAGTGGTTGCCGATGAGGCTGCCATCTATATCAAATTTGACAAAGAACTGTTGGATCGGGCGTCTTTCGACGAAGTGGTCAATCCAGCGTCGGAAACGTGTGAAGCCTAGGAGAACGTTATGGCCCGTGGGGTTAACAAAGTCATATTGGTCGGCACATGCGGCCAGGATCCCGAAGTTCGCTACATGCCTAACGGTAATGCCGTGACCAACCTGAGTCTGGCAACTAGCGAACAATGGACCGACAAGCAAACCGGTCAGAAAGTCGAAAAGACCGAATGGCACCGCGTTTCGATGTTCGGCAAGGTCGCAGAGATCGCCGGCGAATACCTGCGTAAAGGTTCGCAGGTCTACATCGAAGGCAAGCTGCAAACCCGCGAGTGGGAAAAAGACGGTATCAAGCGTTACACCACTGAAATCATCGTCGACATGCAGGGGACCATGCAGCTGTTGGGTGGCCGTCCGCAAGGCGAAGGCGCTCCACAGGGCCAAGGCGGTGGCGGCTATCAGAACTCCGCCCCGCGTCCGCAGCAACAATCGCGTCCGCAGGCTGCTCCTCAGCCTCAGCGTGAATCCCGTCCAGCTCCGCAACAGGCGCCACAGCCAGCACCTGATTTCGACAGCTTCGACGACGATATCCCGTTCTGAACCCAGCGGATCGAGCGCGACAACGCTTCGAATAAAAAGCCCCCGGACAGCTCAGCTGCCGGGGGCTTTTTGTTAGGTCTGAATCCTGTCCGTTTCAGGTGCAAGTACCTGAAGCCTATTACAGTCCCAGGTCCGACAGCCCAGGATGATCGTCTGGACGACGACCCAGCGGCCAATGGAATTTGCGCTCGGATTCCTTGATTGGCATGTCGTTGATGCAGGCAAAACGGTTGGCCATCAGACCGTCTTCGTTGAATTCCCAGTTTTCGTTGCCGTACGAGCGATACCAGTTGCCTGAGTCGTCATGCCATTCGTAGGCGTAGCGGACAGCAATGCGGTTGTCGGTGAAGGCCCACAGTTCTTTGATCAACCGGTAATCCAGCTCTTTCTTCCATTTGCGAGTCAGAAAGTCTTTGGCTTCTTCACGGTTGGTGGCGAATTCGGCGCGGTTGCGCCATTTGGTGTCGAGGGTGTAGGCCAACGACACTTTTTCCGGATCACGGCTGTTCCAGCCATCTTCAGCCAGGCGGACCTTTTCGATGGCCGATTCGCGGGTGAATGGGGGAAGTGGCGGGCGAGTTTGGGCATTGGATGACATAGCGAAGCCTCCAGACAATGATGAGTTCGGCGTTGGGTAAAGCGTTCTTGAAACTCAGGCCTCTAGGGCGAGGCCTGTTTCAGCAACAGCTGCGCAACATCCTTTGCGCTGTTGGCGGCACTGAAGTCCCCCATGACACGGGCCATGGTGATGGCGCCTTCCATCAGAATCAGCAGCTGTTTGGCCAGCGCTGACGGTTGCTCGATATTCAGCTGCTCGCACAACTCAAGCGTGTAGTCGAACAACTTCTGTTTGTGCAGTTTGGCGATCAAACGAATCGGATCGTTCGGGTCGCCAATCTCGCCGGCGGTGTTGATAAAGGCACAGCCATGAAATCCCTCGGACTCGAACCAGCCTTTGAGCACGACAAACATGTTGAGAATCCGCGCATCGGCAGTTTCAGCCTTGTCCGACTCCGTCCTGAACCACGCCATCCAGCGTACGTCGCGCGCATTCAGCGCTGCCGCAGCCACTTCGTCTTTGGTTGCAAAGTAACGGTAGATACTTTTTCTCGCGACGCCAGACGTTTTCACCAGAAGATCCATGCCGGTGGCGTGAATGCCGTTCTGGTAGATCAGTTGCTCGGCGGTCGCGAGAATCTTTTCGCGTGTTTCGATCAGGGGTGCGTTCATGTCATTCAAGGTAGAACGATCGTTCTCCTTGGTCAAGTGGTTTTTGAAAAAGGGCTGATTCCAGTGGTCGGCGTGGTTGTTCGCAGATGAAGGATTCACCTTGGTGCCGAACTTGGCGGGCGAATGTGGATCAGTTTCAGTGGGCCTTGATTCCGCCGTCCCTCATGACTCCAAGGAGTGACCTGCGTTTTGTTGAACTTCAAATCCGTCCTGCTGATGTGTCTGATGCTTAGCGTCGGCAGTTTCAACGTAATGGCCGCCGACGCGCCTGCCGCGAGTACCGCACAGTCCACGGCACCCGCCGATCCCGCCCCGGCAGCAGAGCCTGCCAACCCGGAAATTCTAGTGAAAGGAGGATTGCTCGGGGTGATCAGCTCCAGCATCGACAGCGTGCAGGACAAGCTGGATCTGGACGGAAATCTGTTCGATGCCTGGCGCCTGCGTGCAGACCGTGCTGCGGATGAACTCGATACGCTGGTCAATAAGCCGCTGGCGCGTTCGCCGTGGAGCATCGTCGGCGACTTTCTGATTTTGTCAGTGGTGTGGATCGGGGCATTTTTGCTCATCAACCGCATCGGGACGTTCATTGTCGGCCGCGTCTCTCGGCGGCGTCTGTTGATCAGGCGGGAGCGGGTCAAGGGTGTGCTGAGCTACGTTCTGCCCTTCACGATTCCCGCGCTGATCTGTCTTCCGCTGACGCTGTATGTCAGCCATTTCATGTCCCCCTCAATCGGTCGGGCGCTGGCATTGTGTCTGGCGTACTCGACTAGTAGCGGCATCTTTTCCACCTCAGTGCTGATGTCCGTCATCGTGCTTTTCAATTCGGGGCACAAGCGTGCAGCGGTCCGTGTCATACGAGGCTACGCCCCGCATCCGTTGTTCATCATCGGCTTCCTCGCCGCCTTGAGTGATGCCCTGACCAGTCCGCAGATTTCCCGCCAGTTTGGCAGCAACGTCACCACCAGCGTTGCGGCCTTTACCGGGCTGATGGCGTCGGTGATGTTCTGCATCGTGGTAATCAAGATGCGCAGGCCCGTGGCGCATCTGATCCGTAACCGGCCATTGAGCGCGCGTCTTACACGCCCGGCGTTGCAACAGACGCTGAAGATTTTTTCGAGCCTCTGGCATTTGCCGATTCTGCTGATGATTCTGGTCTCGGCCGTGAACCTGATCGGCGCGGGCGAGGACAGTCAGGAAGCGCTCCGTTGCGCCTTGCTGACTACCGTTTTGCTTATCGGCACAGTGTTCCTTAGCACATTGTTTCAGCACATGTTCAAACCCGCCGAAGTCCATACCGGACGTGTGTACAAAGAGCGTCTGTTGAGTCTGCTGCATGCCGTGCTGCGCATCGCGCTGGCGATTGGATTCATCGAACTGCTGGGCAGGATCTGGGGTTTTTCACTGTTCGAATTTGCCCAACGCAATGCGCTTGGCAAGGTGATCAGTGACTCGCTCAGCAGTATCGGGCTGATTTTCCTGGTGACGTGGTTGTTGTGGGTGGTCATGGACACCGCGATTCAGGAGGCCCTCAAGCCACCGACCAACAGCCGCTCTTCGCGTCAGCCCAGCACGCGCGTGAAGACCATCCTTCCACTGCTGCGCAACGCGATCAAAATTATCCTCGTGGTGATCTGCACCATCACTACCATGGCTAATCTGGGCATCAATGTCGCGCCTCTGCTAGCGGGTGCCGGGGTCGTCGGTCTCGCCATCGGCTTTGGTTCCCAGCAACTGGTTCAGGACGTAATCACTGGCCTGTTCATCATCATCGAGGACACCATCTCCATTGGAGACTGGGTCGTGCTGGACTCCGGTCACGCCGGTACGGTTGAAAGCCTGACCATTCGCACGTTGCGTCTGCGTGACGGCAAGGGCTTCGTGCATTCGGTGCCGTTTGGCCAGATCAAGGCGGTGACGAACCAGTCGCGCCAGTTTGCGTATGCGTTCTTCTCGTTCCAGTTCACTTACGATTCAGACGTGGATTCCGCGACATCGCTGATTCGCGAAGCGGGGCAGGCGATCAGCGATGACTTCCTGCTGGCGAGCAAGCTGCAGGGACCGCTGGAAGTGTTCGGCCTGGATCGCATGGACATGAACGGGATCGTGATCACTGCGCAGTTCCGTACGTCGTCGGGCGGGCAGTATGCGGTGAGTCGTGCGTTCAACGACAAACTCAAGCGGCTTGTGGATAAGTCGACGGATGTGCGTTTCGCGCAAACTTATCCACAGCTGGTCATGAGCCCGCATAACGGCCAAATTCCGCCGATGGAGGAGGGCGATGAGCAGCAGCCGTTGCCGGGCAAAGCCTCGGTGGTGAACAAGGACGGTTCGGAAAGCCCGGCGTAGCGGCAGAAACGCAGGCGGTGGCGGGCGTGGTGCGGACCGTGTTCGGACGAATGCGGTGTGTCAGCAGCAGCGTCGGTGAATGACCCACCGCATTCGCGGCCCTCGTGACCTCGGACTGCTCCTACAGGGATCGCGGCGTTTCGATGCATGATGGCGTGCATCAAACCTGTGGAAGTTAGCTTGCTGCCGAATGCGGTGGGTCAGCAACATCATCGGTGAATGACAGACCGCGTTCGCGGCCCTCGTAACCTCGGACGGCTCCTACAGGGATCGCGGCGTTTCGATGCATTGCGGCGTGCATCAAACCTGTGGAAGCTAGCTTGCTGACGAATGCGGTGGGTCAGCAGCATCATCGGTGAACGACAGATCGCGTTCGCGGCCCTCGTAACCTCGGACTGCTCCTACAGGGATTGCGGCGTTTTGATGCATTGCGGCGTGCTCAAACCTGTGGGCGTTAGCTTGCTGACGAATGCGATGGTTCAGCGGCAGCGTCGGTGAATGACAGACCGCGTTCGCGGCCCTCGTAACCTCGGACTGCTCCTACAGGGATCGCGGCGTTTCGATGCATTGCGGCGTGCTCAAACCTGTGGGCGTTAGCTTGCTGACGAATGCGGTGGGTCAGCAGCATCATCGGTGAATGACCCACCGCGTTCGCGGCCCTCGTAACCTCGGACTGCTCCTACAGGGATCGCAGCGTTCCGATGCATGACGGCGTGCATCAAACCTGTGGGAGTTAGCTTGCTGACGAATGCGGTGGGTCAGCGGATAGAGCTTTCATCTGAATAACCGGTCCCGCACCTGCAACATCATCCCGGCATCCAGCTCGCCCCAATATTGCGGTTTGCCAGCGATGATCGCGGCGATCGGGACGCCGTCGCGGTAGACCAGCCGATTGCCAACCACCGCCGCCACTTTCGCGCCAGGTAACAACGTGCCGGCGAGGTTCAGCGGATCGACACCGCTGACGCCGATCAGGCTACCGTCCAGAGGGCGCTTGCGCACGTCCCGCAGCACAGGAATCGCTTCAGGCAACGCGAATTGCTCACCGGCCAGACCTGCAACGAAGCGTCCGCCCCGAATCTCGCCGCGTGCTTCCAGTCGATGAAATGTTCTGAGCAGCTCACGCCAGCTGGGCAGCCAGTCGGCTTCACGCTCCAGCAATCGCCAGAACACCACGCCATAGCGGCGTAATAAGGTCATCGCGATGTGTTCGAGCGTGTCATGGTCGAGTCGTTGTTGTGTGGCAGTGGGTGCCTGGGCGGGCGCACGCTGCAGTAACGCCCAACGCCCGGCGTCGTCCATACCGCCGATAAAGGCACCGCGATTGCGTCGGCTGGTGTGCGCCGCGCGCTTGCTGGCGGGCGTGACCAGTGCCCGCAGTCCGGCAAAACTGTCGGCGTTTACCAGGCCTGCGCCGACCAGTTCCTGCAACGCGTTCTCAAGCTCCGTGCGCAATAGATGCGCTTCTGAAGTCAGTTCATCGAAGAACATCGCGCCGTGATCCGACAGCACTTCATGAACCCTCTGCGCGCGCAACGACAGTTCGGTCGGCGCGGGCTGCTCGGTCAGACCGCTCCACAACCGCACCTGTGGGCGCGGCAGCAGCACAATCGGCGTACTGCGCAATGCAGCGCTTCCGATCTTGTTGCGACTGGTCAGACGCATCCACACCACCTTGCCGGACCGACACAGGTCATCCAGCCAGCTCTGGGAATAATCCTTCAAGCGCGCCGGAAGAATCTCGCTGTCCCAAGCGCCTGCCGCCGCGGAATACCCCTCGAGCTGATCGACCACTTCGGGCAGCGCAGCTTTGCCCTGGCTCTGGGTCGACGTGGAAAGGTGCTGCCAGTCGAACAGAAACCGCATGAAGTCCTGCAACGAAACGGGCTCGATTTCCCGCCTCAGGCGTTTGACCGTATAGCGATGAATACGCGACAGCAAATGCCGCTCGCACCACTGTTCTTCTGCGACGCCGGGGCTGAAGCGTCCACGCAGCACATAACCTTCGTTTTCCAGTTGCGCCAACGCGTGAGTGACGTCGCCCGGCGACAAGGCCAATGGTTCGGCGATGGCCGACAACACCATCGGCCCGAACCCGCTCAGGCGCGCGCGAACAATTTCGACGCGCGCATCGTCCTCGCTCCACGCTTCATCGAATCCCGCCAACGCCGCCAGCGGCGGGTGCATTTCAGCGGTGGGATACAGCGCTTGCAGACAGGTCAGCCGCTCTAGAGGAATCCACAGCGCTTGATCGGGCGTGACTTGCAGACGAGTCGCGCGACCAGAACGGGCCAGGCTCTCCAGCCATTTCATCCAGTCGCATTGATCCCGCGCTTCCGCGCCGCTCACGCAGCCCAGGCTCATCAAGGCTTCGTGCATCTCGTCCAGGTTCTGGGGCTGCGGCCAGGCTTCTTCGCTGACCGCGACAATCGCATCGACGTCGAGCGCGCCCAGATCGTCGGCAGACTCCGGGTCGCTCCAGCGTCGATTGAGAACGGCCTGGGTGCGTCGCTCTTCCAGCGGTGCGTCGTCCAGAAACGTGTAGGGCTTGGCGTTGAGAATCTCGGCTGCGAGCGGCGAGGGGGCGGGGAGATCACGACTGATCAGCCGCACTTCGCCAGTCTCCATGCGGCGCAGCAGAGACAGCCAGCCCTCAGCGTCCATGGCTTCGTGCAGGCAATCGTCGAGGGTTTGCTCGACCAGCGGATGCTCTGGGACTTCACGCTCGCCGACCAGATTTTCCAGGCAGGCGATCTGATCGGGAAACACCGTGGCGATCAGGTCCTCGCTCTTCATGCGCTGCAATTGCGGCGCGACTTTGCGACCGCCCGCGTAACGGGGCAATGCCAGCGCGACCCCGGCGTTCCAGCGCCAGCGCACGCCAAACAAGGGTGCCTCGAGCACGGCCTGAATCAACAGGTGCTCTGCGGAGTTTGAGTGGAGGTAGCGCCAGACATCGTCCAGCGCAAAGCTGTGGGTGGTGGAGAGCGACAGCACGATGGCGTCTTCGCTGGCGGCGGCCTGCAATTCGAAATTGAACGTGCGGCAGAATCGCTTGCGCAGCGCCAACCCCCAGGCCCGATTGATCCGGCTGCCGAAGGGCGTATGGATGACCAGTTGGGTGCCGCCGGACTCGTCGAAGAAACGTTCCATCACCAGCGTATCCTGCGACGGCAAGGCACCGAGCGCTGAGTGGGCGCGGGCGAGGTAATCGACGATCTGTTCGGCGCTGGCAGCGTCCAGCCCGAGCGTACCCATCAGCCAGTCGATGCACGGCCTCAGGTTTCCCGGATGCGCCGTGAGCTGCTGGTCGATGTCGGCCTGCAAGCGCGCGACGGCAAAGGAAAGCTCATTGCTGCGGCCGGGCGCCTCACCCAACCAGAACGGTATATTGGGCGGCACGCCTTGAGCGTCTTCGACCCGCACCCGACCGGCTTCGATGCGCAGGATCCGGTAAGACGTGTTGCCGAGCTGGAAGATGTCGCCGGCGATGCTTTCGACGGCAAAGTCCTCGTTGACCGTGCCGATGTTCAGCGCCTGCGGCTCAAGAATCACGCTGTAGTCGGCGTTATCCGGAATCGTTCCGCCGCTGGTGACCGCCGTCAGCTTGCTGCCGCGTCGCCCTCGCAACGTGCGGGTCACGGCGTCGCGATGCAAGTAAGCCGCGCGCACGCCCTGACGACCGCTGTAGCCCTCGGCGAGCATCCCCAAGAGCGCCTGATAATGGCTTTCGTCGACCTCTGCGTAGGGCGATGCTTTGCGGAACATCTCCAGCAGCGCGTGTTCCTCCCATTCCTGGCAACTGACTTCGGCGATGATTTGCTGCGCCAGAACATCCAGAGGTGCCTTGGGAATCTGCAGGATGTCGAGTTCGCCACGCCGCACGCAGTCAAGCAGGGCGGCGCACTCGATCAGGTCATCGCGGGAAACGGCAAACAACCGGCCCTTTGGCGTGCCGCCGACCTGATGCCCGGATCGTCCGACGCGTTGCAGGAACGAAGCGATAGAACGTGGCGAACTGATCTGACAGACCAGGTCGACATCGCCGATATCAATCCCCAGTTCCAGCGAGGCGGTCGCAATCAACACCTGCAGATCGCCACGCTTGAGGCGTTGCTCGGCGTCCAGGCGTTGCTCCTTGGCGAGGCTGCCGTGGTGCGCAGCGACGGCTTCTTTGCCAAGCCGATCGCTCAAATGGCGGGCCATGCGTTCGGCCAGACGTCGCGTATTGACGAAGATCAATGTGGTGCGATGCTCGCGCGCCAGGTCAGCGAGGCGATCGTAAACCAGCTGCCAGACATCGTTGGCCATCACGGCAGTCAGCGGCACGGGAGGCACCTCGATGGCCAGATCGCGAGGGCGCGCGTGGCCGATGTCGACGATGGCGCAGGGGCGAGTGACCGGATCGCTGCCGACCAGAAAGCGCGACACACGCTCAATGGGTTTCTGCGTGGCCGACAGCCCGATGCGCAGCAGTGGCTGTTCGCACAGCGCCTGCAAACGTTCGAGGCTAAGCGCTAGATGGCTGCCGCGCTTGCCGGCCGCGATGGCGTGAATCTCGTCAATGATCACCGTTTGCGTGTTCGACAGCATGCGGCGGCCGGAATCCGAGCCCAGCAGCACGTACAGCGATTCGGGGGTGGTCACCAGAATATGCGGCGCGGTCTTGCGCATGGCCGTGCGTTCTTTCTGCTGGGTGTCGCCGGTACGCACGGCGGTGCTGATGCGCAATTCGGGAAGTCCCTGACGCATGAGCTGTTCAGTGATGCCGGCCAGTGGGTTTTGCAGGTTGATCTGAATGTCATTGGACAGCGCTTTGAGGGGCGAAACGTAGACCACGAAGGTTTGATCCGGCAACTGTCCGCCGGCTTCCAGGCCTTGATGAACCAGATCGTCGATCACGGCAAGGAATGCCGTCAGGGTTTTACCCGACCCGGTTGGCGCGGCAATCAGCGTGGACTGCCGCCGTTTTATCAACGGCCACGCCTGGGCCTGGGCCTCCGTAACTGCCGGGAACGTGGTGCGAAACCAGGCACTGACGGCAGGGTGAAAGACGTCGAGCACCGGATCGGAAGCGGGGGATACATTCATGGGTGGATTTATGCGGGCGCTGGCGGGCGGATGCAAGGGCCGGTGATCGGCGGGATGTGCGCCTGCTGATCGCTGAGGTTTCTGTGGGAGCGAGCTTGCTCGCGAAGAAGCCCCTGCAGCCGCCACAGGTGTAGCGCCTGACAACCCGCCTTCATGGGCGAGCTCCCTCTCGCAGGTAAAACACCGTTTTGCGTCATACCATCGCCGGGTCACCTGTTGGGACTTATCCACCGACGTGTTATGTTTGCGAGCGTTTTTCACCTATTTTTTCTAAGACTGAGCCTGCTGACTCTATGCGAATGCGCCTTATGCTGTTGGGCGGCGGGAATGCCCTTGGGCAGGCGTTGATTCGTCTGGGTGCCGAGGAGGACATTGGATTCCTCGCACCGCGTCCACCGCAAGACGGTTGGGATGCGGCAAGCCTGACGCAACTGCTCGATGACACCCGCCCGGATGCCTTGATCAACCTTGCTTATTACTTCGACTGGTTTCAGGCGGAGAGCGTAAGCGCAGAGAGGCTGAACACCCAGGAACGCTCTGTGGGGCGTCTCGCCGAGCTGTGCCAGTACCACAACATCGTTCTGGTCCAACCTTCCAGTTATCGCGTGTTCGACGGCTCGCGGGCGACCGCCTACAGCGAGAAAGACGAGCCCGTGCCACTGGGTTCGCGCGGCCAGGCACTGTGGCGCATCGAACAAAGCGTGCGTGCTACCTGCCCGCAACATGTGTTGTTGCGTTTCGGCTGGTTGCTCGACGACAGTGCCGACGGCGTGCTGGGGCGGTTTCTGACCCGCGCCGAATCGACTGATGAATTGCTCTTGGCCGATGACCGTCGCGGCAATCCGACGCCGGTCGATGATGCCGCGCGCGTGATCATTTCGGTGCTCAAGCAACTGGATTGCGCAGCGCCGCTATGGGGCACCTATCACTACGCAGGCCACGAGGCGACCACGCCGCTGGCGCTGGGTCAGGCCATCCTCACCGAGGCGCGCCTGATGCGTCCACTGGCGATCGAAGCGCCGACCGCTCAGGCCCACGCCGCGAGCCCGGATGCCGCCGAAGAGCCGCAGAACGCCGTGCTGGCCTGCAAGAAAATCCTTCACACCTTTGGTATCAAGCCTCGCGCATGGCGTGCCGGTTTGCCCAGCTTATTGGACCGCTACTACCGTCATGTCTGATGCTCCTGTCCTCATCACCGGCGGTGCCGGTTTCATCGGCTCGCACCTGGTCGACGCCTTGCTCGCCAAGGGTTACGCGGTGCGCGTGCTGGACGATCTGTCCACCGGCAAGCGCAGCAACCTGCCGCTGGACAATCCTCGGGTCGAGCTGATCGAAGGTGACGTTGCCGACGCGGCATTGGTTGCGCGCGTCGCGGTAGGTTGTCAGGCCGTTGCGCATCTTGCAGCGGTGGCCTCGGTGCAGGCGTCGGTGGACGACCCGGTAAAAACCCACCAGAGCAATTTCATCGGCACGTTGAACGTCTGCGAAGCCATGCGTCAGGCCGGTATCAAGCGTGTGGTGTTTGCCTCGAGCGCGGCGGTGTACGGCAATAACGGCGAGGGCGAAGCCATCACCGAAGACACGCCAAAAGCCCCGCTGACGCCGTACGCGTCGGACAAGCTGGCCAGCGAACACTATTTCGACTTTTACCGTCGTCAGCACGGTCTGGAACCCGTGGTGTTTCGCTTCTTCAATATTTTCGGGCCGCGCCAGGACCCGTCCTCGCCGTACTCGGGCGTGATCAGCATCTTCGCTGAGCGTGCCGAGAAAGGCGTGCCCATTTCGGTGTTTGGTGACGGCGAGCAGACGCGGGACTTTTTCTACGTTGAAGACCTGGTCGACCTCGTGGTCCAGGGATTCGAGCTGCCTGAAGTGGCCGAGGGCGCGGTCAACGTTGGCCTGAATGCGACCACTTCGCTGAATGAGTTGCTGGCGGCGTTCGAGCAGGTGGTGGGCAGTCTTCCGCCGGTGACCTACCTGCCCGCGCGCTCAGGCGACATCAAGCATTCTCGCGCTAACAATGAGCGTCTGCTGCAGCGCTTCAAGGTGCCGACGCCGACGCCGTTGAAGGTCGGGCTGGCGCGTTTGATGGGGCACTGAACCGCGTCACGCAAAAAGGCACCTTCGAGGTGCCTTTTTTGTGCCTTACGCAGCGCTTTTTAAAACTTGTAACCAAACCCGAGCATGTAAACCCAAGGGTCCACGTCCACGTTGACCTTGGTGCGGCCCATGGACAGTGCTGACGGACCGTCCAGGGTCGCCTGAGTGTCGATGTCCATATACCAGACGGCGGCGTTGACCATGATGCGATCGGTCAGCATGTAGTCCATGCCCACTTGCCCGGCCCAGCCCCACGAGTTCTTGAGGTGCAGGTTGTTCATGCCCTGGCCCTTGCGGTCGCTGCTCAGGTTTTCGTCATAGAACCACGTGTAGTTCACGCCCAGACCGGCATAGGGCTGAAACTTTGAGTTCGCCTCCATCGGGTAGTACTGCAGCGACAGCGTCGGCGGAAGTTGTTTCACGTCAGCCAGCTTGCCGTCCAGGCCCGCGCCCAGCCCCTTGATGGCGACCGTGTGTTGAAAAGGCGTGGCCGCGAGCAGTTCCAGGCCCACGTGGTCGGTCAGCATGTAAGCGAAGGTCAGGCCCAACTGAGTATCGCTGTCCAGCGTCGCTTTGGTACCCGGTGCCTTTACGCCGTCGAACTTCAGGTTGCCGCTGTCTTCATTGGGCGCCGTGGTGGCAGCGCCTGCGCGGACAATGATGTCGCCGGCCTGGTGCGCGTGGGCGGCGAGGGGGACAGCGAGTGCGAGCGCGAGGACCGATGCGCTGAGCAAGGACGTGTTCATGGGGGCTCCGTAAGGGCATAAAAAAGGGATGCCTTATGTTACGAAGCGTGTGAATCGCCAGTTTTGACTTGGCTCAATGAAAGCGGTCGCAATCCTGTGGACTTGATCCTGGCGTGACGAATGTCCTTGTGGGAGCGAATGAATTCGCTCACAGCGGAATGCGTCAGCCACGTAATGGCTACTGATCCGGCAGCTCGTAGACCAGAATCTTGTCGGCCTCCATCTGATACCCGGCCTCGGCCAGTTCGCTGGTCGATGATTTGACCTGCATCGGCCCTTCGATCCAGTACGGCTGGTACAGCTCATCGACCTTCACGCCAAGCTCGCTGGTGACGTGGACGATCTGGTTCGGTGGAGGCGGCGGCACGTGGATGCAGGCGCCGAAATACGGGACCAGCAGAAACTCCGTCACCCGACCTTCTTCGCTGACTTCCAGCGGCACGATGTACCCTGGCAATCGCACCCTTTGCCCATCCAGCGATTTGACCACCGGTGCGTTGGGCGCCAGTTGATGAGCCGCAGGCGCCGATTCCACTGCCAGCGTGTCGGCCATCTGCGAGAGGTTGTGGATGGGCGCGGTGATCAGTTTCACCGGCGGCGCATCGGGCGGAATCATCTCCTGCCAGGTCAGCACGCGCAGGTCCTGCGCCCACAGCGGCGTCGAGAGCACCAGCGACACCATCATCATCCACAACCTATGCATCAAGACGTCCTCATAACCGGATCGACAGGCCATCTGCCAGCGACTGGCGATACGCGCGCCAGGCGGGTACGACGCCCATCAGCAGCGCGGCGCCGAGAATGCCGCCCAACAGCGTCCATTCATAAGCGCTCGGCAGCGAAAGTGGCAAGTACAAGCCGTAATTGGCCTGCACGTAACCCTGAGCAGCGGCGATGCCGATGTAGAGCAAGGCCAGCCCGCTGACCGCACCCGCGAGCGCCAGCGCGAAGGCTTCCAGGATCAGCAGGCTGGCGATATGCCAAGGGCGCGCACCGACCGAACGCAGAATCGCCATCTCCCGGCGACGCTCGTTGAGGCTGGTGAGAATCGCAGTCAGCATGCCGATCAAACCGGTCAGTACCACGAACAGCGAAATCACGAAGAGCGCTTTCTCCGCCGTGCCCATCAGACTCCAAAGTTCCTGCAAGGCAACGCCCGGCAGGATCGCCAGCATCGGCTCGCCCCGGAACTCGTTGATCTCGCGTTGCAAGGCAAAGGTCGAGATCTTGTTGTTCAGCCCGAGCATGAAGGCCGTGATGGCGGTCGGCGTCAGGTCCATATTGCGCGCCTGATCGGCCGTGATACGGCCGGCGCCCTGAGCCGGCACGCCGTTATGCCAGTCGATGTGGATCGCTTCCATGCCGCCCAGACTGATGTGCAGCGTGCGGTCCACCGGCGTGCCGGTGCGTTTGAGAATACCGACCACGGTAAACGGCTTGTCGTCGTGCTTGACCAGGCTCACCACGGCCACGCCGTGCGCGAGCACCAGCTTGTCACCCAGTTTGTAATGCAGGGCGTCCGCGACTTCGGCGCCCAGTACCACTTCGAATGGATCGGTGGCGAACGGGCGACCCTCTGCCAGTTCAAGATGCTGTTGGCGGCCGTACTGGTAATGCTCGAAATACAATTCGTTGGTGCCCATCACCCGATAGCCGCGATGGCTGTCGCCCAGTGAAATCGGAATCGCCCACTTCACCTGCTTGCTGTTGGCGAAGTGTTCGAAGCTGTCCCAACGAATATTGTTGGTGGCGTTGCCGATGCGAAAAACCGAATACAGCAACAGGTTCACCGAGCCGGAGCGTGCGCCGACGATCAGGTCGGTGCCGCTGATGGTGCTGGCGAAGCTGGCGCGGGCTTCGGTGCGCACCCGTTCGACGGCCAGCAGCAGGCAGACCGACAGGGCAATGGCGAACGCCGTGAGAAAAGCGGTAAAGCGGCGGTTGGCAAGACTGGCCAGCGCCAGGCGAAGAAGATACATCTCAAACCTCGGTGGCGACGGCGGCGCGATTGAGTTCGGCCAACGACAGGTTACGGTCGAAAAGCGGCGCCAGGCTCTGATCGTGACTGACAAACAACAGGCTCGCACCGGCCTCCCGGCATTCGGCGAACAGCAGCTGAATGAAGGCCTCGCGAGCGTCGGCGTCGAGGGCGGAGGTAGGCTCGTCAGCGATCACCAGCTCGGGCTGGCCGATCAATGCGCGGGCGGCTGCGACGCGTTGCTGCTGGCCGATGGACAGCGCATCGGCGCGGCGGCTCAACACATTGGGATCCTTGAGGCCCAGATGTGCGAGCAGTGCCGTCGCGGCTTGATCAACGCTGCCATGACGCTGTGTCGCTCGTTCTGCTCGAAGTCTGGAGAAATGACAGGGCAACTCGACGTTCTCGCGCACCGACAGAAACGGCAGCAGGTTGAACTGCTGGAAGATGTAGCCCGTGTGATCGACGCGAAAGCGGTCGCGGGCGCCGGCCGACAGTGCTGTCAGCTCCTGGCCCAGCAGGCGAATGCTGCCACGACCGGGTTTTTGCACGCCGCCCAACAGGCCCAGCAAGGTGGTTTTGCCACTGCCGCTGGGGCCTTTGAGAAACAGGGTTTCGCCCGGCTCCAGGCGAAACGCCGGAATGTCCAGCAGAAGGGTGTGTCCCGGCCAGGCAAAGCCTAGTCCGGACAGCTCGATAAGTGCTTGAGTCATGGCCTCAGTCGCATCCGAAAGTGAACGACCGGGCAGTCCCGGTCGTGTATGAACCCGCGGTGGTTAAAACTTGACCACTGGATTGCTTGGACGCACTTCAGCGCCCATCTGGCGTTTCGGTGTCACCAGTTGTACCTGAACGGTTTGGGTCGCCGGGAAGCTTTTGAACAGCTGTGTCAGGTCCAGCTTGTTGAGTACGGCGGGCACATTGCAGGTGAACTGGTAGTGACCGTGGATTTCGCTGTGTTCGTGCTCGTTCGTATCCCCGTCGTCGTGGTCATCGTCCTTGTCGCCAAACAAGGGGCTTTCCAGCTTCTGCTTGGTGACGGTGCAGCCCGCCGCTTCCGGGATACTGAACAGCCCGTGGGGTTTGAGCAGGGTTTCCCGCGCCAGCGCCAACGTTGTTTTGTCGGCAGCGGAAGTCGCGGCGTGTTCGAAGCCGACGATGTTCATGGCCGGGGTGTCCAGCTCCAGTTCCAGCGTGCGGCCATCCAGCGCCATGTCCAATCGCGCCACACCGTGCTCATGCGCGCCGAGGCTGCCGTGTTCATGATCGTGGTCATGTTCATCGGCAGCGTGAGCGAAGGTCAGTGGCAGCAGCGCGAAGGGCAAAGCGAGTAACAGACGACGCATAAGAGAGGGCTCCGGGGAGGGGTTGGAAATTTGTTATGTGATCTTATAACAATAAGTTACGGTCGTTCTTAACTTTTTTGTTCAGGAACTGTACGAGCGTGGCTTGTGTCTGGGCCGCATTCGGACGATGGCGGTGTATCTGCAAATCCTGTGGCGGCTGACCCAACGCGATCTTCCGACTGCGGCCCAGACCAAGCGCGCTCCTACAGTGTGCGTGGCTCGGGCGATCCGGGTTCAGGTGACAGTGTGCATCGCGCAATATCCTGTGGGACCATGCCGCTCAGTCAATCAGAGGACACACATCATGTTGCGAATCCGTGGAACCGTCGGCGACATGCCGGTGGATCTGACCGTGGAGATGGACGAAAGCGACTGGGCCCGGCTGGGCACGCAACTGGGCGTGCAGGCACAGGAAAGCAAACCACTCAGTGAGTCATCGGCCAAACCGGTCGCCAGCCGTAACGACACGGTCTGGGAGATCGCGCAGGAACTGCTGCGCAAGGCGGGCCACATGAGCGGGCCCGACCTGCTTGGACAGCTGGAAGGACTGGCGGGCAGCACGGCGGCGGGCAAACGCCTGATGGTGCGCATGCGCCACAGCGCCAACGTCAAAGTCGAAAGCCATGGCGATGCGCCGGAGTATCACTGGATCGAGTGATGCAGGGTATCTCCCGACTCAATCCTGTCTAAAGCCCTACAGGGCCGGAGTCACATCAGTAAAGCGCAGCAAACAACTTGCGACGGTAGGTCGTGACCAGCGGGTGATCGTTGCCCAGCAGGTCGAACACCTGTAGCAAGGTCTTGTGCGGTTGGCCTTCGTTGTAGTTGCGGTTGCGGATAAACAGCTTGAGCAAGCCTTCCAGCGCGGCGTCGTACTGCTGGCGGGACAGCTGGTGAATCGCCAGTTGATGCGCGGCTTCATCGTCTTGCGGGTTTTGCGCGAGGCGGGTCTTCAGGTCCGCCGCATCCGGCAGTGCCTTGGCTTCCCCGAGGAAGGTCAACTGAGCTTTCGCGCCGGCGAGTGCGGCTTTGTGATCGTCGCCTTTGACCGAATCCAGCACCGCACGGGCTTCGGTCAGCTCGCCACGTTCAGCCAGGCAGCGCGCGTACAGAATCAGCGCGGCGGCGTTGGTGTTGTCCTCTGTGAGGATGGTTTGAAGCACGGCTTCCGCTTCCGCGAAATGGCTCGCGGCGAACATTTCCTGAGCGGTTTGCAGCGGGTCGGCTGCGGCCGGTGGCGGCATTTGGACGTGCGGTTCGAGCAGCGCGCGAATCTGTGATTCAGGCTGGGCACCGGCGAAACCGTCGACCGGCTGGCCGTCCTTGAACAGCACCACGGTCGGCAGGCTGCGAATGCCGAAGCGGGCAACGATGTCCTGCTCGGCGTCGCAGTCGACTTTCGCTAGCAGCAGCTCGCCCTGATAGCTCTCGGCAATCTGTGCCAGCAACGGCATCAGAACCTTGCACGGCGCGCACCACTCGGCCCAGAAATC